>DATJFH010000170.1:0-31113 GCA_035495815.1 Bryobacteraceae bacterium
GGAATTTGCAAAAAAGAACGATGCCAAGCAGCTCGATCTGCGCTTCACCGACATTCCGAGCCTGCAGCATCACGTTTCCTATCCGATCAAACATCTGGAGGAAAGCTCGTTCGAAGAGGGCTTCGGCATGGACGGCTCGAGCATCCGCGGATGGGCGGCGATCAACGAAAGCGACATGCTGCTGATCCCCGACCCGGCCACCGCCATGATGGATCCGTTCGCCGAGATCCCGACGCTGGTCATGCTGGGGGACGTGATCGATCCCATCACCAAGCAGCACTACGAGAGAGACCCGCGCTGGATCGCCAAGAAAGCGGAGCTGCACCTTCAGAACAGCGGCGCCGGCGACACGGCCTTCTTCGGCGCGGAAGCCGAATTCTTCATTTTCGACAACGTCCGGTTCGATCAGAACCAGCATTCCGGCTTCTATTTCATCGACGCCGAGGAGGGCCGCTGGAACTCGGGCCGCGAGCGCGACAATCTGGGCTACCGTCCCCGCTACAAGGAAGGCTATTTCCCCGTCCCGCCCACCGATCACTATCAGGACATGCGCGGCGAAATGGTCCAGACCATGATCAAATGCGGCCTGGACATCGAGTGCCATCACCATGAGGTCGCCACCGGCGGACAGTGCGAGATCGATCAGAAGTTCGACACGCTGGTGAAGTCGGCCGACAACATGATGACGTACAAGTACGTCGTCCGCAACGTGGCCAATCAGTATGGGAAGACCGTGACCTTCATGCCCAAGCCGCTGTTCCAGGATAACGGCAGCGGCATGCATACGCACCAGAGCATCTGGAAGGGAGGCAAGCCCCTGTTCGCCGGAGATTGCTACGCCGGCCTCAGCCAGATGGCCCTGTGGTACATCGGCGGGCTGCTCAAGCACGCCCGGGCGCTCTCCGCCATCATCGCCCCCACCACCAACAGCTACAAGCGCCTCGTACCCGGTTATGAGGCGCCGGTGAACCTGGCATACTCCCGCCGGAACCGCTCGGCCGCCTGCCGTATCCCCATGTACTCCGCCAGCCCCAAGGCGAAGCGCGTCGAGTTCCGCCCGCCGGACCCGTCCGCCAATCCCTACCTCGCGTTCGCCGCCATGCTGATGGCCGGCCTCGATGGAGTGGTCAACAAGATCGAACCCGGCGAGCCGCTCGACAAGGACATCTACGATCTCTCGCCCGAAGAGATGAAGAACGTTCCCTCCATGCCGGCGTCTCTCGATGAAGCCCTCAGCTGCCTCGAAGACGACCACGCCTTCCTCACCAAGGGCGACGTTTTCAGCGAAGAGCTGATCGAAACCTTCATCGATTACAAGCGCAAGAACGAGGCGGACGCGATCCGGCTGCGCCCCCACCCCTACGAGTTCGCGCTGTATTACGACGTCTAAAGCGCTCGCTCTTTCATCAGCCGGAGGCCCGGGTCTGGTTCCAGCCCCTGCCTCCGGCTTTTTCTTTTCGTGACCTCGATGACCGGACACATCCTGCAGATCAACACCTCCCGCGGCGGCCTCCCCAAACGGCCCGTGCCGGATGGTTACATCACGCCTCTCGGACTGGAGGGGGATCAGTGCGCGCACCCGGAAATCCACGGCGGCGCGAGGCAGGCCATCCTGCTCGTCGCCTCCGAAGTCATCGATGAATTGAAGGCGCGCGGCTATCCTGTCTTCTACGGGGCCCTCGGAGAGAACCTCACTACCCGCGGCCTCGACCGCCGGCAGCTGCGCCTCGGCCAGCGCCTGCGCGCCGGCGGCGCCGTGCTGGAACTCACCAAGGTCCGGGTCCCGTGCGGTTCCCTCGATATCTACGGACCGGCCATCAAACAGGAGATCTACGACAAGCGCGTCAAGGCGGGCGATCCCGGCTCGCCACGCTGGGGAATGAGCGGCTTCTACGCCTCCGTCGTCGAGCCCGGACCCGTGCAGGTTCAGGATATAATCGCCGTGGAGGCTACGTTAGCCTGACGACGGCAAATCTGATCGTTGGAGCCCACTCCCTGCCGGAAGGGATCGCCAACCGAGTCCGGCTCCTGCTTGCCTCCGTGCCCGACCCGATTCAGGCGGAGCGCTTCCTCCACCGCCTGGAACAGGAAGCTCCGGCCGCCTTTGAACGCATCGCCAGCTCACCCGCCGCTCTCCGCTACGCCCTGGTTACGTTTTCCTACAGCCACTTCCTTTCCGAAGCGATCCTCCGCTACCCGGAATGGCTGCTCCAGGTTTCCACGGTGGGCGATCTGCACCGGGTGCTCTCCGTGGAGGAAATCTCCGCCCGCCTGGACGAGTTCCTCGGGCCGCACGCCTCGGGGCCGCCCTCACCGCTGGCGCTGGCCCGCTTCCGCCGCCGCATTCTGCTCCGCATCGTCTTGCGGGACGTGCTGGGAATGGCCACGCTGTCGGACGTCACCGAGGAGCTTTCCAACCTCTCGGACGCCTTGCTCGAATCCGCCTACCAGGGCATCCGGCGCGAGCTCGTGGCCCGCCACGGCGTTCCCCTTTACGTGGACCCGGACGGAACGGCTGTCGAGTGCGGCTTCGCCGTCATCTCGCTCGGCAAGCTCGGCGGGAAGGAGTTGAATTACAGCTCCGACATCGACCTGATGTTCATCTATACGGCCCAGGGCCATACCGACGGACCCGAGCCGGTCAGCAACAAGGAGTTCTTCAAGAAGGTCGCCAACCGCTACACCGAGCTGCTTTCCACCTACACCGCCGAGGGTTTCTGCTATCGCGTGGATCTGCGGCTGCGGCCGGACGGCCGCCACGGCGAGGTTTGCATCTCGCTCGAGGGCGCCCGCGAGTACTACCGGACCCGGGGACGCGATTGGGAGCTGCAGATGCTGATCAAGGCCCGCGTCTCGGCCGGCGACCGCGAGCTGGGACGCGAGCTGCTCGATTTCGTCGAGCCCCTGATCTATTCGACCACCACCGATTTCCGCGCCGTCGAATCGGTATCCGAAACCCGCGAGCGCATCAGCGAAAAGCTGGCCTCCCGCCCGCGCAAGGCCTCCGCGCCGGCTAACAGCGGCCTCGACATCAAGTTGTGCCCGGGCGGCATTCGCGACATCGAATTCCTGGTGCAGTGCCTGCAGCGCCTGCATGGCGGCCGCGAACCCTGGGTCCGGCATGGCGGCACCCGCCTGGCCCTGTTTCGACTGCGCGGCAAGGACCTCCTCTCGGCGGCCGAATACTCCCGCCTCGCCTCCGCCTACGAGTTCCTGAGGAATCTGGAGCACCGGCTGCAGTTCTACGACGACCGCCAGACCCACACTCTTCCCGCCGATACCGAAACGCTGGAGCGGATCGCCCGCAAGATGCCGGCCAGCCGTCCCGGTGAAACCGCCAACGCCGAATCCCTCATGGCCCGCCTGCTCACCCATCTGGCCGAGGTCCGCGACGTCTACGAGCGCGTCATTCACGCGCAGAAGCCCATGTATTACCTGATGGCGGCGCCGGAGACGCCGCCCGCCGAGGAGAGTCCGCCCGCGCCCGCCGCCGATTTGCCCTCGGCCGCGGTCGCCAGCAGTCTTGTGAAATTTCTCGACCAGAGAGCCCCGCATGTGGCCGCCGTCCTCGCCCGCTCCGCCCCGCGGCGCAGCAGCGAGCGCTTTGAGCACTTCCTCGAAAAGGTTCTGGCCGATCCCGATGTGCTCGGCCGCCTCGAGGCCGATCCGAATCTGGTCGAATCCGTGATCGACCTGTTCGAGCACAGCCAGCACTTCTCCGATCAGTTGATCCGCACTCCCGCGCTCGTCGCCGAGTTGAACCCGCTGCCCCCCGGTGAGAGCCGGATGGCCGGCGCCGAATCGGCCCAGGACGCCGGCGAAATGCGCCGCTCTTTTCACCGCGCCATGCTGCGCATCCAGGGGGAAAGCGTCATCGGCAAGGTTCCCATCTTCACCACGCTCGAGCACACCTCCGGCCTGGCCGATACCGTGGTCTGTACCGCCTACCGCCTCGCGCTGGCCCAGGCGATCGAAAATAATCCCCCCGCCCAGGCCTCCTACGCTCCCGCCGGTCAAATGATGGTGATCGCTCTCGGACGCCTGGGGATGCGCGAGTTCGATCTCGCTTCCGACGCCGATCTCTGCTTCGTCATCCCTGACGGCGACGCCTCCGAGACCCTGTTCTGGACCGGCGTGGCCGAGCGCATGATCGACCTCATCAGCTCCTACACCGGCGACGGCGTGGTTTTCACCGTGGATACACGGCTGCGTCCCAACGGACGCGAAGGCGCGCTGGTGCAGACCGAAGGCTCGTACAAGGATTACTTCGCCAAACACGCCGAGGCCTGGGAAGGGATCTCCTACATGAAATCGCGCGCGGTCGCCGGCGATGCCGAGCGCGCGACGGCCTTCCTCAACGAGCTGCAGGATGTAGACTGGCGCCGCTACGGACAGAGCGGCCGCTCCCGCAAGCAGCTGGCCGAGATGCGCGCGCGCCTCGAAAGGGAGCAGGGCGCCCGCAATCCGCTCAAAGCCGGCCGCGGCGGCTACTACGACATCGACTTCGCTCTCATGTACCTCCGGCTCAAGGGCGCCGGGATTTTCTATAAAGTGCTCAACACCCCCCAGCGCATCGATGTCATCGAAAAAATGGGACACCTCGAGCGCGAGGATGCCGCCTTCCTGCGCGACTCGGCCACCTTTTACCGCGCCATCGATCACGGCCTGCGGGTTTCCTCCGGCCAGGCGGCGGGAAAGCTGCCCGCCTCGCAGATGCAATTGGAGATCCTCACCGAGCTGGTCTACCGGTGGATACCGCCCCACATGAGCGATCAGCCGCTGGCCGCCAAACTTTCGCAGGTTCGAAAGCGCACCCGGGAGTTCTTCCACAGGTTATTTGGTTAACGAATTGCTAGAATCAGGTTAGTGTCAAGGGCCATTGCAGTTTTCTTCGCTGTTTTCAGCTTGGCGACTTCGGCCTCGCCGGTCCGGGCGGATGAGAAGTCGGCTGATCTCGACCACGCCTTTTCCCGCTTGTATAACTTCGATTTCCCCGGAGCGCACACCGTACTCGACCGCCGGATCGCAATCGACCCGTCCGATCCCATCGGTTATGCCGTCAAATCTTCGGCTTATCTGTTCTCCGAGCTCGACCGGTTGTCGATCCTCGAGAGCGAATTCTTCTCCGACGACGAGCGCATCGCCGAGAAGAAAAAGCTGAAGCCGGACCCGGCCGTGCGGGCCAGCCTGATGAAAGCCATCGGCGACGCCCAGTCCCGCGCCCAGACCGTGCTCAACGCCGACCCCAACGATCAGAACGCGCTGTTCGCCATGTGTATCACGACCGGCGTGCAAACCGATTACACGGCGCTGGTCGAGAAGAAGCAGATCAGCAGCCTCTCCATGGTGAAAAAGGGCGCCCTCTACGCGCAGCGGCTCCTGAAGCTGAATCCCAAGTTTTATGACGCCTATCTCACCACGGGTGTGACCGAATACGTCATCGGCAGCCTCCCGTTTTTCGTGCGCTGGTTCATTCGCGTGGAGAATATCAACGGGAACAAGGAGCAGGGCATGAAGACCGTGGAGATCGTGGCGTCCAAGGGCCATTATCTGAAGCCGTTCGCCAAGATCCTGCTCGCGGTGGCCCACCTGCGGGAGAAGAAGCCCCGTGTGACGGAGCAGATTCTGGCGGAGCTGGTGAACGATTATCCCGAGAATCCGCTGTTCAAGAAGGAGCTGTCGCAGCTCAGCGCCAAGCTGCAAAGCGGCGGGCCGTTAGGCCAGTAAGCCTCAGGGCCTCCATCGTATCCAGGCTTCCATGAAATCCTTGCCGCGGTAGCGGATGGTGCGGGCGTCGATCCTCTCCGAGCCGGGTCCCAGCGTGGTCGAGGGCAGCGGTGTGCTGCGCGTGCTCGATTCCACTTCGATCGTCACCGGCCCGCTCAGCTTGTAGGGTTTCATCGCCGCCAGATTCTGCCACGCGCGCCGCGCCGTCTCGCGAATCAGGTCGCGGGCCGCGGCGGCCGAGAGGGAGAGGCAGGAATAGTATCCCAGCCCCTCCTTCACCACGGCCATTTCCGCCGACGGGGCGATCGCCTTCAGGTCCGCGGCCGCCGCCTGATCGCCGCTGAGCATGATCACCGGCACGCCGTACCACCCGGCCAGCGCCGTCCGCGTCTCGATCTCGCCCACCGGACTGCCGTTCATCAGGATCTTCTGAATTCCCAGGGAGCTGTAGCTGTGCGCCATCACGCCGCCTTTCATGTTGGCCTTCCCGTGCTGGCCGATGAAGGCCATCGCGGTATAGCCCCGCTCCATGGTCATGTCCGGCCCCATGGCCCCCATCAGCAGCCTGGCTTTCGGATGGATCGTCAGGGCGGAGAGCGTCTGGCTGCCGTCGTGCCCGTCCCAGACCACGACCTCGCCGGCGCCGGCGCTCAGAAAGCCGTCGACGGCGGCGTTGATCTCGCCGGTCAGGAGCTGCCGCATCTCCGAATCCTTGGGGTCGGTCTGGTCCTGCCGGCAGACACCGGCCACCCCCTCGGCGTCGGTGATGATGAACACGGATTTTCGGGCTTGCGCCCAGCCGCATGACACGCAGAAAAGCAGCAGAATCGGAAGTCTCATTCGGAAGTATGGTATCAGCCCCCCGGGCTTGTCACATCCGCCCCTTCGAATTACTATCAGAAAGAACGCCGCCATGAACCTGTTCGCCGACGAGATTCGCCGCGATCCGTATCCGCTCTACAGCCGGATGCGAACCGATTCTCCGCTGCTCCGCGTGCCGCCGCCCTTCGACGCCTGGCTCGTCTTCGACTATGAGACCGTGAAGTGGATCCTGAGCGATCACCAGGTCTTCAGCTCCCGCGTGCGGGCGCCCAAATGGTTTACCTTTTTCGATCCGCCCGAACATACGAAGCTGCGAAACCTCATCTCGCAAGCCTTCCATCCCCGCATGGCTGCGGAACTCGAACCGCGCATCCGCGCCCTCTCCCGGCAGCTCCTCGACCGGAACGCCGTTGGCGGCGAAATGGACCTGGCAGCCGATTTCTCCATCCCGCTGGCCATGCAGGTCATCGCCGGAATCATCGGGATCCCGCTCGAGGAGTGGGCCCAATACCGCCAGTGGAGCGATGTCATCCTGCGCCTCAGCTACACGCGATCGGGCGGCCCGGAAGCGGAGCTGGCCATGCGCGATTTCAATGCCGTCACGCTCGAAATGGACGCCTGGCTCGCCCCCATGATCGAGCGCCGGCGCGGCGCCGCCGGGGACGATCTGCTGACCCGCCTCATGAAAGCCGAAATCGACGGCGAAACGCTTTCGCAAAAGGAGATCCTCGGTTTTTTTCAGCTCCTCATCGTGGCCGGCCAGGAGACCACCGCCAACCTGATCAACAACGCCGTGCTGTGCTTCCTCGAGCATCCCGGCCAACTCGCCCGCCTGCTCGCAGAGCCCGGCCTCCTGCCCGGCGCGATCGAAGAGGTCCTGCGCTACCGGTCGCCACTGCAGTGGATCATGCGGACGCCGGGCCGCGATGTGGAGGTCCACGGCCGGACGATCCCCGCCGGCGGCCTCGTGCTCCCCATGATGGGCTCGGCAAACCGCGATCCGCGGCAATTTCCGGATGCGGACAGTTTCGACATCCGCCGCGATCCGAATCCGCATGTCTCCTTCGGGCACGGGATTCATTTCTGCCTGGGGGCGGCGCTTTCGCGCCTGGAATCGAAGATCGCGCTCTCCGACCTCCTGCGGCGGTTCCAATCTTTCGAGCTCGCGTCCGGTCAACCCTGGGAGCCGCGCCAGGCGCTGAACGTACATGGCCCCGCGAGCCTGCCCATCCGTTTCACGCTGGCTCGCGAGGCCGCGGCGCCGCAGCCACGTCCGCACGCGCCGCCATCACGGTGACGTTACCCCGCGCGCCGGCCATCCCGTCAGCGGCAAACTCGAGGCGACGACCCCAAAATCGAAGTTCGCTAAGCCACGTTGGGCTCAATCCACCTGTCCGGTGTCGGCATGGACCTGTCGTCCGGCATTGATGTTCGAAGGCGTGACCGCGCGTAACCAGGTATGCTCGAATACGTCTAACGCTGCGGCAGGCTCCGTCGTCCGGCCGACAACCCTATGAAAGTTTTCGCACTCTGTCTGCTGGTTCCGGCCTTTGTGGCCGCCCAGCAAGCTCCCCGGGGCGCGGCGCCGCCGCAGCGATCCGCGCCGCCGCAGCAGGCGCCGGCGAAAACGGAAGACCTGTGCGCGCTCGAAGGAATGGTGATGAACGCTTCCACGGGCGAGCCCCTGGGCAAAGCGGCGCTGACGCTCCGCCGCGTGGACGCGCCCCCGGGACCGCCCGGATACGGCGGGCCGTCCTACAGCTACAGCGCCACCAGCCAGGCATCCGGCGGGTTCGCCATCGCCGGCATCGAGCCCGGCAAGTACCGGCTCTCGGCCACCCGCACGGGCTTCGTCGCCGTGGATTACGGGGCGCGCGATTACCTGCAGCCCGGCTCCACCATCACGCTCGAAGCCCGGCAGCGCATGAGCGGCGTGATGCTCCGCATGACTCCCAACGGCGTCATCACCGGACACGTCGTGGACGAGGATCGCGAGCCCGTGGCCTTCCTGCAGGTGCAGGCCATGCGCTATCGCTACACGCAGGGGAAGAAGCAGCTCGTCAGCTATGGCGGCGCCACCACCAACGATCTCGGCGAGTACCGTATCTTCGGCTTGCCGCCGGGCCGCTACTTCGTCAGCGTTTCCGCCCGACGCGGTTACGGACAGGACCGCCGTCCGGCCGCCCAGACCGGTCAGGAAGAGGAGTACGTCGCCACGTATTACCCCGGAACGACGGAAGTGGCTTCCGCGTCGCCCCTCGAAATCGGTCCGGGCGCCTTGTTCACCGGCGCGGACATCGCCCTCGGCAAACGCCGTACCGTGCACGTGAAAGGTCACATCACCGACAACACAGGACTCGAGCGCCGCCGCCCCATGGTCATGCTGGTTCCACGCGGACCGGGCGGCGTCTCGGCCACCCGCTCTTCCGGCGTCGACGCCAACGGGAACTTCGACCTCCGCGGGATCACCGCCGGCTCCTACACGCTGCTGGCGACGATTCCCGACCGCGGGCGGTCGTTCTCCGCGAAGATGCCCGTCGAAGTCGGCTCCGGCAGCGTCGAGAATCTCAGCCTCACGCTCACCCCCGGCATGACCCTCTCCGGCGCCGTGCGGCTCGATGAGAAAGCAACCGCGGATGTCACCAAAACACAGGTGAGCCTGCGCCCGCGCGACCCCGTCGGCATCGCCGGACCAGGCTCGTCCAATCCCTCCTCGAAAGTGAAAGAAGACGGAACCTTCAGCCTGAGCAGCGTCAGTCCGGACGTCTACGACGTAACGCTCACCGGGATACCGGACGGCTTCTACCTGAAGTCCGTGCTGGTGGGCGGCCAGGACGTGTTGACGTCCGGGCTCGACCTGAGCCAGGGTCCGCCGGCGGCGCTCGACATCCTCCTCTCGCCGAACGCCGGACAGGCGGCCGGCCTCGTGCAGAACGAGCAGCAGCAGCCGGCGCCCGGAGCCACCGTCGTGCTGGTTCCGCAGGAGCGCGAGCGCAAGCCCCTCGCCCAATACTACAAAACGGCCACCACCGATTCGTCCGGCGCGTTCACGTTCCGGAACCTGGATCCCGGGCAGTACAGAGTCTATGCCTGGAAGGAGGTGGAGCCGGGCGCCTACATGGACCCCGATTTCCTCGCCCCCGTGGAGAATCGCGGTGAGTCGCTGACGGTCAAGGAAGGCAGCCGCGAAAATTTACAGCTGAAGCTGATCGGATAGGATTGCCTTTCCTACTTCCGCAGCGACTCAACCAGCGCGCCCCGCCTCGCCTGCGATTCCGCCGAAAACCAATGCTCGATGAACCGGGGCAGGTGCGCCCGGTCGCTTCCGGCAGGCGCGTGACCCGCTACGTCGAGCAGCGTCCGCTTGATGGCTCCGAACGCGCCCGCCGGCTTCTCGGCCAGCGCCCGGGCCCGCGCCACTGCACGTTCCAGCGTCTGCTCCGGCGGGGCCAGCTCCGACGCCAGCCCTATGGCGCGCGCCTGCTCCGGCGAGATCGCCTCCCCCGCCAGCAAGAGCTCGCGGGCCTGCCGCGAGCCGACGGCGTCCACCACCATGCGGATCACTCCCGGTGGCAGCACCACGCCCAGGTTCACTTCGTTCAGCGCGAATTTGAAAGCCCCTTCCGCCATCACCCTCTCGTCGCAGGCCAGCGCCAGCACCGCGCCGCCGGCCACCGCATGGCCGTTGATGGCCCCGACCACCGGCTTCGGAAGCCGGAACAGACCCTCGTACAGATCCATGAACGACCCGAAGTACGACGTCATCGTCTCCCGGCCGTACTGAAATACCTCCGTCGCATCGAAGCCGCCGGAGAAGATCTTGGGACGGCCGCTGGCCAGCGCCACTCCGCGCACCTCCGCCGCCCGCGCCCGGTCCAGCGCTTCGTGCAGCTCGCCGATCATCGCCGCGTTCAGCGCGTTGGCCTTGCCCCGCGCCATGGTCACAACCAGAATTCCGCCGTCGCTCTCGATCTCGATGGATGTCATGAGTTCAATGCGTAGTCTTGATGTATTCGAGCAGGTCCGCCATCTGCTGTATATCCACCTGCTTCTCCAGATCGCCCGGCATGGCGGAAAGATTGGTGACGTACATCTGCCTGATGTCCTTCCGCTGGATCACGTCTTCCTTGCCGTCCTCATGCCGCAGGGTGACGCTGGTGGGAGTCTGCGCGCCGATCACGCCGTCGACCGCGGGGCCCGCGGCCGTCTCCACCACGTAAGCCTCGAACCCCTGCGCGATGCTCTTGCTCGGCATCAGAATATCGGTGAGCAGGGCTTGCTTGGGCTGATTCTGCACGGTGGCCAGGTCCGGTCCCACCTGCGCGCCCATGCCTCCCAGTCGATGACACTTCGAGCAGACGGACTTGAAGACCTCCCGGCCGCGCGCGGCGTCCGCTTTCTTGTCGAGCGAAGCCCCGTAGCGCTTCAGGATCTGCTCCCGCTCGCCGGCGCCCGGCTCGAGGATGGGACGCGCCGCTTCGCGGACCGCCGGGTCCGGATGCATCATGAGGCGCCGCTTGTGACGGAAGCCGAGCGTCCACGGCTGGACTTCGCCCCGCTGCAGCGCGGCCAGCAGCAGCTTCTCCCGCCCCGGCTCCAGGTACATGGCGTCGGCCGCCGCCGCGCGCGCCGGCCCGGTGAACGAGCGCCACCGCGACAGCAGCAGCTTGCCGACCGGCTCCCCTTTGATTTGCCCGACGGCCCGCACGGCGGCCGCCTGCACCGGCTCCGGCTCCTGGGGATCCATCAGCCCTTCGAGCATCGCCTGGTAGGGCTCCGGTCCGGCTACCGCCAGCAGCCCGATCTGATCCGCCCGCAGCTCCGGGTCCGCCGACGCGTCCCTGGCCGCAGCCGCCGCCCGGCGCAGCGATTCTCCCATACGGCCGGCCGGCGGCAGCCCCACGCGGTCGAGCAGTTGCAGCGCCGCCCGCCGCACCGAGGGCTCCGGGCTCTCGAAAATTTTCAGCAGCAGCGTGCGCTGCGCGTCGTCCCCCGTCCGCTTGCCGCGCATCCCCTGCGCCAGCCCCTCCAGGCTTGCGCTGCGCCACCATGCCGCTTCCGGACTCCTGGCCGCGGCCGCTCTCGACAGCACCTCCTGAATCTCGGCCGGTTTCCCGCGCACCCCGATCACCGCACAGACCTGTCGAAAGAGGCTGCCGCGGCCCGTCGTTTCGCCGGCCCCCGCGCCGGCCGCGGCTCGCTCGAACAGCCGCGGCGCCTCGTCGGAGGACGCGCTCAAAGCCGCCAGCTGCACCCACCGGTCTTCGATGCCGGCGGTGAGCAGCTGATCCCGCGCCGCCTTCGCCGCCGGCGTGTTCAAAAAGCCCAGCGTGCAGAGCAGCTGGAAGCGGACCTTGGGATTCGGGTCGGTTTCGAGCGTCGTCAGCTTTCGGGCCAGCTCCGGCCAGCGGGCCAGCCGGGGCTCGGCCAGAACGATCGCATTCTCCCGCACGGCCGGCTCGGCGTCCTCGAGCGCCCTGCCGATGATTCCCGGCTCCAGCCTGCCCAGCCCGTCGAGGGTCCACATCGCATGCGCCCGCGCCACCGCGGACGTGCTCGCGCCGGCGATCCGCGCCAGGTCTCCGGCCGCCTCGTAGAGGTGACGCTCCACGATCAGCCGCTGCGCCGTCCTGCGCCACCACGGGTTCGGACTCTCCAGCGCGCGCGCCAGCTCCGAAGCCGAAGCGCTGCCCAGCCGTATCTTCCGCGGCGGCGGATGATTCCCGGCCCTCGGCACGATCCTGTAGATCCGCCCCCGGTCGATGCCCGCCGTCAGATCCCTGGAATTGTAGGTCTCGGTCGCCATCCATTCCGGATGCTCGATCGCCAGCCGGTAGAAATCCATCACGTACAGCGCGCCGTCCGGACCCACCGTGAAGTTCACCGGTCGAAACCAGGGATCGGTCGAAGAGAGAAACTCCACCCCTTCGCGCGCCCGCCTGGCGACGAACGTCGCGCCTTGATCCGAGACGATGTCCTCGTGAACAAGGTTGTGCACCGGCTCGGCCACGAACATGCCGCCGCCGTATTGCGTCAGCCCGCAGGCGGAAGTGAATTCGCCCACGCCCGTCAGCATCTCGAAGCGCGGATGCAGGGTCGTCGGGAAAACCTTGGCCGCGGCGCCGTGATCGGAAATCTGCTCCATCGCGCTGGCCACGGGCAGGTCCGGATTGCGCTGCAGGTAGCGCGCCGCCAGCACTTCGTGGCGGATGTGGCTGCTGTTGTTCAGCGTGAAGTGCCGTCCCCACTGGTCGAATGTCTGGCCGAATTGAGAGCTGCCGGAGAGCGCTTCGAGCTGATTCGTATCCGGACGGAACCGCACATTCCGCCCGCGCTCGGTCAGCGGCGGAATCTCGGGATTATCCGGGAAGCGAATGTCGCCGCCGCGGTCGCCGAACTTGTCCTTGAAGACGATGGCGGTGGCGGCGTTCTCGTGCGCCAGGTAGATCCAGTTGTCCAGCCCGAAGACCGGGTTGTTGACCGTGTGCTGCGGGTTGGTCACCGCGAATCCCGTCAGCAGGACGCGCCGGATATCCGCCTTCCCGTCTCCATTGGTGTCCTCGAAGTAAAGCAGGTCCGGCGCGTCGGTCACCAGGATGCCCTTCTTCCAGCGCATGACGCCGGTGGGCATGCTCAGCCGGTCCGCGAAGACCGTGAATCTGTCGGGAAAGCCGTCGCCGTCCGTGTCCTCGAGCAGTTTGACCCGCCCCAGGCGCTGCTCCGGGCTGAGCGGATACCCGCGATCCTCGACCACGAAAATGCGCCCGTTCTCGTCGAAGTCCATGGCCACCGGCGAAACCACCGCAGGCTCGGAAACGAAGGGCTCGATGCGATATGCCGGGTCGATCTGAAAGGTCTGGAGCGCGTCTTTCTGGCTGTAGGGCGGTCCGGACTTCCCGCATCCGGCGAGCAGGAGGATCGCGATCCAGCATTGACGCGCCGCGGCGTGCATACGCACCGAATTCCGATTCTACCCTCTCAGCCCGGCCCGCGCCGCCTTGCCCGTGAGCGCCTGCTTCAACAGCACTTGGCGCGGCAGTACCTGGCGCTCAGCCGCTTCTCGGAAAACCTTCGCCACTCCGCCCCCGAATGGGCGCGGCCCTCCATCGCCAGATAGCGCTGGTAGGCGCTCTCGTCCGAGAGTTCCCGCAGCAGCGCCAGGATCAGCCGGAAGACGCGTCTCACACTTCCTCCGGGCTTAGCCGCGAAAGCACGAACGGCGCTTCGGCCACCCGCGCCGGACGCGTGCCTTTCAAAATACCCGTCCAGATCCGGATCGAATCGATCAGGATCGTCGACACCAGCACCACGAACACCCCGCAGATGAAGGCGTCCAGGCGGGCGTTGAAGATCTGGGTCTGGGTCTCCCCGATCCTGGCCGCCGCAATCGCGCCGGCCTGCAGGGCCGCCTCGAGCTGCGCCGCCTGCGCCAGAAATCCCACACGCGGGAGCGGCGAGAAGATTTTCTCGTACGACGCGCTGAACGTCACGATCACCAGCCAGACCAGCGGCATGCAGGTCACCCACATGTAGCGGGCGCGGTGCATCTTCACCAGGATGGTAGTGGCCACGCACAGCGCGATGGTGGCCAGCAGCTGGTTGGCGATCCCGAACAGCGGCCACAGCGAATTGATCCCCCCCAGCGGATCGCGCACGCCCTGATACAGAAAGTATCCCCAGGCGAAAACCACCGCCGCGCTCGACCCGATCACCCCCGGCATCCACCCGGTCCGGCCCAGCGGCTTGTAGACGTGCCCCAGCAGGTCCTGCAGCATGAAGCGGCCCACCCGCGTCCCGGCGTCGATGATGGTCAGGATGAACAGCGCCTCGAACATGATGGCGAAGTGATACCAGAATGCGAGAATCGTCTCCCCGCCGCCGCCCCGCGCGAAGATGTGGGCCATGCCGAGCGCCAGCGACGGCGCCCCGCCGGTGCGGTAGAACAGCGACTGCTCCCCGACCTGGCTCGCCAGAGTCTCCATCTCGCCGGTGGTCACGGGAAACCCCCAGCCCGAGATCGTAGCCACGGCGGCCGCCGGCGTCGCCCCCACGATTCCCGCCGGCGAATTCACGGCGAAGAAAATCCCCGGCTGCAGCACGCAGGCCGCGATCATCGCCATGATGGCCACGAAGCTCTCGAGCAGCATCGACCCGTATCCCACCGGCCAGGCATGCCACTCTTTCATGATCAGCTTGGGCGTGGTGCCGGAGGAAATCAGGGCGTGAAAGCCGGAGATGGCGCCGCAGGCAATGGTGATAAAGCAGAAGGGAAAAATCTTGCCCGCGAAAATGGGCCCGGTTCCGTCCGTGAAGCGGGTGTAAGCCGGCATCTGCAGCTCCGGCCGGACGAAGAGAATCCCCACGCCCAGCATCAGCACCACACCCAGCTTGACGAACGTGCTCAGGTAGTCGCGCGGCGCCAGCAGCAGCCACACCGGCAGGGCGCTGGCCAGAAATCCGTAGACGATCACGCAGAAAGCCAGCGTCAGGGCGCTCAGCCGGAAGATCGGGGCGATCGCTTCCGAGTGCGAAACCCACTGCCCGCCGAAGATGCTCAGCACCACCAGTACGAACCCGATCACCGAGCACTCCAGCACCTTCCCCGGCCGCCAGTAGCGCAGGTACAGCCCCATCAGGATCGCGATCGGCATGGTCGCGGCTATCGTGAACGCGCCCCAGGGACTGTCCTTCAGGGCGTTCACCACCACCAGCGCAACCACCGCCAGCAGGATGATCATGATCAGCAGCACCGTCAGCAGCGCCGTGAATCCGCCGACTTTGCCGATCTCCTCGCGCGCCATCTGCCCCAGCGATTTCCCGTCCCGGCGCATCGAAGCGAACAGGATGACGAAATCCTGCACCGCGCCCCCCAGCACGGCCCCGATGATGATCCACAGCGTCCCCGGCAGATAGCCGAACTGCGCCGCCAGCGTCGGACCCACCAGCGGACCCGGTCCGGCGATGGCGGCGAAGTGATGGCCGAAGACGATCCACTTGTTGGTGGGCTCGAAATCGTGCCCGTCCCGCAGCCGCTCGGCCGGCGTCGCCCGCTTGTCGTCGAGCGCCATCACCCGCGCGGACAGGAATTTGGCGTAAAAGCGAAATCCCACCAGGTACGTGCAGGCGGCCGCCACCACCAGCCAGAAGCTGTTGATCTGCTCGTTGCGGTTCAGCGCTATCGCGCCCAGGCACACGGCGGCCAATATCGAAACAACCGCCCAGAGGAGGTGTCCCACTATTTTTTTCATCGGCTTCTTCAGAATCTCTTCAAACCGCGCAGCATGGAGGCCGTGCTGACGTTGCCTTTCATCACCGAGTGGATCACGTTCCAGTCCTTGTCCATCGCGCCGATGTACTGAAGATTGTTCCGCTCCACTCCCATCAGGATCACGTAGTAAGCACGCTGAGGATACCACAGCGACCGGAACTCCAGATCCCCGCCGGTGGTCAGCGAACGGTCATCGGCGGGCTTGCCGAGCTTGTTCACGATCGAGTAATAATCGTCGCGAACCGTGAGCTCCTGGAACTGCGTGTCCGTGTTCGTGTAGACCGTGCGCTGCCGCAGCGTCCCCTCGCGGGTGACGACCACCACCCCCACCGTGCCCAGCACTCCGACCATCAGCGCGCCCAGGATGAGCTTGCCGATGCGCGTCTCCGCTCCCGGCTCCAGCCGTATCCCGACTACCGGCGCCGGCTCCGGCTTCCCCGAAATCGGACGCGACCGGTCGCCCACCGCCACCGGCATCTCGATCACGCGCCGCTGGTGCGGCAGGATGGCGCCCCCGCGCAGTTCCAGCTCCTTGATCAGGCCGACAATCACCACCGGCTCGTCGATGCGCGACAGCTCCCCCAGAAACCGCCGCGGAATCCAGAGCTCCTGATGGCTCTTGACGTTATAAACCAGAATCTCCGACCAGGTCGCCTTCCGGTAAAGCCACTCATTGTGCTCGATGTTGAGAATGGCGGGGTAAAACGAGAACGGGCGAGCTCCCAAATGCTCGAGAGGAGGCGGAATGGGCGGAATCGACATACTACGCCTCACTCATCATAGCTTAGGAAATGTCGAGGGTGGCCAGGATCGATTCAACCTCCGGAGCTTCTACCCGAACCTCTTCGCTCAGCGCTTCGGGCGTCGCCCGCTGATCGAAAGCCTGAAACAGCGACATCTTGGCCACCGCGTAGCGTTCGGTCGAGCCGAGCTGCCGGTCGTGCGCCTGCTGCCAGCCGTCGAGCGCCTCGCCGCTCACGAAAACCGAGACCGCGAACGCCCGCTTGCGGTCCGAGGACACGTTGAACACGAACTGGATGCCCGCCGCCCCGTCCCTCCGCGCCGCGCGCTGCCCTTCGTAAAAATATTGGTAGACGTAGCCGCTTTCGGCCGAATACGTCTTCTGCCGCCGGACGGCCGGCGCGCCCGTCAGCGGCGCGTCCTTCTTGCGGAGCCAGTCGAACATCCCGACTTGATTATACGGGTCGGCGCCGTCCGCCCGGCAAGCCGGACCGCGCCGCGAACCTTACGGCCGCATGACCACCTTCACGCAGTTATCCAGCTTGTGATCGAACATCCGGTACCCGTCGGCCGCCTGCGACAGATTCAACCGGTGCGTAATGACGAAGGTCGGATCGATCCGCCCCTCCTCGATCAGCTCCATCAGCGGATGCATGTACTTGTGAACGTGCGTCTGCCCCATCTTCAGCGTCAGCGACTTGGCGAACGCCGTCCCCATGGGAAATTTATCCAGGTACCCGGCGTAGACGCCGGGCACCGAGACCGTGCCTCCCTTGCGGCAGGCGCGGATCGCCTCCCGCAGCGCGATGGGACGGTCCGTGGCCAGCGACATCTTGAACTTCGCCTCGTCGTACATCGCCGCCAGCGTGGTTCCGTGCGCCTCGAAACCCACCGCGTCGATGCACGAGTCCGGCCCCCGGCCCCCAGTCATTTCCATCAGCGTTTCGGTGACATCCGTCTTCTCGTAGTCGATGGTCTCGGCGCGGCATTTCTCGGACGCCATCCGCAGCCTCTCGGGATACGTATCGATCGCGATCACCCGCTCGGCGCCCAGCAGGTACGCGCTCTGGATGGCGAACAGTCCGACCGGCCCGCACCCCCACACCGCGATGGTGTCCCCCGGCCTGATGTTGCAGTTCTCCGCCGCCTCGTAGCCCGTCGGAAAGATGTCGGAGAGGAACAGCGCGTGCTCGTCGTCGACCGAGTCCGGAATCTTCTCCGGACCCACGTCGGAGAACGGCACCCGCACGTATTCGGCCTGCCCTCCCGCGTAGCCGCCGAAAAGGTGCGAGTACCCGAACAGGCCGGACGTCGAGTGCCCGTACAGCTTCTCCAGCGAAGCCGCGTTGGGATTCGAATTGTCGCACAACGACGACATCTGGTTGCGGCAGTAGAAACAGGAGCCGCATGCGATCGCGAACGGCGCCACCACCCGGTCGCCGCGCTTCAGCTTCCGGTTCCCAGGCCCCACCTCCATCACCTCGCCCATGAACTCGTGGCCCAGGATGTCGCCCGCTTCCATGCTCGGAACCGCGCCGTGCATCAGGTGCAGGTCCGACCCGCAGATCGCCGTCAAGTTCACTTTCACGATGGCGTCGCGTGGATTCAGAATCGCCGGATCCGGAACCGTCTCCACCCGAACGTCGTTCTTGCCGTACCAGCAGCAGGCTTTCATAAGGCGCTCCTGTCGTGCATCGATTCTTTCTCCGGCGCAGTCCAGGACGGCGGGTCGCTCGCCGGGAAGGACTGCTCCGATGCCCGCTGCACTTCGTCCTTGGCCACGGACTTCCTCCTCCTGCGCGGGCGGGCTGCGCTGTCCGGAAGGCACTGCTTGCCGTCCGGCTGGCCCGTGGTGGTCGCCATTTCACCCGTTTCCATCAACTGTTTGAAGCGCTTGAGATCCTCGCCGACCTGATTGGCCGGATCCCCCGCCATGATCCGGACCAGGAGCGCGCCCAGCGCCCCTCCCCGAGGCAGGTACTGCATCTCGAGGTGTACCTCCGTCCCGCGCCCGCCCGGCGCTCTCCGGAACCGCACCGATCCCGCCGTCTCCACGTCCGATCCGGCAACCGACCGCCAGCCGATCCGCTCGTTGGGCTCCTCGCTGTTGATTTCCACGTTCCACTCCACGATCTTGCCGCCCGGCCCGCACACGATCCAGTGCGATTTCTTCTCGTCGATCACTTCCACCGTGTGAACGTGCCGCATGAAACGCTGCAGGTTCCCCAGATTGCGCCAGAAGGCATAGACTTCCTCGAGCGGCTTGTTCACAGTCACCGATTTGTCCACGCGGATGCCGTGCTGGTAGGGAATGCTCACCGACCTGCCCAAGAACTCGCGCGGCGGCTTGATCCCGAGCGAGCGATAGAGGGGCGAGAAGCCGGTCGTGCCCCGGTAAACCAGGTCGCCGCCCAAAACAGCCAGCGCCGCCCCCCCCTTGGATCGTTTTTTCATACCGTAGGAGATCAGCGCCGCGCCGCCGGTGATGGCCGCCCAGCGTTCAATGATGCTTAAGTTCTTTTCTAGTACAGGATTTGTGGAAGATAACATCGGAATGGCCCTCTGGAACCGCATGCGCTTCGAGCACTTCAGGCGCCGATCCCGACGGCCCGCCACGCCCCGCGGCAGCTCAGCCCCGCCGGCCCGCCCTAGTACACTGAAAGCATGGACGCCGTTATCATCGACTGCCTGCGCACGCCCGTCGGCAAAGCGCCCCGGGGTACCCTGCGCAACACCCGTCCCGACGAGATGGCCGCTACCGTCATCCGGCGGCTGCTGGAAAAATATCCGCAGGTCCCCCCGGCCGAAGTCGAGGACGTCATCCTCGGCTGCGCCATGCCGGAAGCGGAATCCGGGAACAACATGGCGCGCGTGGTGGCCCTCCGCGCCGGACTCCCGGACTCGGTTCCCGGCTTCACCATCAACCGCTTCTGCAGCTCCGGACTGCAATCCATCGCTCTCGCCGCCGACCGCATCCGCTCCGGCGGCGCCTCTATCCTCATCGCCGGCGGCAGCGAGTCCATGAGCCTCATCCCCATGGGCGGCCACAAGCTCGCCCCCAATCCCTGGTTCGTCGATAACCGCCCGGAAATCTACATGAACATGGGCCTCACGGCCGAACAGCTCCAGCGCAGGTACGGCATCTCCCGCGAAGAGCAGGACGCCTTCTCCTTTCGCAGCCATCAGAATGCGCTCCGCGCGCAGGCGGAAGGCAGATTTGACGACGAGATCGCGCCGGTTGAAATCGTCACCGCCAGCCCCAACGGCGCCTCCCGTCCCAAGATTTCGAAAACCGTGTTCTCGAGGGACGAAGGACCGCGCGCGGACACCACGCCCGAAGCCCTGGCCAGGCTTAAGCCGGTGTTTCACGCCCAGGGTACCGTGACCGCCGGCAACGCCTCGCAGACCAGCGACGGCGCCGCCGCCGCGCTGATCATGTCCGACCGCAAAGCGCGCGAGCTCGGACTCCGGCCCATGGCCCGCTTCGTCAGCTTCGCCGCCGGAGGCGTGCCGCCGGAGATCATGGGAATCGGACCGGTCGTCGCCATTCCCAAAGCTCTGGCGATGGCCGGCCTCAGCCTCGCCGATATCGGCGTGGTCGAGCTCAATGAGGCTTTCGCCGTCCAGGCTCTGGCCGTCATCCGGGAAGCCGGCCTCGACATCGGGAAGACCAACCTCAACGGCGGCGCCATCGCCTTGGGCCATCCCCTCGGCTGCACCGGCGCCAAACTCACCGCCACCATTCTGCGCGAGATGGTCCGCAGCCAGGCAAAATACGGGCTGGTCACCATGTGCGTCGGCGGAGGGCAGGGCGCCGCGGGGATTTTCGAGAGATTATAAGAGAACATTTATGGCTACAGCCGCAGCGTCTCTGCCCAAAACCAAAGGATGCGGGTTTCTCATCGAGGAGCGCACCCCGCAGGAGATCTTCACGCCGGAGGACTTGACCGAGGAGCACCGCGCGATCGCGCGCGCCGCCGACGAGTTCTGGAACAAGGAGGTGGCGCCCCATCTCGAAGAGATCGATCACGGCAACCACGACCTCGCCGTGCAGGTGCTCAAGAAGTCGGCTGAATTGGGACTGACCGCCATCGTCACGCCCGAGCGTTACGGCGGCATGGAGCTCGATCTGGCCTCTCTCATGGTCGCCGCCGAGCACCTGGCGCGCGACGGATCCTATTCGGCCTGGCACGGGGCCCATTCCGGAATCGGCACCACGCCCCTGCTGCTGTTCGGAACCGAGGAGCAGAAACAGAAATATCTCACCCGGCTCTCATCGGCCGCGATGGTCGGAGCCTACTGCCTCAGCGAGCCGCAGGCCGGCTCGGACGCGCTGGCCGTCAAGACCCGCGCGGACCTCTCCGCCGACGGCGCGCACTACGTCCTCAACGGCCAGAAGATGTGGATCACCAACGGAGGCAAGGCCGACCTCTACACCATCTTCGCCAAGGTGGACGGAGAAAAATTCACCGCGTTCCTGGTCGAGCGCGCCTTCCCCGGTGTCCAGCCCGGCGCCGAGGAAAAGAAGATGGGGATCAAGGGCAGCTCCACCACCGCCGTCTACCTCGATAACGTGAAGGTTCCCGTGGAGAACGTGCTGGGAGAAATCGGCCGGGGCCACATCATCGCCTTCAATATCCTGAACCTGGGACGCCTCAAGCTGGGTCCCTTCGCGGTCGGTGGATCGAAAAACGTCATCGCCGTTTCCATCAAATACGCCAAGGAGCGGAAAGCCTTCGGCACGACCATCTCGCAATTCGGCATGATTCAGCACAAGCTGGCGGAGATGGCCATCCGGACCTTCGCCGCCGAATCGATGAGCTACCGCGTGGTGGGCCAGATCGAAGCGCTGCTCGAAGGCTTTTCCTGGTCCCAGCCGGACGCGGCGCGCGTCATGATGAAAGCGGTCGAGGAGTTTGCCGCCGAATGCTCCATCATCAAGGTCTACGCCTCCGAAGTGCTCGACTACGTAGTGGACGAGGGAGTTCAAATCCACGGCGGCTACGGCTTCCATCAGGATTATGTCGTCGAGCGCGCGTATCGCGACTCCCGCATCAACCGCATTTTCGAAGGCACCAACGAGATCAACCGCCTGCTCATCCCCGGCATCATGCTGAAGCGCGCCGCCAAGGGCGCCCTGCCGCTGGTACAGGCTGCCCAGGCCGTGCTGGCCGAAGTGCTGGGCGGCGCGTCGCCGGACGACACGCCCGCCGGCCCGCTGTCCGATGAAACGCGCCTGGTGCGCAACGCCAAGAAGGCCGGCCTGCTGCTCACGGGCGTGGCCTATCAGAAATACCTCAACGCCATCGAGCAGCAGCAGGAGGTCCTGGCCGGGGTCAGCGACGTGATGATGGAGGCGTTCGCCATGGAGTCGGTGACGCTGCGCGCGCGCAAGCTGGCCGAATCCGGCAAGGGCGACATGGCGGGCGAGATGTGCCGTGTATTCGTACGCGACGCCCTGGCCCGCATCGAAGCCACCGGCCGCGCCGTGCTCGCGAACTGCTCGGAAGGCGATACGCTCCGCGCCAACCTCGCCGTGCTGCGCCGCTTCACCAAGTACGAGCCGGTGGACGCAATCTCCGCGCGACGCCGCATCGCCGCCCGCCTGATCGACGCCGAGCGCTATGTGGTCTAAGCCGGTCCGCACCGCTTCGAAGATGAATTCTCGAGCGGGCATGGGCCGCCCCGGTTTGTGACCGGGCCGCAGCCCAGCCAGCGCATCGTGGTCCTGGTCGGCCTTCCCGGCTCAGGCAAGTCGACCTACCTCCACAAGCTCCACGCCAACGCCATCTCCTCCGACGCCATCCGCCTGCTGCTCGCCGACGACGCCGCCGATCAATCCATCCACCCCCAGGTCTTCGCCACAATGCGCTACCTGCTGCGCCACCGCGTCGCCATCGGCCGCCCGGTGACGTATTTGGACGCCACCCACCTCACCCCCGCCGAGCGCGCCCCGTATGTCGCCATCGCTCGCGCCTACGGATGCGAGATCGAAGCCGTGTTCTTCAACGTGCCGGCGGACGTCTGCCGCGCGCGCAACCGCGGACGCCGCCGCGTGGTCCCGGACGAAGCCATGGAGATGATGCAGGCCAAGCTCGTCCCGCCCGGCCCCAACGAGGGCTTCGACCGGATAACCGTCGTCAGTCCGTGAAACTCACCGCTCCGCCCGGAACGGCGTGCGCGCCCGCTGCCATTACCGGCGGCGGCTGTTACCGCAAAGCGGTGATGACACCGCCGTCGTATCTGAATATGTGGGCGTATGCCTTCTGCGCTTCCGCATCCGGCGCCGCCCCCAGCTGCTTCACGCGGTCCACGCGCAGATCCTTGTCGCGATAGTGCAGACGGAACAGAAAGGTCAGAGTGTAATCGTAGGGCTCGAGCGGATCGGAGAGAAAGAGAACTCCGCTTCCGCGCGGCATCGTCGGGTACCGGTTGAGGATCTGCTCCTGAACCAGCCGGACCGGTTCGCTCGCCGTCGTGGACATCGGCGCCAGCGCTTTCTGGTGCCGGTGCAGCGGGCTCAGCAGGAACAGCGCCGCCAGGAACAGGAAAAGTTGTCCCGCTTCGACGCCGGTCCATTCCGGGATGGAGCGCGCACGCCGCACCCACTGGTCGCGCGCCAGCGTCAGGATCGTGGCCATGAAAAGATACCACGCCGGCAGCGTCAGATAAATCCCGTACAGCCCCCGCGGCTCGATGAAGATGATCGGCAGGACGCCCGCCATGATGATCCCCCAAGCGAAGAGCAGTTCGCGGCGCCGCGAGAGACGCGCGAGGATCAGCAGCCCGATCCAGAGCACGATCGTTCGCGTCCGGCCGAATTGCAGGCTGTTGTAGAACAACGGCTCGAGATAATGCCGCCATCCCGTCATGAACGCGTTCCAGGTGACGTGCGGACGATATGCGGGGTTGGCGAAGATGTGGTTCGACCCGGTGACCTTGCTTCCGATATAAGCCAGCGTCACCGGAATCGCCGCAATGACGAAGCGCATGTTGCGGCCGCTCCAGCGCAGCAGGCCGCCCGGCTTCCAGGAATCGGGCGGATGATATACGAGTTCGTATACGGCCACGATGACGGGCAGCGTAGCCGCCATCTCCTTCGACCCGAGCGCCGCGATGTAAAGCGCCGTCAGCGCCGCCGTCTGCCGGAGCGTGGGATACGCGCCCCGGCCGCGGATTCCGATGTAGTAGATCAGCGCCAGGTAGAAAAAGGTGTAGCAGAGAAGATCGTAGATCGTGCCGGAGTTGTAGTAAAGATCTCCCAGGTTGGCGTGATACGCTCCGATCAGGCACGCCAGCGCCGCCGCCTCCCGCGAACCCGACAGCCGCCGGCAGAATACATACAGCAGCCCCAGATTGATCAGCAGCAGCGCCATGCACACCACCCGGTAAGGCAGCGGATTGAGTCCGAACAGCGCGAAAAGCGGGCCATAGAACAGCGCGCCCAGCGGCCGCAGAATATCGGCCGGAAAGAAAACCACGCTCTCGAGCAGGATCCGGCCGAGCGGCTGCGACCAGTAGTGATAGAGATTCATCAGGTCGTCGCCGGTGAAGTAGGCGCGCAGTCCGTCGCCGGCGAAAGCGAACAGGTAGAGGATCACCAGCGCGGCGAAAACCGCCCGCAAAAAGGGTTTCCATCGCGATCCGGCCGCATCGCGCTTTTTGGCGATGCCCGGCGCGCCCTTATCCTGAAGCCCACCGAGCCGGCTCATTTCGCTCATTGTAACCGGAATCGGACAGGACCACTCCGCGACTCCTCTTGCGCCGCCGGCCCGCGCGGCGCGATTGCCGCACCAGGCTCTCCGGCATCCGCCTGGCCCGGCTCTCGAGCGGCGCCCGATTCCCGATCAGGCTCCCGGTCCCGCCCAGGCTCGCAGCCGGCGTGAACACCCGGGTCCGCGACACCGCCCGGATGGCTGCCCGCCTGCCGGCGCGCCGGGCCGGCAAGGCGATCCAAGCCTGCCAGGCACAGGGGCCGGAGGAAATGTTCACCTGGTACGACCCCGGACGCTATTTGAGGTACTTGTCCAGATCCGGCTTGAGCTGCTTCTGTACCGCCGGATCGTTCAGGTTGTCCCTGGTCACCAGCAGCGGCGGCATGTTGTTGATCTTCACCGGAGCGCCGCCCTCCAGCTTCTTCACGGCCGCCTGCACCGACTGATACCCCATCTGGAACGGATCCTGCACCACCAGCGAATCGATCAGGCCGCTCTGCAGGTCTTCGAGCAGCGTCGGACTCGAATCGAAGCCCACCAGCAGCACCTGCCCCTTGCGCCCCTTGAGCGCCTGCGCCGCCCCCACCGTGCTCGACTCGTTAGAGGCGAACAGCGCGTTCAGGTCCGCATGCGCCGTCAGCATATTCTCCGCCACCGCCAGCGACTTGGCGAAATCCGCCATGCCGAACCGCTTGTCCACGATCTGGATTCCGGGAAAGCTCTTCCGCAGGGTCTCCTCGAAGCCCTGCTCCCGCAGCATCGTCGAAGCCGCCCCGGGCTGCACCGCGACCATCGCCACTTTGCCCTTGCCCCCCAGAATCTTGCCGATGCGCTCCGCCCCCGCCTGCCCGCCGCGGTAATTGTCGGTGGCCACCTGGGAAACGAAATTCTCCGTGTCCACCCCAGAATCGAAAATCACCACCGGTATCTTTTCCCGCGCCGCCCGTTCCACCACCCCCACCATGGCCGTCTTGTCGATGGGCGCCAGCACGATCGCGTCCACGCGCTGGTTGATCATCGCTTCGACAATTTGAAGCTGCCCGGTGAAATCCGTTTCCGTGGCCGGTCCGTTCCACACGATCTCGACCTTGGCTTCGCGCGCAGCCGCCACCGCGCCCGCGTGCACCGACTGCCAGAACAGGTGCGCCCGCCCCTTGGGAATCACGGCAATCCGCTTCTGGCCCTGTCTCGCGCAGCCCGCGCCGAGCGCCAGAAGCGCCAGCGCCGCCGTGGTGAGTCGAATGTTTCTTCGCAGAAATCCTCGCTTTTTCGAACTTTTCAGTATATACCGGCGCCCCGCTCAGACCTTCAAGATGCGGTCCATCTCCAGGAACTCCTGGATGAAGGGATGATCCGAGGTCTCCAGGTCCTCGGTCGCGCCGAAGTAGATCACCTGGCCGTCGTGCAGGAATACCACCTTGTCCGCCACTTTCCGCATCAGCGCCAGGTCATGCGTCACCACCACGGCGGTCAGCTGGAGCCTTGCCTTGAGCCGCAGCATCAGGTCGGAAAGCTGCGCCGACATGATGGGGTCCACCATGGTCGTGGGCTCGTCGTAAAGGACGCACTGGGGCTGCGCCGCCAAAGCCCGGGCAATGGCCACCGCGCGCTTGTGGCCCGTGGCCAGATCGGCCGGGTAGGCGTCCTTGTACTCGAGAATGTCCACCATCTGGAGCAGTCCGTTCACCACGTCCTCTTTGTTCTGCTCGTTGTAGTCCTCGCGCAGCTCCAGCGAAAACAGCACGTTTTCGCCGATGGTCAGCGAGTCGAACAGGGCGCCGGACTGGAATACCATGGTGACCTTGCGGCGGATGCGGCGCAGTTCGGCCTCCGGGAAATTCGTGATGTCCTCGTGAGCCACGATCACCTGGCCGCTGTCCGGCTTGATGAAACCCATGATGTGGCCCAGCGTCACCGATTTTCCCACGCCGCTTCTTCCGATGATGGCCACCGTCTCTCCCGGATCGACGTGGAAACTGCAATCGATCAGCACCGGCCGGTCGAAGGTCTTGCAGACGTCCCGGAACTCGATGTAATGCGGGAACTGTTCACTCATGCAGATAGCCGGCCCATTCCTCCGGCGTATTGACGTTGCGGAACCACTGCGCCTCGCCGACCTTCCAGGACGCGATATTCAAGCCCGCCAGTCCCGCCGTGACTTTCCGCACGCCCCGGCCGAGCGCCCGTGAGACGGCTTCGCGGCAGCGCGAATGATACACGGCGCACAGCGGTTCGGGAAGTCCGCCGGGTCCGGACGGGAGCAGGCAGTCCGCCGCCGAGCCTCGAGCCGCGTCCAGCAGCCGCCTGAGAAACGGAGCGGAGATCCCCGGCATGTCGCAGGCCACGATCAGGTTCCACTCCGCGTCCGTGGACGCCAGCGCCGTGCAGATCCCGCCCAGCGGACCCGCGCCCGGACGGCTGTCGGGCAGCATGCGGATTCCCAGGCCCCGATACCTCTCCGGCGCCCCGATGAGAGTCACCGAACCGGCGGCTTCGGCGACCGCGCCCGCGATGTGCTCGACCAGCGTCCGGCCGTGCAGCGGCAGCTGCGCCTTGTCCCGTCCCATGCGGGTGCTGTTTCCCCCCACCAGGACGAAGCCCGCCATGCGGTCCATGTTCGAATGATAGCAGGGTGGCCCGCTCACCCCCGCCGCGACGCCACGATCTGCTGCAGCCTGGTCCTCAGTTCCGCTTTCAACCCCGCCGGCTCCTTCGACACCGCCAGGTTCTTCAGCTCCCGCGCGTCTTTGGAATAGTCGTACAGCTCCTCGCCCTCGCGCCCCTCGTCCCACATGGTGTACCGGTAGCGCTCCGTCCGCATGGAGTAGCCGCGCACCGCTCCGCCTTCACGCGCGCGATGCACCTGCGTCACCGCCGGACGATCCCAGGCCGCCCGAGGATTCTCCAGCAGCGGCCGCAGGCTCTTCCCGTGCAGATTCGCCGGCGCGTCCTTCAGCCCGCACAAATCCACCAGCGTGGGGTACATGTCCAGAAACTCCACCGTCCGCCCGCAGCCCTGCCCGCGCGCCGGCACCCCGGCTCCGCACATCATCAGCGGCGCCCCGGCAGCGTATTCGAATACCGTCTGCTTCATCCACTGGCCGTGCTCCCCGAGTCCGTAACCGTGGTCGCTCCAGAACACCACCGTGGTGTCCTCTTCCTGCCCCAGCCGCTTCAAAGCGCTCAGTACCTTGCCCACCTGCGCGTCCAGAAACAGGATCGCCGCGTAATAGGCCCGCATCGCTTCCAGCCGCTGCTTTTCCGTCATGCCCCAGTTCGCCGGGATCGTGAAATACGCCCACTTGGGCGCGATCTTCATCTCCCCGTCCTCGAACGGAATCAGCTTCACCCTGTCGCGCGGAATCATGTCGAAGTACTTGGACGGCGCGATCCACGGGCAATGCGGCTTGTAGAACCCCGCGCCCAGGAACCACGGCTTGCCCCGCTGCTCTTCCATCATGCGGATGATTTCCGCCGCCACCATCCCGTCCGTGTGCTCCTCGTCTTTCGCCGGCGACGCGTAAAACGCCACCGCGCTGCCGATGCCGCGGTCCGGCGTGAAGTTGGTGAGCTTCGGCTCTTCCTGCGTATGATCCACGCCCGCCGGATTGACGCGCCGGTTCCAGGTGGGCTCGTCGTCCAGACCGTTCGTGCCGATCTGCCCCGGATTCCCGTAGTGGTAGATCTTGCCCACGCGCGCCACGAAGTAGTCGTTTTTCTGGAACGCCTGCCCCAGCGTGACCACATCGGGAAGGGACTTGCGGAAGTGACGCTGCAGATCGTACACGCCCGTCGTGTCCGGCGCCAGTCCCGTCATCACCGAGCTGCGCGACGGGCTGCACAGCGGGAACTGGCAGTAAGACCGGTCGAACCGCACCCCGCGCCGCGCGATCGAATCCAGGTTCGGCGTGCGCACGACGGGGTGTCCGTAGGCGCTCAGACAATGATTCAGGTCGTCGCTGGCGATGAACAGCACGTTGCGCCGCGGCTTGGGTTGCGCGGAAGCCGCCAGGGCGCTGGTCGCGCTCATCAGGAAATGCCGCCGCGTGCAGGTCGAGGATTTCATCCCATCAATCCTATCGCAATCGGCCGCGCCCACCCCCGCCGGCCGCCTCAGCCGGGAACGAACTGCCGCAGGTAACGATGGGCGACGCGAAAGCCGGTCTTGTACTCTTCACTGAAGTCGTCGCCCGTATAAGGCCAGCCGTACAGGTTGTCCTCGTGCTCGATATTCATCGCCCCTTGGTAGCCCGCGTCCATGAGCACGCTGAAGAACTCCGCCCAGTGGATCGACCCGAATCCCGGAAGCCGGAAGCGCCACCACCGCGCGTTGTTCAGCGGGTGGATGCCGGTCTTTCGCAGCACGGGCCACAGAATCTCCGTGTCTTTCAGATGCACGTCGAAAATCTTCCCGGCGAAGTCCCGGGCGCACTGGATCGGATCCATCATCTGCCAGACCAGGTGGGAAGGATCGTACTGCAGCCCCACGTAGGGCGAATCGCCGAACGCCTTGAACAGCGCCTCGTACCCGGCGGGGCCGGTGGCGATGTTGGGACCGCCCGCCCACGGCTCCCACAGGATCCGCACTTTGTGCTTCTGGCACAGCGGGAAATACTTCTCCGTGTACACGCGCACGATCTCCGCCACCTGCTCGTCGAGCGGCCGGCCCGGTATCGTGCCCGAGGCCGAACCCACGTACGGGACCCCCAGCTTTCCCGCCAGCTCGATCACGTTGCGGTAATAGGCATTGGCGCGCGCCCGCGCGGCCGCGTCCGGCGCGATGTGATTCTGCGTCGACGCCACCACCGAAAGATGCAGCCCGGAGCCGCTCAGCGCCGTCTTCACCATCTGCGCCTGCTCATCGGTGGCCCCGTTGCCCACGTCCAGACGCGTGCGCGGCTCCGCCCACAGTCCGATGCTCGTGAAGCCTTCCTTCCTGGCGAATTCGAGGTTGGCTTCCGAGAACTTCCCGAGAATACCCAGCCGCGGCTTCCAGGTCTTCGCCTTCGGCCCCTGCGCCGCCGCTGCCCCGGCCGCCGCCATCGAGGCCAGCAGTTTGCGTCTTGCGATCATCCCGCCTACTTTACCTCGATCTTGCCGCCGGAACATCGGACGCGCCGGCCCGCGCCCGTTCGAGCGCCTGCTCGAAATCCGCCAGCAGGTCCCGCCAGTCTTCGATCCCCACCGATACCCGCACCAGCCCGTCGCCGATGCCGGCTTCTTCCAGCTCCTGCCGCGTCATCCCTGAATGCGTGGTCGTCCTGGGATGGCATACCAGCGACTCCACCCCGCCGAGTGAAACCGCGTTGCGCGCCAGCTTCAGGCTGCGCAGAAACTCGAACGCCGCCGCCTTGCCGCCTTCGAAATCCAGCGAGAACAGGCCCCCCGGATAGTCGCACTGCTCGCGGTAGATGCGGATCTGCTCGGCATCCTCGAACAGCGTGGGATAAAGCACCCGCCGGATCCCCGGACGGCCCGCCAGCTTCTCGGCGATCCGCTGCGCGTTCTTGCTCTGGCGATTCATCCGCAGCGCGACCGTGGGCAGCCGCTGGTCGAGCATCCAGCATTCGTCCGGCTGCAGGATGTTGCCGAACAGGCTGCGCCGGCTCCGGATCTTGTGAATGATCTGGGGATCCCGCGCGATGGCCACTCCGGCGATCATGTCGCTGTGGCCGGAGAGATACTTGGTCGCCGAGTAAAGGGACAAATCCGCGCCCAGTTTCAGCGGATGCTGGTAGACCGGCCCCAGGAACGTGTTATCGACCATCACCACCGGCGCCGGCGCCCGCCGCCTGGCTGTTTCGGCCGCCCGGCGAATATCGGTCATCCTCATGGTCGGGTTGGCGGGCGTCTCGATCATCACCACGCAGGGGTCCTTCGCCCCTAGAATGGCCGCGTCCAGCGCGTCGCCGTCGCCGCCCGGAACCGGCACGCCGGTGACACCCAGCGGCGCCAGAAACTGCTTGATCAGCGTGGTCGTGCCCCCGTACAGCGGAGTCGTGTAGACGACGCTCGAATCCGGGCGCCCGAAGGTGAACACCGCCGTCATGATGGCGGCCATGCCGGAGTTGAATACCGCCGCGCTGCTCGCGCCCGGCTCGAGCGGCACGATCTGATCTTCCAGAATTTCGGCGTTGGGGTGGGAAAACCTGGAATAAACCAGATCGGCCTTCTCGCCCTCTTTGAGCCCCGCGCGGCCGCCCATGATGTCGAATGCCCGCTCGGCCGCTTCCGGACTGGCGAACACGTAAGTCGAGCTGCGAAACACAGCCGGACGCGCCGAGCCCACCGAAAGGCTGGGGTCGAAGCCCAGCGTCAGAACCGCGGTGGACGGACGGACCGAATCGGGGAAGTCCGGATGATGTGCCATAAGCCTCCTTCTTTCAGCTTATGCCCGGACGCGGCTTGGTGATCCGGAAGCCCGGCCTGGCAGCCGCGGTGCTAACATGACGCCGTAAGGAGGAGCATCGTGAAAGGCGCTCCGATACCCCAAATCAACGCATCGAAGCTCGTTTTCGGCGGAGGCGTCGCCGGAGCTTTGTTCGCCGTCATCAGCGCCGTGATCTTCCTCGTCGGAATTCCCGCCCTGCGCTCTTTCCTCGCGGCTTCGGCCGTGCTTGGCTGTCTGCTCGCGCTGGTGATTCATTTCAGCCGCCGCAAGCCACCCGGCCAGCCCAGGATTCTGCCTGCCACAAAACAAGGGTAATTATATAACTGACAGACCACACGAAAGCCAATGATTGTTTCATGGACGCCATCAAAACTCTTCAAGGAGCAATCCTCCACATCAGCGACGGGTTGAGAACTACTGATTCCTGGTGAAGCGTGGCATGGATGGCG
>DATJFH010000171.1:0-4032 GCA_035495815.1 Bryobacteraceae bacterium
CCGGGCGATGCGCTCTTCGAGCCGCATGTGGATCGACATGGTCCCGGAGATGGTCCGGACCGCGCCTGAACCGACGCCGTAGCGTCTCACGGCCTCGAGCGCGGCGTCGCGCAGTTTGGGATGGGTGGCCAGACCGAGATAGTTGTTGGAGGCGAGGTTGATGACCTGGCGCCCGTCGAACCGCGATTCGGGCGCGCTTTCCGACTCCAGTATACGCAGCGGCTGAAATGTGCCTGCCTGACGCCAGGCAGCCAGCTGTTCGCTCAGAAAATGGAGAGGCGCGCTCATGGTATTCAGGATACCGCTCGAACCGGGACGGACTTCAAAAGCGGGTGACTTCGTTGAAATGGAAATCGTGCGCTTTCATGGCCGGGACCACCATATCGGACGCCTCTTCACCCGCCGCGCGGGAAGCGGGCGACAGGGCTTCGACGTTCGACAGCAGCTCGATTACGCTCTGATTGAACCGGAAATTCCGGACTCCGCGGACGATCTTTCCATCCTCGACGAGGAAAGTTCCGTCGCGCGTCATCCCGGTCATGATTTTTTGATACGGGTCCACTTCGCGGATGTACCACAGCCGGGTGACCAGCAGGCCGCGGGCAGTGGACGCGATCATCTGCCCGACAGGCGTCTCGCCGCCCGCGATCACGATGTTCATGGGAGCTTCGCCGAGCTCATTAGGCAGCGGGAAGCCGTGGCCGGTAGGCTCGACGCCCGCTTTGCGAGCGGCCTGGCGGCTGCAGGGAATCTGCCGGATGGCGCCGCGGTCAACCAGCGTGAGCCTCTGGCGGGCCACGCCTTCGCCGTCAAAGGGAGCGCCCGCCTGCGCGGGATGACGCACGTCGTCGAAAACGGTGATGTTCCCGCCGAACAGCTTTTCGTGTTCGCGCCCGGTGAGAAAGCTGCGGCCGTCGTGAACGGCGGTGACGCCGAAATCGCCGAAGAGCTGGCCCACCAGGTCGAGCACGGCGGCCGGTTCGAGGATCACGGTGTAGCGGCCGGGCGCCAGTTCGCGCGGCTCCGCCGACGCGACGGCCTTGCGGGCAGCCCGCGCCGCCAACCCGCGCGGATCGAGAGCCGCTGCATTGCAGGCTGTAGCCTTGGCCCATCCGGAACTGTCCCCGCCGAGGGCTGTGATCGAGAACTGAGCCATCGTTTCGAGATGGTAGTCGAACAGGCCGCGCGAGTTGAGCAGAGCCAGGGCGGACTGGCCGGTCGAGTAGATTCCCGCGGCTGTGAGCGATTGCGACTCGACGGCTTCGATCGCGTCCTTCACCGCCAGGGCGCGGTCCATGGGCGTGGCTTCGGCCGTCGCGTCGAAGTACCGCTCAACCGGCATGACCGGGCCAGGTTCAGGCAGCGGGAGAAGGTCGGGATCCGGCTGCTGCAAACGCGTGATGGCGATGGCTTCGCGGGTGACACGCCGGATGGAATCCGCATCGAACCGGTTGGTGTTGGCCCGCGCCGTACGCCCGTCGATCAAGGCCCGCACCGAGACATGTTCCCCGCGCTCGGCCACATTCTGATGGATCGTGTTGTTGGCGAACCGGGTGAGCGCGTTGACACCGGCCGAGAGCATGGCTTCCACGTCCTGGACGCCTTCGGAGCGTGCTGCCTGCCGGACGAGTCCGAAGATCTCCTCACAGCGCGCGCGGGAGAGCAGCTCACTCATACGCGCCGCCGATCTTGATGGCGGTGAATCGCGACGGGCTCGCGCCGTGGCCGGTGCCGATCACCTGCTCCGGCTGGCCCTTGCCGCAGTTGGGCGTCCCCCACAGCGTCCAATGCTCCGGTCCGGCGACGGCGGCGCAGGAATTCCAGAACTCCGTGCTGATGCCGCTGTAGCTGGGATTCTTGAGCATGCGGACGCGTTTCCCGTCGCGCAGCTCCCAGGCGATCTCACAGCCGAACTGGAAGTTGTAGCGCTTATCATCGATCGACCAGCTCTTGTTGGTCTCCATGTAAATAGCGCGTGAGACTCCGCCGAGCACTTCTTCCAGCGACTGCGCTCCGGGCTCGAGGCTGACGTTCGTCATGCGGATGAGCGGGATGCGCGCCCAGCCGTCGGCCCGCATGGTTCCGTTCGAATACCGCTCGCCGGCCGCGGCCGCAGTCTCGCGCGACGTCATGTAGCCGGTGAACAGGCCGTCGCGGATGATATCGGTCTTTTGCGCGGGCACGCCTTCGTCGTCGAACGCGAACGTGCCCAGGCCCGGGCCGTGCTCGATCCTTGCATCGCATACGACATTCACCAGTTCCGACCCGTAACGCAGCTTGCGCAGCTTGTCGAGCGTGAGAAAGCTCATGCCGGCATAGTTGGCTTCGCTCCCGAGTACGCGGTCGAGTTCAATAGGATGGCCCACCGATTCGTGAATCTGAAGCCCCAGCTGGGAGCCGTCGAGGACGAGGTCGAAGACGCCCTCCGGACACTGATCGGCCGAATGCAGCGCAACCGCTTCTTCAGCGATGCGCGGAGCGTTTTCCAGCAGGCGGGCTTCCTCGACCAGCTCGTAGCCTTTCAACTGGTGCTGGCCGCCGAAGGAGTTGGGATAGGACCGCTTCTGGATTTCGTTGTCCTTGTAACTCATGGCTACGAATCCGCCGCCGGTCACCACGCGCGTCTGGTCGGTGAGACTGCCGATGGAGGACGCGAACACCTGCCGCGTGCGCGTGAAGCTGAGCGAACACTCGGCCAGCGTGACGCCCGGATTCCGGCGCAGCTCCTGATCGATGGCCAGCAGCAGGGCCAGGTTCTGGTCCACGGAAATGGTGAACGGGTCGATGCGGCAGGGCGCAACCCAATCGGCGGCGTAGCGCTCGACCGGGGCCAGCGTAATCGGGCTCTTGCTCGCGACGGCGGAAGCGCGCGCGATCTCCACGGCGAGACCGGCGGCGGCTTCGATGCCCTCCGCCGTAAGGTCGTCAGTCGCGGCGAAGCCCCAGCAGCCTTTGTCGAGCACGCGCACGCCCAGGCCGAGTGAAGTGGAGCTCGAAACGTCCCCGGCTTTTCCGTTCTTGGTCGAGACGTGTCGGTCCTGCTCCTCGACCACGCGGACGTCGGCATAGGAGACGCCGCGGCGGACCGCGGCGTCGAGCGCGTTTTGCGCCAGGGCCTTCATCGGGGCGTGACTAATCCGCCGAGCTTGTCCTGCTCCCCGGAGGAGGATCGCGGAAAGCGGGTGGAATAGGCTTCCAGATACTTCAGGCCGGCCCCGGTGTTGTAGATCACGATGCGCTCGCTCTTCTTCAGGAAGCCGTTCGCCAGCAGCTTCTGGAGAGCCGAAACGCAGGCCGCGCCCTCCGGCGCCACGAACATGCCTTCATCGGTCGCAAGCTGGATACCGGCGTCGATCAACTCGGCGTCACTGACGGCGATCGCGGTTCCTCCGCTGTCACGCACCGCTTCGAGAATCAGGAAGTCGCCCAGCGGCTTGGGCACGCGCAGGCCGCTGGCGACGGTGTGGGCGTTCTCCCAGAACTGGCTGCGCTGCTCGCCCTTTTCGTATGCGCGGACCACGGGCTGGCAGCCTTCCACCTGCACCGCGATCATCTTCGGACGCTTGGGTCCGATCCAACCCAAGGCTTCCATCTCCGCGAAAGCCTTCCACATTCCGATGATGCCGACGCCGCCGCCGGTAGGGTAGAAGATGACGTCCGGCAATTCCCAGCCCATCTGCTCGGCGACCTCATAGCCCATCGTTTTCTTGCCTTCGATGCGATAGGGCTCCTTGAGCGTGCTGACGTCGAACCAGCCCTCGGTATTAATGCCGGCGTTGACGATCTTGGCGCAGTCGCTGATGAGGCCATCGACCAGCGTAACTTTGGATCCGAACGCTTTGCACTCGATGTAGTTCGACTGCGGCACGTCCTGGGGCATGAAAATGTGAGACTCTATGCCGGCGGCCGCGGCGTAGGCGGCCATGGCGCTGGCGGCATTGCCGGCCGAGGGAATGGCCACTTTCTTGATCCCCAGCTCGACCGCCATGGAGATGGCGCAGGATAGGCCGCGAGCCTTGAAGGAGCCGGTGG
>DATJFH010000172.1:0-24293 GCA_035495815.1 Bryobacteraceae bacterium
GCCGAAGGGCGTCGCCAGCCAGACCCGCAGCACCTCCTCCGCCTGGGTTTGGGTCAGCAGGCGTCCGCCTAGCGTAAGAACATTAGAATCATTGTGTTCACGGCTATTTCGGGCGGATGCCTTATCATAGCACAGGGCCGCTCGAACGCCGGGAACCTTGTTGGCCGCCATGGCCGAGCCGATGCCCGCGCCATCGAGGATCACGCCCCGGGAAGCCGCCCCTGCGGCAACCAATTCAGCAACTTGCAGGGCGATGTCCGGGTAGTCCGCCGGCTTCTCTTCGGTGACGCCGACGTCACGCACCGCTAGTCCCAAACCGGACAGCAGCGGCTTCAGCAGCTCCTTCATCTGAAACCCTCCGTGATCGGCTCCGATGGCGACCGTTTTGTCCGGGGCGGTCAGGCTGTGGATCTGGTCGGCGGGGAGCACAACGATACTGACACCACGCTCGGCGGCCACGTCCCGGGCGGATGGCGTAATGACGGCCCCAATCGGAACCTGCAGTTCGCCGGTCAGGGGTATATCCTGGTAGGTGACTACACGTCGCATTCGTGTAGGCCTATTGTAATGAAATTATCCCGTCTTCTGCTTTCGCTTGCCCTCGGGTCCGCGCTATCGGCGCACCCCATGGGGAACTTCAGCGTCAGCCACTATACCCGGATCTCGGTGGGATCACGGGGCGCGGACCTCCTTTACGTCCTCGATCTGGCCGAAATCCCCACCTTCGAGTTGCTGCGGCAGTGGAAGCTGGAGCGGACCAGCCCCCAGGCGGACCTCGAGCATAAGGCCGCGGAGCAGGCTCGTGAGTGGGCGCGAAATCTGAAGATTACCGCCAACGGACGCGCTGTCAAGCCGGTGTTCGAGAGCGCGGATCTCACGATTTCGAACGGGGCGGGCGGGCTGGTGGTAAGCCGTATCGCCACCAGGCTGAAACTTCCCGTCAGCCCGGGAAAGCTGGAATTCGAAGACGGCAACTATCCCGATCGCGCGGGCTGGAAGGAGATCGTGATCACGGCTGACTCTGGCGGAGCTATCGAAAAAGCCACGCAGGGCGATCAGGACCGCAGCCACGGGCTGCTTGAGTATCCGCAGGATCCGGGAGTGGCGCCGCCGCAAGACTTGAGGGCATCGCTCGAGTGGTCGAGCGAAAAGGCGTCCTTGGTGACCGCGACGGTTCCGAAGAAGGCTCCGGTGATCGTTCCCATTCCCCAGCCGGCTGCAGTAGGGGCGAAAGCCGAGGAGCCGGTGACGCCCGGCGACCGCCCCTCATCGGGCGAAATCGTCCGGGGCGACTACCTTTCGCAGCTCCTGCACAATCGCGACCTGAGTCTGGGAATGGCGCTGATCGGGATCGCGGTGGCATTCGGACTGGGCGCCGGCCATGCCCTGTCGCCGGGACATGGAAAGACGCTGGTGGCGGCCTACCTGGTGGGATCGCGGGGAACGGCGCGGCATGCCGTCTTCCTCGGCGGGATGGTCACGTTCACCCACACCATCAGCGTGTTCGCGCTCGGATTCGTGACCCTGTTCCTATCGAATTACGTGGCCCCGGACAAGATTACGCCGGTGCTGGAGGTGATCGCCAGTGTATCCATCGTCTGGATCGGGGCCATGCTGCTCTTCAAGCGCATCCGCGCCCTGCGAGGCCAATCTCATTCGCACGACGGGCACGTTCACCACCACGGCCATGACCACGAACATGGCCATCATCACGATCACGATCATCATCACGGTCCCGGCGGACACAGCCACGTTCCCGAGGGAGATGTGACGCTGGGATCGCTCATTGCGCTGGGAGCGAGCGGTGGACTGGTTCCCTGCCCCACGGGGTTGATCCTGCTTCTCGGGGCCATCCGGTTCGACCGGGTCGGTCTGGGCTTGGTGCTGCTCGTCGCATTCAGCCTTGGCCTCGCCGCCGTGCTCACCGTGATCGGGCTGGCGGTGATCTATGCCAAGGACCTGATCCCGGAAAACTCCAAAGCGATGTCGCACCCGGCATTCCGGCTGGTGCCCGTGCTGTCGGCCGGCGTCGTGTTGTGCATCGGCCTGGTGATGACCGGAATTTCCCTGGGCGTGATCAAGCCGGGCTGGGCGTGACGGGCACGAAGCCGGCATTGGCGCGGGCGGATTTTTCCACCGCTTCGAGGACTCTCTGCACCGCGAGCCCGTCCGCGAAGTCGGGGTGAAACGGCGCGCCGCTATGTAGCGCCTCCAGAAAGTCTCCCAGCGCGGCGATGAACGTGTGCTCATATCCCACAATGTGGCCCGGCTTCCAGAAGTTACCGGCGTAAGGCTGATCGGGACCGGTCACCAGGAGGCGGCGGGCGCCCTGTTCGTTGCGGGGCTCGGTGGCGTCCAGAAAGTCGAGACGGTTCAGATCTTCGAGATCGAACCGCACCATGCCTTTCGAACCGTGGATCTCGAACGCGTTGCGGTTCTTGCACCCCACCGCATAGCGCGTAGCTTCGAAACTCCCCACGCTGCCGTTTGCGAAGCGGGCCAGCAGCAGCGTGGCGTCGTCGATTTCCCGGCTCGGCGCGAAGGTTCGCATCATCCCCGATACCTCCGAGATCGGACCGTTCAGGTAGAGGGCCGTGTCGATCAGGTGCGAGAGCAGATCTCCCAGCACGCCCGAGCCCGCGCCGGCTTTCTCCAGCTTCCAGCTTGGCGGACGCGTCGGATCGTTACCCCACTCCTGCAGGTAGGTGGCGCGGTAGTGGAAGACCTGTCCGATGCGTCCTTCCTCGATCAGCCGGCGCGTAAACGCGATGGCGGGGACGCGCCGGTAATTGAACCACACCATGTTGCGGACGCCTCGCGCCGCGTCCACCATCCCGACGGCCTCGTCCGTCGATATCGCGAGCGGCTTCTCGCACAGCACGATTTTGCCGGCCTCGGCCGCGGCAATCGACATCGCGGCGTGCAGCGCATTGGGCGACGCAACGTCGATCACATCGATGTCTTTCCGCTCGACGACGCTGCGCCAGTCGGTTGAAACTTCCTCCCAGCCCCAAGTAGCCGCCGTTTTCTCCAGCCCCTCGCGGTTTCGTCCGCAGATCACTTTCAAGCGAGGAGCGTATGGCGTTTCGAAGAAATGATTGACCTGGTGATAGGCGTTGGAGTGCGCCCGGCCCATCGAGCCCTGGCCGATGACGGCGATATTGAGTGTCTTCTTCATCCGATTCGATACAGACAGGAACGGGAAAACGGGCAACCGGAAGCTGGGTTGACGGGATGTGCCGCGCCTGTCCTACCTGACTTCGATACGGTACGGCATCACGCTCATCATGCCGCCTTTTATCAGACTGCCGAGGTGGGGCATTTTCAGGATCTTGCCCAGCTTGGATTCGAACAGGCTCTCGGGGGTCCGGCCCAGGGCCACGTCGATGATGCTGCGCTTCGGCGGGTACATCACCAGCGTTATCTTCTCGTCCTTCCCGATCTTAGCCTTCTCCTTCACCAGCTCGATTGCACGGTCGATGCCGCCCAACTGGTCGACCAAGCCGCGGTCTTTGGCCTGGTTGCCCAGCCAGACGCGGCCCTGCGCCAGCGGCTCTACCTGGTCGAAAGGACGCTTCCTCGCTTCCGCGACCTTGGTCACGAAGTCCGTGTAGGAGCGGTCGATGCCTTCGCGCAGCTTGCGGCGGGCTTCGTCGCTCAGTGGATGGTATTCGGAATCGATGTCCGCATTGCGGCCGCGTGTGAGCGTGTCCAGGGTGAGGCCGAGCTTGTCGTACAACCCGTGCAGATTGGGTTTGCCGAAAACGACGCCGATGGAGCCGGTGAAGGTGCCCGGGTAGGCCAGAATCGGATCGCCCGTCATCGCCATGTAGTAGCCGCCGGAGGCGGCCGCGTCGGACATCGAGATCACCATCGGCTTCTTCCTGCTGAGCAGGTTCATCTCGCGCCAGATCTCGTCGGACGCCACAGCGTCGCCACCCGGTGAGTCGATGCGGACGATTACGCCGCGGATGCTGTCGTCACTGCCTACACGCCGCAGCAGCTTGTTGAACCCCGCGGCGCCGATTCCTTCTTCGTTATAGCCGTCGTCGCCGGAGCTGCCACGCGTGATATCGCCCTGGCCGACCAGGAAGGCCACGCGGGTCTTACCCTCGAGGCCCAGCGATCCGGCCGGGGCCTTCAGGTAGTCGCGGTGCGACATTTTGCGGATATCGCCAGATTTCAGGCGATCCTTCAGTTCACCGAACATCTGATCTTCGTAGCGGAGCGAATCGATCAGGCCTTTGTCCACGGACTGATTCGCCAGGAAGGGTCCTTCGTCAATGGTTGCCCGGATCTCCTCCGGCTTTTTCTTTCGGGACGCGGCGACCGTGTGGATGAGGCGGCCGTATACGTCGTCAAGCACGCTGTTCAGAACTTCCTGGGTGGCGGGACTCATGTCCTTGCGCTCGAACATGTCGCCGAAGTCCTTGTATTTCCCGGCATGGATGATTTCCACCTGGACCCCGAGCTTGTCCAGCGTGCCCTTGAAGAACAGCATCGAGGCGCGCAGACCCTTCACGTCCAGGTAGTCTTCGGGACCCATATAGATGCGGTCGGCGGCGGTGGCCAGGTAATATTCGCGGGTTCCGGGGCTGCGCAGGTAGGCGATGAGGGGCTTACCGGACTTGCGGAACTGCTCGAGGTCGCCGCGGATCTCTTCAAGCTTGGCCCAGCCGGCGTCCAGCCCTTTGGGTTCGAGGACAACGGCTTTGATACGGGAGTCGACTGCGGCTTTGCGCAGGACGTCCCAGACTTCTCTCACGGTGGTGGCTGTCTGCTGCTCGAAAAAGGGGATGGGAAACTCGATGGGCGGCCGCTCCGGGATGTCGCCTTCCAGGCGCAGAAGCAGGGTGGCGTTGTCGGGCACGGTGACGCGCTTTTCCGAGCCGTAGCGGGCGAGGGAGAATGCCGCGATGACACCCAAAAGGATGGTCAGGATCGCTCCTGTCAGTACGCCGATGAGGAACTTCGCCATTTACTCTCCTGTGAGTAGGATAGCGCGTGGCGGGATGCCAGGCGCCATGGCGGAGAACGGCTTGCCGGTTGGCTCGGCTTTTGAGTGTGCACATTTTAGGGTTTTCGGGTAACATAGCGGGTACGCGAAGGGGGGACCAGGGCAAATTCGCGAATTTTCCTGGGATTTAAAACAAGGAGCATTCACGTCATGCGGAAACGTAATGAGTGGGGGTTGGCTTTCTTCATTTTCGTTTGGCTGACTGCCGTGCCGCTGGGCGCTCAAATCGGCGGCAGCGGCACGATCAAGGGAACCGTTTTCGACGCCACCGGAGCGGTGGTTCCGGGCGCGTCCGTAACCGCCATCAATACGGCCACCGGTGTCGAGAACAAGCGCGAGACTACGGCGGCGGGATTGTACGTGATCGCGCCGCTCCCGGCGGGCGAGTATCGATTGACGGCCTCGGCTTCCGGCTTTCGCACGCTTGTGCAGGAGCAGGTGATCGTGGACGCGCTCGGGGCCGTGGAGATGAACCTCAAGCTCGAAGTTGGAGCCACCACGGAGAGCGTCACCGTATCCGCCGCGCCGGCCGAGCTCAATACCGTCGATGCGCGGATGGGACAGACCGTCCGCAACGACATGTACACGGCGCTGCCGCTTTCCATGGGCAACGGCAGCCCGCGCAATCCATCGGCGTTCATTTATCTGATGCCGGGCGTACAGGAAGGAGGCACGTTCGGATTCATCAACGGCGGACAGAGCTTTTCGAAGGACGTCTACCTGGAGGGACTTCCGATCACCGACGCGGTCCGGCAGGGCGAGAGCCGCGCCCTGCAGTACGCCATTTCGGTGGAAGCGGTGGAGCAGTTCCAGGTGGAGACCAGCGGGCAGTCGGTCGAGTTCAACGGGCAGGGCTCGGAGAATTACTCGATCAAGTCGGGCACCAATCAGTTCCACGGCGTCATGTACGAAGTGCTGCGGAATACGGTTCTCGACGCGCGCGGGTTCTTCTCGCCGACCCGCCCGCAGCAGAACCAGAACCAGTATGGATTCACCTTCGGCGGCCCGATCAAGCGCAACAAGATCTTCTTCTTCGGCGCTTATGACGGCTACAAATACCGCGTCGCCACGCCATATCAGTTCGCGACGATACCGACCATGAAAATGCGGACGGGCGATTTCAGCGAGCTTCCGGTGGCCATCTTCGACCCGGGTACGACGGCCTGCCCGAACGGCGCCAACTGCGCCCGGCAGCCCTTCGCCGGCAACCTGATTCCGGCGAACCGGCTCTCCCCGGCGTCGAAGTTGTTCCAGGACGCGCTGCCGGTTCCGACGCACTCGGGAATCGCCAACAACTTTCTCAACAACAACAAGGGCGTTGGATTCAATAACCAGAACGTGACCGTCAAAGTGGACTTGAACGCCAGCGACAAGCACCGGTTCTCCGTGTTGTTTACGCGCGGAGCGCACAATCAGAGCAGCGCGATTCGCGGCAATCCGGTTCCGCTGCCGCTGCCGTACGTGGTTACCCGCGTGGTGGACGAAGTGCCGACGGTCGGCCAGATCAAGCACACCTGGGTGATCAATTCGTCCATGATGAACCAGATCAGCTACGGGGCCTCGCGGCTGTGGATTCCGATCACTAATCCGACTATCGGCGGCAACTGGGTGGAGAAGGCGGGAATCAAGGGGCTGCCGCCGGGCGACGCTACGCAGTCCTTCCCGGAGGTCGCTTTCGCCGGTCCGAATTCGGTGGCCGGTTGGCGGGGCACCGACGCGCGTCCGTTTCTCGACGCGTTGAACAATTTCTCTTTGCAGGATTCGTTTCAATGGCTGCGCGGCAAGCATTCGGTGAAAGTGGGATTCCAGCTGCAGCGCCTGCAGGACAATTACCGCGCGCGATGGGACGGAACGCTGTTCATCGCCAATTTTTCGAACGTGCAGACCGCCGGATTCAACAACGGGACTCTGAATAACGGCAGCGGGAATTCGTACGCCAGTTATCTTATGGGGACGCTCAACTCCTCGACCGTGAACGAGGACTCGGTGGTGACCTCGGGGGCGCGCTACCGCAACTACGCGTGGTGGGTCGGCGACGACTGGAAGGTGACGCGCAACCTGACGGTGAACATCGGACTGCGGCACGACATCATGCCCGCCTACGTCGAGGTTCGGGACCGTGTCTCGTGGTTCAATCCGGACGTCCCGAATCCGGTGGCCGGCGGGTTCAACGGCGCGCTGCAGTTCGGGGGCAGCGGGCAGGCGCCGCTGTACTGCAATTGCCGCACGCGGATCAAGACGCAGTGGGGCAATTTCGGACCTCGCCTCGGCTTCGCCTACAGGCTGGGGGACAAGACGGTGGTGCGCTCCGGGTATGGAGTGATGTATACGCGGCACGGCGCGGTGGGCGGCCGCGGAGGCGCGCGGGACGGCACCGGCAAGCTCGGATTCACGGCCGCGCCGGGCTTTACCTCGCAGGATTCGTTCAGCCCGGCGTTCGATTGGGACGACGGCGTGCCGGCTTACCAGAAGCCGCCGTTCATCGACGCCACGCTGAACACCGGCTTCACCACCGACCGCCCCACGGGCGGCAGCGTCGCCTTCGACAACCCCAACGAAGGCGCGCGCCCGCCCCGCTATCAGAACTGGAACTTCTCCGTGCAGCGGGGGCTTACTCCGTCCCTTACGCTGACCGCCGGTTATGTGGGCGGCAACGGAAAACTGCTGCGCGGAGGCGGACTCGGCATCTGGTCCGGGCAGATTCAGCCGCGCTATCTGGCGCTGGGGAACCTGCTCACCTCGCAGGTGAACGCCACCACCCTGGCATCGGCGCGGGCCATTATTCCCGGAATCAATCTGCCGTACGCCAACTTCCGTGGAACGTTCGCCCAGATGCTGCGGCCGTTTCCGCAATACTCGGGAGTGAACGCGGACTTTGTGAACCTGGCCAGCTCGAATTACAACTCCCTGCAAGTCACGCTGCAGAAGAGGATGTCCTCCGGGTTTACCTTCAACATCAATCACACCTGGAGCAAGACTCTGTCGGACGCCGGCGCGGGGCGCAGCGCATACTTCTGGGAGACCGAGAAGACACACGGGGAGAGCGACCGGCGCCACGTCTTCAACGCGATGATCGTTTACGAGCTGCCGTTCGGCCCGGGGCGGGCGATCCGGGTGTCGAATCCGGTCGCGCGCGCGCTGGTCAGCGGCTGGCGCGTTTCGGGCATCACGCGCATCCGCTCGGGACTGCCTTACGGAGTGATCGGCGCGACTTGCAACCTGCCGAACGCGGGCGGCTGCCGGGCGTCCTATGCGCCGGGATTTTCCGGCGACGTCCGGATCAACGGAGAATGGGGCAGCGGCGACCTGCTGGGCGCACGGCCGGTCTTCCTCGAGAAAACCGCATTCCGAAGCCCGGACCCGTACACTTATGGCAACACACCGGGGGCGGGATCGTATGGACTTTACGGCCCCGGCTTCTGGAACGAAGATCTGGGCGTGACGCGGCAGTTCGGGATTACCGAGCGCTTCAAGCTCGATTTCTCCGGCGAAGCGTACAACGTGACCAACGTAGTGGCTTTCAACGGACCGGCGTCGCTCGATATTACGAACGCCAACTTCGGCCGGATTACCAGCCAGCAGAATCCGCCCCGATCGATGCAGTTCTCGCTGAAGCTGCATTTCTGAAAAGAAGGCCCGCTCATGCCGTCTCAATGGATCTCCGGGTCCGTGGAGCCCGGGTTGTCGCGCAGGAAATCGAAATCGCAGCCGAGGTGCGCCTGCGTTACCCGCTCGGCGTAGAGGGACAGATACCCCCGGGCGGCCGTAGGCGGCGGCGCGGTCCACTCCGCGCGGCGTCTCGACAACTCTTCCCCGCTGACGAGCAGCTCGAGCTTGCGACTCTCCACGTCCAGGGAAATCCGGTCGCCGTCCCGGACCAGCGCCAGCGGACCGCCGCTGTAGCTTTCGGGCGAAACATGGAGCACGCAGGTTCCGTAGGAGGTGCCGCTCATGCGCGCGTCCGAGATGCGGACCATGTCGCGGACTCCCTTCTGGAGCAGCTTCTTCGGGAGCGGCAGCATCCCCCACTCCGGCATGCCGGGTCCGCCCAGCGGTCCGGCGTTTTGCAGCACCAGGACCGAATCCTCGTTGACTTCCAGATCGTCGCGGTCGAGGCGCGCTTCGAGGTCCTGGTAATTCCGGAACACGATGGCAGGGCCGGTGTGGCGCAGCAGACGCGGGTCGGCGGCGGTGGGCTTGATGACCGCGCCGTCGGGAGCCAGGTTGCCGTAGAGGACCGCCGTGCCGCCGCTCGCCGCCACGGGATTGCCGCGAGGCCGGATGACGTCCGGCTGGATCAGGCGGGCGCCGGCGATGTTCTCGCCGAGCGTACGGCCGTTGACGGTGCGGCAATCGAGATGGAGCAGATCCTCGATCTGCGCCATGAGCGCGCGGAGACCACCGGCGTAGTAGAAGTCCTCCATGAGGAAGGCGCCGGAGGGGCGGATATTGGCCAGCATCGGGGTGCGGCGGGAGATGCGGTCGAAGGCGGGCAGCTCGAGCTTCAGGCCGCAGCGTCCGGCCAGCGCCACCAGATGGATGATGGCGTTGGTGGAGCCGCCGATCGCCATATCGACGGTGATGGCGTTCTCGAAAGCGTCCATGGTCAGCAGGTCGACCGGGGTCAGGTCCTCCCACACCATCTGAACGATACGCTCGCCGCAGTTCATGGCCATGCGCACGTGGTTCGAATCCGGCGCGGGGATGGAGGAGGCGCCGGGCAGGCTCATCCCGAGGGCTTCGGCGAGCGAGGCCATGGTGGAGGCGGTGCCCATGGTCATGCAGAAGCCGGGCGAGCGGGCGATGCCCTCCTCCATACCGTTCCATTCCTGATCGGTGATGGTTCCGGCGCAGCGCTCGGCCCAGAACTTCCAGATATCGGTTCCACTGCCGAGCGGCTGGCCGTTCCAGTTGCCGCGCAGCATGGGGCCGGCGGGCAGGAAGACGGCGGGCAGATTCATGCTGATGGCGCCCATGAGCAGGCCGGGGGTGGTCTTGTCGCAGCCGCCCATGAGGACCGCGCCGTCCACCGGGAGGCTGCGCAGGGCTTCCTCGGTATCCATGGCCAGCAGGTTGCGATAGAGCATCGGGCTGGGCTTCATATAGGTCTCTGTAATAGAGAAGGCGGGAATCTCCACCGGGAATCCGCCGGCCTGCCAGACGCCGCGTTTGACGGCTTCGGCGCGCTCGCGCAGGTGGGCGTGGCAGGGATTGATTTCGCTCCAGGTGTTGACGATGGCGATGACCGGCTTGCCGACGAAGTCCTCCTGGCGATAGCCGAGCTGTTTCATGCGGGAGCGATGTCCGAAGCCCCGCATGGTAGCGGGGCCGAACCAGCGGAAGCTGCGAAGTTGTTCGGGTTTGTCTTTGGGTGTCATTGGATTGGCTTTGGTTCGCGCGGAACGCGGATCCGGCTGGCCAGCGCGCCGGCGAAGAACATACAGCCGGCCAGGAACCAGAGGCCGGTTTCGTATCGTCCGGTAGCGGTCCGCAGGTAGCCGAAGATGGAAGGCCCGACGAAGCCGCCGAGATTTCCAATGGAGTTGATCGTGCCGATGGCGGCAGCCGCGGCGGATTTTCCGAGGAAGGCCGTGGGCAGAGTCCAGAATACGGGCAGGTAAGCCTGATTGGCGAAGCCGGCGAGGCAGAAGAAGGCGATCACCAGGGCCAGACGGTCGCCCGCGAGGATGGCGAGCGAGAGTCCGGCGCCGCACACGAACATGGGGAGCGCGGTGTGCCAGCGCCGTTCACCGGTTCGATTGGAGGAGAAGCCGTTCAACAGAATTCCGCAGAGACCAAAGATATAGGGTAGAACAGTGACGGCGGTCCGCGCGGTGATGGACATGGACTTCATGTTGTCGGTGATGGAGGGCAGGAAATAGAGCAGCGCCTGGTTTCCGGTGACGATGAAGAAGCAGACGGCGGTGAGCAGCAGGATCTCCGGCTGCCGGAAGGCGGCGCGGATGCTGACGCGTCCGGCGGCGACACGGGCGGTCTCTTCACGGCGGAGTTCTCCGGTCAGCCATTGCTTCTCGTCGTCCGGAAGCCAGCGGGCCTGCTCGGGGCGGTCGGTGAGGTAGAAGAGCGTGACCAGGCCCATGAGAACGGAGGGGAATCCTTCGAGGATGAAGACGTAGCGCCATCCTTCGAGACCGCCCCAGCGGACGTTCTCGAGGATCCAGCGGGAGAGCGGCAAGCCGACGATGACGGAGATCGGCTGGGAGATCAGGAAGAGGGCTTTGGCGCGGGCGCGGTCCTCGGCGCGGAACCAGTGCGAGAGGTAGACGATGACTCCGGGGAAGAAGCCGGCCTCGGCGGCGCCGAGCAGGAAGCGGAGCGTGTAGAACTGCTGCGATACGGGAGTGGCGCCGAAGACCGGCAATCCGGTAAGTCCCATGAGAGCGGCGACCAGGCCCCAGGAGATCATGATGCGGGCGATCCACTTGCGGGCGCTCCAGCGCTCGACGAGAAGGGCGCCGGGAATCTCGAGGAGGAAGTAGCCGAGGAAGAACACGCCGACGCCGTAGCCAATGATCTCGTCGGTGAGGTTGAGTTCGCGCTGCATGCCGAGCTTGGCGATGCTGAGGTTGGAGCGGTCGAGATAGGCGAGCAGATAGAGAACGAGCAGGTAGGGGATGAGGCGGCGCGTGACGCGCCGGCGGGCGCGTTCTGAAACGGGGGTCTGGTCCATGGATACCGCTTCAAATCTTGTACCGGTTCCGGACGGAATGTCCAGCGGGCCGGCCGACGCGATGCCTACCAATCTGTTCCGGGCTGATAGAATCTTAGGCCGGGATCTCATGTCTTTCCACACACTCCTTGTCAGCACTCTGCTCGTCTGCCTGCCCGCCGCAGCGGCGGAGCAGGCCTTCGACGTGGTCGTTTACGGCGGCACGGCGGGCGGCGCAATCGCCGCCGTCACCGCCGCCCGCGAAGGGTTGAAGACCGCCCTCCTCGAACCCGGGTCCCATATCGGCGGCATGGTATCGGGCGGCCTCAGCTGGACCGATTACGGCAAGAAAGAAGTCATCGGCGGACTCGCGCTGGAATTCTACCTGCGCGTCGGACGGCACTACGGCCTTCCCCGTTACGGCCAGGACATCGGCTGGCTGCACGAGCCGCACGTGGCCGAGGACATCTTTCGCGAAATGCTCAAAGAGGCCGGGGTCCGGCTCTTCGAGCGTCACCGGCTCGCCGAAAAGAAGGGCGTCCGGAAGAAGGCGGCCGAAGTGGCGGCGATCACCACGGAAAACGGCGACTCGTTTTCCGCGCGCGTCTTCATCGACAGCAGCTACGAAGGCGACCTGATGGCGCAAGCCGGGGTGAGCTACACCTTCGGGCGGGAAGGCAGCGCGCAATACGGCGAATCGCTGGCGGGCGTCCGCGACCGGACGCCGCTCCACCAATTCCTGGTGGATGTGTCACCGCGCGACGCCGCGGGCCGGCTTCTCCCGGAAATCTCCAGCCGGGCGCTGCCGCCGCCGGGCACCGCCGACAAGGCCGTCCAGGCCTACAATTACCGGATGTGCTTCTCCGAAGTTGCGGAAAACCGGGTGGTGTTCGCCAAGCCAAAAGGATACGCGGCGTCCCGCTACGAGCTGTTCGCGCGGCTGCTGGCGGCGCGCGTCAAGGCTGAAGGCAAGGCTCCGATGCTCACCTCCGTCATCAAGGTGGACCGCATCCCCAACGGGAAGGCGGACATCAACAATCAGGGGGCGTTCTCCACCGACTACATCGGGGGAAGCTGGGACTATCCCGACGCCACCTACCAGCGCCGCGCCGAGATGTGGCGCGAGCACAAGGACTACGTACAAGGCTTCTTCTACTTCCTGGCCAACGACCCGCAGGTCCCGCAGCCGCTGCGGGAGGAGATGAACCAGTGGGGCCTGTGCAAGGACGAATTCCGCGACACGGACAACTGGCCCCACCAGCTCTACATCCGCGAATCCCGGCGAATGACCGGCGAGTACGTCATGGTCCAGAAGGACATGCAGACGGAGCTGACCAAGCCGGATCCGATCGGCATGGGCTCCTACAACAGCGACTCCCACAACGTCGAGCGCATCGTGGGGCCGGACGGCTTCGCGCGGAACGAAGGCGACATGCAGGTGGCCGTCAAGCCCTACCAGATTCCCTATCGAATCATGCTGCCGAAACGCTCCGAAGTTACCAACCTGCTAGTTCCGGTGGCATTCTCGGCGAGCCACGTCGCATACTCCTCGGTGCGGATGGAGCCGCAATACATGATCCTCGGCCAGGCGGCGGGGGTGGCCGCGAAGATGGCGATCGCCTCCGGCCAGCCGGTGCAGAGGATCGACTCCGCTTCGCTCGTCCAGAAGCTGAAGGAGCAGGGAGCGGTGACCGAGTACGTCCCTTCGGCGCAGGCAACGGCAATCCAGCTATTCCAGAAGCGCTTTCCCAGGAGGCCCCCGAGATGAGAACGCTGCTCCTTGCTCTGACTCTGACCGCGTGCGCAGCCGCACAGAACATTACGGGCGCCATCACCGGCAAAGTGATGGACGCCGCCGGGGCCGTGATTCCCGACGTCTCGGTGACGCTTACCAGCCAGAGCACCAACATCACGGCCACGGCCAAGACGAACGGCGAGGGGATCTTCTCGTTTCCGCTTTCGAAGCCAGGCCAATACAGGCTGACCGCCGAAAAGGCGGGATTCCAGAAGTACGCCACCGAGACCTTCGACGTAGCCGTCGACCAGACGGTGCGCGTGGACGCCGTGCTCAAGGTGGGCGAAGTATCGGCCGCGGTTACGGTGCTCGAACGGCCGAACCTGGTCGAGAGCGAGACTTCGTCGCTGGGGCAGGTGATCACGACGCGCGAGATCGAGGACCTGCCGATGAACGGCCGCAACCCGATGAGCGTGGCCGAATTCGCGCCCGGCTTCCAGCCGATGAACACGTTCGGCGACGGCCTGCAAGCGACCCGGGCGGCCGCACAGATGGTGGGCGCGGGCAATTTCGCCGCCAACGGCGGCGTCACCGCGAACAACGAAATCCTGCTGGACGGAGTGCCCATGACGGTGTGCTGCCAGGGCCAGGCGGTGCTGGTGCCGTCGGCGGATACGGTAAGCCAGGTAAAGGTCCAGACGAACGCCTCGACGGCCGAGTTCGGGCGCACCAGCGGCGGCGTGCTGAACATGATCACCAAGTCCGGAACCAACCAGCTCCACGGGAGCTTGTACGAATTTTTCCGCAACGAAAAGCTGGACGCGGCCAATTTTTTCACCAACCGCAGCGCCAAGCCGCCCATTCCCGGGCGCGACGACTACCGGGGTCCGCTCCGCTTCAACCAGTTCGGCTTCACGGCCGGCGGACCGTTGAAGATCCCGCGCCTCTACGACGGCCGGAACAAGACGTTCTTCTTCGTCGGCTGGGAGGGCACGCACACGCGAACGTCGAACTACGCCAGCGCGGTGACCATCCCGACGGCGCTGCGCTCCGGCAATTTCGCCGAATCTCCCTTCCTGATCTACGACCCCAACACCGCCCATATCCAGCCGGAGACGAACACGACCGTGCGCGACCCTTTCCCGGGCCAAAGCATCCCGTCCGGCCGCATCTCGCCGATTGCGCTCAACTATCTGAAGTTTTTTCCACTGCCCGATCGGCCGGGCGTGGTCCAGAACTTCAGCTGGGTGGCTTCGACGGCCACCGACGACAACCAGGGCAACGTCCGGCTCGATCACAACTTCGGATCGAACGACCGTTTCTTCGCGCGATTCAGCATCAGCGACAACGACAACATTCCGCCCGACTGGATGCCGGACGGCCCCACGGCGAACAAGCAGTTCGTGACGGCGCACACCTTCATCACGGATTACGTAAAGGTGCTGAGCCCGACCATGGTGCTCGACCTGCGGTACGCCTTCGCCAAGCAGCGCAACAAGAATTTCGGCAACGCCAACCTGTTTGACGCGGCGAGCATGGGGTTTTCGAACAACTTCGTCTCGCAGCAGGCCTTCCCCGCCCTGCCGGCGGTTACGATCAGCGGCTACCGGGCCATCGGAAACACGGCCCGCCGCGACTGGGACCACTACACGCACGCGCTGAACGCCAATCTGAGCTGGCTGCACGGCGCCCATTCCGTACGGACGGGATGGGATGGACGGATGTTCATCGACAACACGGTCTCGCTCGACAACGGCGGAGGAACGCTCACTTTCGACGGCAACTGGGCGAAGGGACCGGGTCCCAATATCGCGCTGCCGGCCGGGTCCCAACCTTACTACGCGATGGCCACGTTCCTGCTCGGAACCGTGGGCAGCGGCACGCTGCTCTACCGGGACTCGGTAGCGCGGCATCAGTTCTACAATGCCTTCTTCGTCCAGGACGACTGGCGGGTGAGCCGCAAGCTGGTATTGAACCTGGGGCTGCGGTTCGAGATCGAGACCGGATTCCAGGAGCGCTACAACCGGCAGACATTTTTCGATCCGGACACGCTGAGCCCGCTGTCCAACCAGGTACAGGCGGGGCTGGGGCGTCCGGTTTACGGGGCCATCCGGTTCGCGGGCCAGGACGGCGCGCCGCGAAATCTCTGGGCAACGGCGCACAACCTGGGGCCGCGCGCGGGGTTCGCGTACTCGATCAACAACAAGACGGTGGTCCGGGGCGGCTTCGCGGTGGTCTTCTTCCCCACGACACCGAGGGCGTACGTTACGAGCTCGGGAGTCGGCTACTCCATAACGAATACGGTCACGACGACGCTCGACAGCATCCACCCGATCGCCACGTTCGGCGACCCGTTTCCGGCCGCCTTCCCGGTGGTGCGGCCGACGGGGAACACGCTCGGTCCGAACACCGGGTACGGCACGGGCGTGAGCGGCGGAAACTTCAACGCTTCCAATTCCTACACCGAGCAATGGAATTTCGGCATCCAGCGCGAGATTTCGTCGGGCTCGGTGCTCACCGTCTCTTACGGCGGCGGACGCGGAATCAAGCTGCCGATCCACTTCAGCGCGAACGACGTGAACCCCATCCTGTTCGGCGCCAAGGGGGACGCGGCCGCGGTCACCGAGCTGCAGCGGCAATATCCGAATCCGTTCTTCGGCCTGATCGAGGCGGGCAACCAGCGCAACCCGACGCTCTCGCTACAGGGACTGCTGGCGGCATTCCCCCAGTACGCGACGCTGCAGATGCAGTACGTGCCGTGGGGGAACGCGAGCTACAACTCCATGCAGGTGAGCTTCTCGAAGTCGATGCGCTCCGGACTTTCGGTGCGGGTGGCCTACACGTGGTCGAAGAACCTGGGCAACGTGAACAACCTGATCACCGCGGACAGCGTAGGGGAAGGCAACGCGAACTACCAGAATTCCTACGCGCGGGAGATCGAAAAATCGGTATCGACGCACGACATTCCGCAGCGGCTGGCGATGAACGGGACTTACGAAGTTCCTTTCGGCAAGGGGCGGAAATACGGCGCGGGGGCCAACCGGCTCCTCATCGGCCTGCTGGGGGGCTGGCAGGCCAACGGCATTTTCACGATCCAGAGCGGACTGCCGCTGCAGTTCACGGCTACCGGCGTGCCGGCATACGGCGGCACGCGGCCCAGCTACTCGTCCACGGATCCGCAGGTGTTCACGAGCGGCAGCGTCGAAGACCGGCTGGGGGGCGCTTCGGGCGGACCGGGTTATTTCGACAGAACGGCGTTCCGGCTGGCGCAGTCTTTCGAATTCGGGAACGTGAGCAGGGCCAATGGGTACTTCCGCGCGCCGCGGCCGATCAACACGAGCCTGTCGCTGAACAAGTCGTTCCCGCTGAAGGAAAGATTGCGGATGCAGTTTCGCGGGGAGTTGTTCAATCCGCTGAATCATCCGATATTCGGCGGACCGACGGTGCAGTACGGGAATGCGGCGTTCGGCACGATTGCCGGGCAGTTGAACCGGCCACGGAATATTCAGCTGGGGCTGAAGCTGCTTTGGTGAAGCGGTCCGGACGCGGCTAACGCGGGGGATTCGATGACGGCCGCGTCACGTATATCCCAGGCCCAGGCTTCCGGCGCCCCAGACCGGTGGGGACTTCCAACGGGCGCGCCAGCAGGCCAAGGCTGCGGCGATTACCAGGTCGTCATGGGCTTCCTCGCGCCAGGCTCCGTAGCGGAGGAGAGTACGGGGCGCGGAACCCACCCGCTCCTCCACAGCGGCCAACTCCCGGGCCAGCACGCGGGCGGCGGCCAGCCTGGCGGGGAGGCCCAGTTCCTCTTTCTCGAGCATCAACTGCAAACCGGAGATCAGGTCGCGCTTCGGGACGCGCCACACGCGGCCGCCAAGGAAGGCGCCGTCTCCGGCCGTAAGGATGACGGGGGTGACCGCGCATCCGAGGCCGGCGGCGCGCAGGAGATCCAGGACGGGGGCGCCAACACCGGTGGCGTCCATGACGAGCATGCAGCGGCCGGACAGCGCCGGGCGGCGGACCACCTCGGCGACCCGGTCCACAACAGCCGGATAGGGGGTACCCAAGCGGACCCGCTCGAGAAAGCGGAGCCGGTAGCGGCGCCGACGCCGGCGCTCATAGGTAACGGGATCGATCCCGGTAAAGACGTCCGCGCGTTCGACGACGGCAAGCGCCGAATGGTCGCGGCTTTGGCCAAGATCGAGGCCGACGAAGAATTCACAGATTTCCGAAGTTAAACGCGGCATGTGACCAGACCCGGTTCAGAGGTAGAGAGGCTCGAAATCCTGCATGGCTTTGTCGATGGACTCCTGGGAGAAGACGGCGCCTTCACGTTCCACGAACTCGCAGAGGTATTCCTGACGGAAGAACTTCTCCGCTTCCCGGGCGCGCTCCTCGGCCAGAAAGCGGGCGGAGATTCGCGGGCATTCGGGGGCGGTGACGCAGATGCGCTCCCAGTGGCCACCGCCATGGTCCCATTCCTCCCAGAAGAAGCCGCGGCGGCCGTTGGGCGTACTCATGAGCCAGAGGTCGCCATCGCCTACCGCGAGGGTGGGGCGCATGGCGAGGTAGAGGGAGTCGCTTACGCGCGAGGCCTCGTCAATGAGGATGAGCGAGGCGTTGGAGAAACCGCGCACTTTGTCTTCATTGTGCGGAAGTCCGACGATCCGGGAACCGTTGGGAAGCGGGATGGACATGGGATTATCGCCATGGCCACGAAGCCGAATTCCAATGCGGACGATGAACATGCGGGCTTTGCGCACGAATTCGCCGCTCTGACGGGCGCAAGGGGCCAGCGCCAGAACAAGGCTTCCGGGCGAGGTATAAGCGCGGTGGGCCGCTTTCACCGCCATGACGGTGGATTTCCCCCACTGGCGGGTACAGAGGACGATGCCGCGGCGTCCGCCACGGAGAGCCAGGGCCTGCTTCTCATCGGGCTCGAACTTCAAGCGCTCTTTCGCGAAGGCGACCACGTCCAGCGCGGCCGGATTTTTTCAGGCGACGATCGTTTCCGGCGAAATCTCCTACCCCAATGATTACGGTCTATTTCCACTTCCGGGCTCCCTTTGGTTCGGTAATTTATCCTATTTCCACTTTCGCGGGCGTCTACTATTACGGATTTAAGCGGGCGGCGCCAGGCACGGATAGAGTACGAGTAAGAAGGGGGCTCTTCCGGCCGGATTCGGCAGCGGCGATGCTTTTATTTTGTCTATTTCCATGGTTAGCGGGCGTTATTCCTTCTGAATAGATCTCTATTCGAGCGGAATTGGTAGCTTGCGTTGGGTTCGAATGGAAATTCCAGGATCCGGCGGGGATGGCTCCGGTGATGGCGGGCGGCGGGCTTGACCGACGAGCGGGCGACGGACAGGCCGGAGAGCGGCGGCGCGGTGCGGGGTTCGCCTCCTCCATCGAGGGGAGCGGGCTGGGGCGAAGGCTCCGGCGAGGGGCGGGTCTTGCGCTCGCGCTGGAGGTCGCGGAGCGTGGCGAAGGCGCGCTCATGCTGGCGGCGCATGCGGGTTTCGTAGCGCAGGGCGAGGGCCAGGGCGCGCGAGTTGTCGGCGAGGGACTTGAAGGCGGCGGTGAGCGGCTGGGCTGGGTCATCGGAGGGGGGCAGGAGGAGCGGGTCCTGGCCGCGGATTTCCATGTCTACGTCGACCCTACGCCGGCTCACGAATACTACATGGCCGGCTACATCCAGTCGGTCACACCCACGCTAGGCCCAACCGTGGGAGTGGCCGCCACATGTGAAATGGATACCAGCACGCCTGGAAACGCCCCCGAATTCGACGGATATCTCCGGCAATTGGAGCAGATGCAGCGAACCGAAGAGCCTGTTGTCTGGGTGGTGAAGACGACCGGCAGCCGGCCGGACCACGAGTGCGTGCTCGGCGACGGCATGGGTAAAGACTTGTACAGCGTCGGATGTGTCGGCGCGGTCACCGATGGCGGCGTGCGGGATATCGCCGGCCTGATGACGGTTCCCTTCGCGGTCTACTCGCGAGGGAAGACGATTCATCACTGCGCGCTGCGCGTGCGGTCGATCAACCAGCCGATCGAGATCGGCGGTATCACCGTCCGGCCGGGGGACGTCATTCACGCGAATGGCGACGGCGTCATCAAAATCCCCGCCGGGTGTGTCGAGACGATCGGCGCCGGCTGCAAGCAGATGCGGCTCTTCGAATACGAAGCGCACGAGGCGCTTCGATCCGCGGCCTTCAGTCCCCTGGAGAAACGCAAAATCGTGGGCCAGCTTCTGCGGAAATTCGGCTTCGCGCACTGACCCATGAATTTCGATGTGATCGTGGCCGGTCTGGGCTCGATGGGTTCGTTCGCCTGCATGGAACTGGCCCGCCGCGGCGCTTCAGTCGCCGGCCTGGACCGGTTTGAGCCGCCGCACGGATTGGGCAGCCATTCCGGTGAGACCCGTATCTATCGGGAAGCTTACGCGGAAAGCCCGGCCTATGTCCCATTCGTTAAGCACGCAGGAAAACTCTGGGACACATACGGAGAAGAGGCTGGTTGGCCGCTGCTGACCCGTTCCGGGATGCTCAGCATGGGGCCGCCGGACTCGGGAGTCATTGCCGGAATCAGGCGCAGCGCCGCTCTTCATCAGATCCCGGTTCAGGCCGTCAGCCCGGATGAAATCCGAAAATCGTTTCCGGCATTCGCGCCACCCCCGGAATATGTGGGAATCTTCGACGGGGGCGCCGGCTGGGTTGACGTGGAACGCGCGTTGTCTTTCAGTCTGGCGCAGGCTCGACGCGCCGGAGCCACGATCTGGCTGAATCGCAAGGTGGACGAATGGCAGGCGACGGAGAGTGAGGTTGAGGTTCGCTCCCAGGGAGAGAGGATCCGGGCGGGCGCTTTAGTCCTGGCGGCCGGAGCCTGGTCGGACCAGCTGCTGCCGTCTTTGCCTCTTTCGCTCGAACGCAGGGTGCTGGCGTGGTTGGAGCCAAAACGTCCGGAATTGTTCCTGCCGGGCAGAATGCCGGTCTTCATGTTCGACGAGCAAGCGTTCTATGGATTTCCGTACCGGGAAGGACGCGGCGTAAAGGTGGCGATCGATGCAAAGTCCGGCGATCCCCTGACCGATCCATCCGCCGTGAGGCCAGTCGACGATGAGGACCTGCAACCCCTCGCGCGTCTGGCGGAGAAGTACCTTCCGGAACTGGGCCGCCGCTTCACCGGGTCGAAGACGTGTCTGTACACGATGACTCCGGATCGGCATTTCATCATTGACCGCCATCCCGAATTTCGGAACGTGCATTTTGCGGCAGGCTTTTCGGGTCATGGATTCAAGTTTGCGCCGGCGGTGGGGCAAGTCCTGGCGGACCTGGCGCTCGAAGGCCGCACCCACCTGCCTGTGGAATTTCTGAGGGCGGGCGGACGATTCGACAGCCCCGGCGCGATCTCTAACGGTGGCCGCGCGCCAGCAGGCTTTCCAAAAGGCCGGGTAGGTTGCCGGCCAGCGAGATAAGTTCCGGATGACGGCGGGCGGCTTCGGCGATCGACGCCGTATCTTTGAATCCGTGTCCGGTGACCAGACAGACGGACATCTGGTGCGGCTCAATCGTGCCTTCCTCGCAAGCCCTTAGCCAGCCGGCAAGGGCCGCTGCGCCGGCCGGTTCGCAATAAATTCCCTCTTCCTCCAGCATTCTTCGCTGCGCGTCGAAGACCTGCTCGTCGGAGACCGCGAAGCCCCGCCCGCCGGACTCTCCGAGCAAGCCCAGCGCCAGCGAAGCGTCGATATCGTAAGGTACGGAGAGACCGCTGATGCGCGTGGAGCTTGTGACGCTGCGGATAACGGGATCGTTGCGCTCGAAACTGGCCACCACGGTCGAGCATCCGGAGGGTTGCACGGCGTGTACTTTTGGCAGACGGCCGCCTTTCTCGAAGCCCCGCACCACGGCGGAGTACAATCCCCCTCCGCCCACGGGGACGAAAACATGATCCACCTGACCCTGCGTCCCGGATTCGACTTCTCCGGCCAGGCTTTCCACTCCCGCCATACCCGCGGGGCAATAGCGATAGGCGGAAACGACTAGCGGGGTTGCACGGCGCCGGGAAAAATCCTGCAATTGATCGAAGACCTGCCCGGTGACGGCCGGGTCGGTAACGAACTGAGGTATCCGGATCACCTGCGCGCCGTGCGCCTGCATCTGCGCGAGCTTGCCTTCCGGCACGGACTCATTCACCAGAATGATGCACTTCAATCCATAGCGGGCGCAGCAGGCGGCCAGAGAGGATCCGGTATTTCCGGAGGAGGTAGCCAGACAGCTGGTGTGCCCCTGCCGGACCAACTCCGCCACCTCCGCGGCGATGAACCGGTCTTTATAGGAACCCGACGGGTTACAGCTTTCGAGCTTGAAAAGGAGGCGCGAACTCCCGGCCTTCGGCCCGATTCGGACGCTGGGTACGAGAGGGGTATGGCCCTCCCCCATAGTTATCCGCATGAACGATCGGAAAGCTTTTCATCGAGAGTCGGCATCGTGTTTATCCAGTATAATTCCCCGGCGGTGCCAGGGGCGCCTTTTACGGTATGATGCGCTGGTGAGAATGCCCAAGCTTCGACTGATTGCGCCGCTGGCGCTGTTCCTCACGGCGATGACGCCGGCCGGCCGCGCCGAAGTAATGGTGTCCGGACGGCCATCCATCGTTCTCGAGAGCGCGTCCGCCAAACTGGTTATCGATCTCGGGGGCGGGTCCATCGTCGACTTCCACACCGCTGACGGCGGCCTGAATCCGCTGCGGTGGATCGGGCCTGCTGACGAAAACACGCCGTTTCGCGCCATGGCTCACTTTCTTTGTCTGGACCGCTGGGGACGTCCTTCCGACGCCGAGCTGCGCAATGGAATGCCCTACCACGGTGAAGCGGCGCGGGTCAGGTGGAGAGAAATCGCCGCGCCGCAGCGCAGCGAGGGCGGAGTTCACGCCGAAATGGGAGCCACGCTCCCGATGGCCGGTTTCGAAGTACGCCGGACGATCCGGCTCTCCGGAAAATCGCCCTGGTTCAGCGTGTCGGAAACCGTAACCAACCGGAACAAGCTCGGGCGCGTTTACAACATGGTGCAGCATCCCACGATCGGGCCGCCGTTTCTGGATGAGACAACCGAGGTCGACTCGAATGCCGGCAGGGGCTTCATGCAGTCGAGTCCGATGCCGAATCCGGAGAATCCCGAAGTGCGCTGGCCGTCGGCGAGCAAGGAGGGAAAACCGGTTGATCTGCGCCATCTGACGAACGACCCGGAGCCGAATGTCGTTTCTTTCGTCATCGATGGTGAATTGGGTTGGGTGACCGCGACCAATGCCTCGAAGGAGTTGCTCCTCGGATACATCTGGCGCACGGCGGATTACCCCTGGCTTGACGTCTGGCGGCACGTTCAGGACGGAAAGCCGCTGGCGCGCGGTCTGGAGTTCGGAACCACCGGCTTGCATCAACCCTTCGCCGTGCTGGCCACCAAACCGAATATTTTCGGCCGGCCGACGTTTACGTATCTCGATACGGGGGAGAGCGCCACCCGGCGCTATGACGCGTTCCTCGTCAAAGTACCGCGCGACTTTGCAGGAGTGGACCGCATCGTTCTCCGCGAAGGGCGGCTGTCTCTTCACGAACGCGGCGGGCGCCGTGAGCTCACGATTCAACAGCAATAACGATCGGAATCCTGCGCCTGAAAACTGGTGGGCCCTGTAGGATTTGAACCTACGACCAACGGATTATGAGTCCGCGGCTCTAACCGCTGAGCTAAGGGCCCGTTTTTTCTATCTTACCTTGCGGCGCCATCGCGTATCCGGCGCGTGCAATAAACGTCAACCGGTTCTCGAAGCTGATCAGGTGGAACGGAAAAACCGCTACTTCACTTTCGGTTTGATAATCGCCACGCCGACGGCTTTGAGCGCGCCCTCCAGCTTCTGGTACATCGCTTCGTCGGTATAGGTTCCAACGATGGCGCCGCCCGAGCCTGCGAATTTCGCGGTTGCCCCCATGCTTCGCGCGGCCGCCACCATTTCCAGGTTACCGGCGCTGATCGGATAGATCCTGGTGCGCAAATCGAAATTCGCGTCGATCAGGGAATCGAGCTTCTTGTAGTCGCGGGCGAGCAAGGCTGCTCTGCCCTCTTCGGCATAGCCTGCCCAGGTCTTCATCGCCTGCACGACATCCGGGTCTTTTGCCAGCCAGCGCTCGCGCACATTAGTGTGGAACACTTCCGTACCTTCGCTCAACGATGTGCGGTAGGCCAGGTAAACATTGGGCAGCAGCGCGGGGTCGAGCCGCTCGTACTCGCCGTAGCCCTGCCGTTCGATCAGGCTTTTGGCGAAATCCATGTAGACGAGGCCCTCGTAGGCCTGTATCACCCGGTCCTGCAGCCCGGCAGGAACGCCCAACTCCTTGGTCTCGGTTTCGAGGGCCAGATTAGCCTGAACCGCCGGCGGAATTTCCACTTTGAAATACTGGCACAGGCCGCGCAGAGCGGCCGTGATAATGGCGCTCGACCCGCCCATGCCCAGCCGCTGCGGAATGTTGGAATCGTACTCGATGGCGAAGTTACGGTCCTCGAGCTCGATGCCGTTCTGGTGGCAGTAATCCATGAACCGGATAATGAGCGCCTGGATGATCCTGATCCCGCCGTAATAACCGCGCCATCGCGTCGTTTCGTAGAGATCACGAAGATTTTCGAAAACCGGGAGGTCAGCCTTCGAGAGCTTGATCTCGATCCGCGCACTGGGATAGAGCAGCACGCGCGCCCGGAAGTTCCGTACCGTGAATGAGATTGTCTTGCCGAAATAACCGTCGCTCGGGTTCCCCAGAAACCCCGCCCGGGCGTATCCGTAGGTTTCGATGAGCATATCTCTTTCTAAATGGTAGGATCGAT
>DATJFH010000173.1:0-33123 GCA_035495815.1 Bryobacteraceae bacterium
AACGATCGATTCATGCTGGAACTCCCTGGTTCTTGTGATTCTACACGATTTCCGCATTAGGGGATGGAGCGCTCAAGCGGGAAACGGCGCGGGGCCGGGTCGCCGCCATGCGGGCGGTCCCGATCTCGTGAATGCGGAAGCCGGGGAGGGACTGTTCGCCGGTGCAGACGCACGTTCCTCGCTTGGCTGCTTCGAGCATGCGCAGCGCCGGTCTCGACGTAATTCTCCTTGCGGCCCAGGCCCTGAAAATCATAGGCACGAATGAAACCGTTGCCGTGCTCCGTGACGTTGCGGAAGCGGAATGTAGATGCCTTAGATGACGGGCTTCTGGGTTGAGTCTCTCACCGGCGGCCCCGCTGACGTGCGTGATCCATTACGTATCGGCCGAGCTAACATGCATGCCGTACCGAGCCGCTCCCTGAGTCGCTTGAACGCGGCCATTCGAGAGGAGCGCAACAGGGCCGGCCCGCGCCGTCCGGACCCTGTTTCGCTGTATACTGATCGGGCATGAACCGGAGAGCTTTCCTCAAATCCCTGGCAGCAGCGCCCGCGGCCGTACTGGCGCGGCCTGATCGCGCGCACGCCGCGCTGCCGCCCGCCAAAATCACCCGAGTCCGGATCTACAAGCCTCCGACCCTCAACGAGCTGTTCAATCAGAGCAACATGGTGGTAACGGTGGAAACCGATATCGGCATCACCGGAGTCGGCGAAGGCGGTTCAAAGGACACACTGGAGCAATGCGCAGGGAGCCTGATCGGAAGAAATCCGTTCCGTATCGAAGCGCTCTGGCAGGAAATGTACATCTCCTGGTTCTACCCGCCGGGCCGCGAGAAGATTCATGCTCTGGGGGCGCTCGACCTGGCGCTGTGGGACATCAAAGGCAAAGCCCTGAAGCTGCCGGCGCACGAGCTGCTCGGCGGCGCGGTCCGCGACTATTGCGAGTGCTACGCCACCAGCGGCTCCCGCGCCACCTCATCGCAAACCGGAGGATCGTCGGCGCCCGCCGGCGGAAATCGCGCCAGCTTGAAGGAACGGGCCCGCGAAACGATCGAGGCCGGGTACCGGGCCTTCCGCATGGGCGCTGGAGACACACCAATAGAAGGTGTTTTCAACACTCACGAGCGGGTCCGCAAAGTCGCCGCGGATTGCAAGGAAGTGCGCGAAGGCGTCGGCAAGGACGGCGACTGGTGCATCGACTTCCACCAGCGCTTCGACTACAACGACGCCGTTCGCGCCTGCCGCCTGATCGAAGAGTACGAGCCCTATTTCGTCGAGGACCCCGTCCGCGACCAGCACGCCCAGCAGGACCTGCCCAAGCTCCGGCAGATGACCGCCGTGCCGCTCACCCACGGTGAAGAATGGGGGCAGCGCTACGATTTCAACAAGCTGGTCGAGAACCACGACATCGACTACATCCGCGCCACCCTGCCGAACGTGGGCGGAATCACCGAAATGATGAAGATCGCCGCGATCTGCGAAACGCACGCGGTCGGCATCATTCCCCACTTCACCGGACCGGTATCCACGGCGGCTCTGGTGAACTGCCTGTCCACGTTCCCAGGCCCGGTGATCATGGAGTACAACTACGGCGGCCGCCCCATCGACTACCTGCCTGAGTGTCTGGACTTCAAGAACGGCAAGGCCTACCGCAACGACCGCCCCGGCTTGGGCGCAACTCTGGACCTGAAACGCCTGACGATGATCGGCGAAGTAACCAAATCCGGCCGCCGCAACGTTTTCGTCCGGCCTGACGGCTCCCTCACCCACTGGTAATCAGGTGACCCCGCCCATTTGAGCTGCCGCCGCGTTTTCAGGCGTTGGGGCGGGACCGGTTAAACGCGATGTGGGCAGCCCCTCAGGCGAGTTGTCCGTGGCATACCTGGACGGAAACAGTCGAAATACCGCTCGTCCTACCTTGCGGGCGGTATTCTCTCATCCGCCGATTCGCTTTATCCTCGATAGGTCTGGCTATTTCGGTACACTAACACCGGATGGCCGCGCCGACTTACGACCGCATGTCCGACCGCGCCTCGAAACCGGTCCCTGTCCACAGCCAGTTCGCGCTGCTGGTCGGGTTCGGCCTGGTGCTGGCGCTGATGGCCGCCGCCGGTGTTGACGCAATTCGTGCGGTCGCGCAGATTCAGTCGAGCAACCTGGAGATTACGCACAGTTTCCTCGACCGGAACCGGGCGTTGGAGCGGATTCGCGCGTCGCTGTATTTGTCCGGGACCTACGTGCGGGACTACCTGCTCGATCCCAATCCGCCCGCGGCCGAGATCCATTTATCCAATCTGAAGAAGCTGCGCGAGGAGATGGATCAGGCGCTCGAAATTTATTCGCGCAAAATGGGACCCCAGGAACAGGCCCCGTTCTCCGAGCTGACGCGCGCGCTGGCGGGATATTGGGAGACCGTGAATCCCGTCCTCTCCTGGGACGCTTCGCAGAGAAAATCGCGCGGGTATGTGTTCCTGACTACGGATATCTTTCCGCGCCGTGCGCAGGTTCTCAAGATCGCCGACAGCATCGGCGACGTAAACGAGAAGCAGCTCCGCAGCGGCGGCGACCGGTCCGCGGAGGTGTTCGATGAATTCCGGCGCGGGCTCATCACCATGCTGACCATCACGCTGGGACTTGGCCTGATCGTGGCGGGCTGGACGATCGTCCATATCCTCAAGTTGGAGCGCGACGCGCGGCTGCGGTATCAGGAGATCGTACGGGGCCAGACGGAGCTGGAGAACCTGTCGGCGAGGCTGGTGGACGCGCAGGAGCTCGAGCGGCGCTCGATTTCCCGCGAGCTGCACGATGAGGTGGGCCAGTCGCTGACGGCGCTGCTGGTGGACGTGGGTAATGCGGCGGCGATCACGCCGGCGCAGAATGAAGAGCTGCACCGGCGCTTGCAATCGATCAAGAAATTGGCGGAGGGCAGCGTCAGCGCGGTGCGGAACATGGCGCTGCTGCTGCGTCCGTCGATGCTGGACGATTTCGGACTGGAGCCGTCGCTGCACTGGCAGGCTCGGGAGGTGTCGCGGCGCACCGGGATGCGGGTGGACGTGGACGCCGAAGGCGTGGCTGACGAGCTTCCTGAAGCGCACAAGACCTGCCTCTACAGGCTGGTCCAGGAGGCGCTGAACAACTGCGCGCGCCACGCGCAGGCCAGCACGGCGCGCGTGGTGGTGCGGCAGGAGCCGGAGCGGCTGGTCCTGGTGGTGCAGGACGACGGCAAGGGATTCGACTTTCGCCAGGTGCGCGGGTTGGGGCTGCTCGGGATGGAGGAGCGGGCCAAGCACCTGGGCGGCCGGTTTCACGTCGAGTCGGCGCCGGGTCGAGGCACGCGAATCGAGATCGAACTGCCGCTGGCCGGGTCGTCCGCCCCGCTGGCGTCCGCAAAAGCATGAGCGCAATCCGAATTCTGCTGGCGGACGACCACACGGTGATCCGTAGCGGCCTGCGGCTGCTGCTCGAGCGGCAGCCAGATTTTTGCGTCGTGGCCGAGGCGGAGGAGGGACGCCAGGCCGTGGAGATGTCGGAGGCGCAGCAGCCCGATGTGGTGGTGATGGATATTGCCATGCCGTTGCTGAACGGCATCGAAGCGACGCGCCAGATCGTGGCCCGGAATCCGCGGGTGTCGATCGTCGTATTGAGCATGCACTCCGACGAAAGCTACGTGCTGCGGGCTCTGAAAGCCGGGGCGCGGGCGTATCTGCTCAAGGATTCGGCCGAGGAGGATCTGATCCGGGCCATACGGGCCGTCTCGGTTGGAAAGTCTTTCTTCAGCCCGGCCATCCGCAAGACGCTCCTTGAAGATTACGTCCGTCAGCTCGAGCAAAAGGGCATGGTGGATAGCTATGAGCTGTTGACCACGCGGGAGCGGGAGATTCTGCAGCTAATCGCCGAGGGGAAAGCGAACAAGGAAATCTCGGTGCTCCTGAACCTGAGCACATATACGGTGGAGACGCATCGCAGTCATATCTTGCAGAAGCTGAACCTGCACAGCGTGCCGGAGTTGATCCTGTATGCCGTCCGGAAGGGGATCATTTCGTAAATGCCACGCGGCTGTTCAATAAGAGCGTCAGCCGCGGCGCGCGCGCGCCGAGACCACTCCGCTGTGCAGTCCCAGCATGTTCAAGCCGCCGAAGAAGCGGGCGTGCTCGATTTTGACGCAGCGGTCCATAACCACTTCGAGGCCCGCCTGCCGGGCGCGTTCGGCAGCGCCTTCGTGGATCACGCCGAACTGCATCCAGACCACCTTCGCGCCGGCGGCGATCGCGTCCTCTACGATCTCCGGCGCCGCCGACGGCTCGCGGAAAATGTCCACGATCTCGACCGGACCCGGCGCATCGCGCACAGAGGCATAGCAGCTGCGCCCGAGAATCTGTTTCTCCCGCGGGTTCACGGGAATGATGTCGTAGCCCTTCGACAGCATGTAAACCGCTACGAAGTGGCTGGGGCGCATCGGATTCGGCGACAACCCCACTATGGCAATACGGCGATATGTCTGCAGGATGCGGAGGCAGTCCTCCGCCCTCATGAAGCTGCGGTCTTGGCGCCGGTCTGAGATGCGGCCAGCGCCTGCTCGAGGTCCCACTGGATGTCTTCGATATCTTCAATGCCCACCGAAAGTCGGACCATGTCTTCGCTCACTCCGGCCGCCTTCAGCTCCGCGGAATCGAGCTGGCGGTGCGTGGTCGAAGCCGGATGGATCACCAGGCTCTTGGCGTCGCCCACGTTGGCCAGGTGAGAGAACAGCGTCAGCGATTCGATGAAGCGTTTGCCCGCCTCCATGCCGCCTTTGATGCCGAACGTCAGGATGGCGCCGGCGCCTTTCGGCAGATACTTCTTCGCCAGAGAGTGGTAAGGGCTCGATTCGAGTCCTGGATAGTTGACCCAGGTGACCGACGGATGGCCTTGCAGGAATCTGGCGACCGCCAGCCCGTTCTGTGAGTGCGCTTCCATGCGGAGCGGCAGCGTTTCAAGACCCTGGATGAAAAGGAACGAGTTCATCGGCGCCATGGATGTGCCGAAGTCGCGCAAACCGTCCACGCGGCACTTGATGATGTAGGCCATGCCGCCGAAGGTCTCGTGGAACTTCATGCCGTGATAGTGCTTGTTGGGCTCCGTAATGTGGGGAAACGGGCCCTTGTCCCAGGGAAACTTGCCGCCGTCGACGATGACGCCGCCGATCGACGTTCCGTGGCCCCCGATAAACTTGGTGGCCGAGTGCACCACGATGTCCGCTCCGTGCTCGATCGGCCGGCAAAGATAGGGCGACGCAAACGTGTTGTCGATCACCAGGGGGATGTTGGCCTCGTGCGCGATCCTGGCCACCGCTTCGATGTCGAGCACGTTCATGCGCGGATTGCTGATGGTCTCCGCGTAGAGTATGCGCGTTTTCGGTGTGATGGCCTTACGGAAGTTCTGCGGATCGTCGGGCTCGACGAAAGTGGTGTCGAATCCCAGGCGGCGGAAGCTGACGTCGAACTGGGTATAGGTGCCTCCGTAGAGCGTGGAAGAGGAGACGATATGATCGCCTGAATCCAGCAGGCTGCTAATTGCCAGGAACTGCGCCGACTGGCCGCTGCTGGTCGCCAATGCGCCGATACCGCCTTCGAGAGCGGCCATGCGCTCCTCGAAAACCCCCGTCGTGGGATTCATGATCCGGGTGTAGATGTTACCGAAAGTTTGCAGATTGAAGAGAGCCGCGGCGTGATCCGTGTTATCGAAAACGAACGAAGTGGTCTGGTAGATGGGAACGGCGCGGGCATGGCTGGCGGCGTCCGGTTGATGACCCGCATGGAGTGAGCGGGTGCGCAACCCGAAAACGTGATCGGTCTTGTCTGGCATAGATTCTCATGTTACCAGCAGAGTATGTGGCGCCAAAGTGGGAACTTCCGCTTTTAACGGGATCCGGCATAGGCGCGGGCATTCCTATCCTAAGCCCTTGGACGAAGAATCAATAGCGGGGCCAGGGCTCGGCCAGCAGACGGCGCGCGACCAGGGCGGGCGGCTCCGATTGCAGCCGGCAGCTTCCAGTTCTGGACCTGCCATCCACTCTGACCTGGGAGCCGCTGCGGCTGACCCGGTACGCGGCTTTGGCGCCATGGTGAGCCTGAAGAGATTCGAGCGGCCAGTCCGAGCCCATCATCAGACGGATCGCGCCATCCTGACCGATCACGATGGAAAGATTACCCGACTCCAGCTCCGAACGTGCCGCAGCCGATGAAGCGGTCTCGAAGATGCTGTGTGCGTTTCCGAGCAAATCCCTCACGAGTAGCTTATCGAACCGCTTGCGGCGATTATGAGGGACTGGTAGGCCGATTGCATTCATGCAGGCGAGGAGAAACAGCTATGCCCGAAGAAAAAGAAGCGGGAATGTGTCAACATCCGGCGTGCAATTGCCCCGTGCCGGAGGGAGAGACCTACTGCAGTACCTACTGCGAGGATGCGGGCGACATCGAGGAACTCTCCTGCAACTGCCAGCACGCCGGCTGCGCGCTCGCCGAGCAAACCTTGACAGCCTGACACTGGATCTCTAAGTCATTGACTTTCACCAGCCCGGGGGAATATCCTCGTTCGCATGAAAGTCAAATCGATCGCTCTGCTTCCCCTGATCCTGGGAATCCCGGCATTCGCCGAATTGAAATCCGGTCCCCAGCTTCCTCTTCATGTTGTGAAGGACTGGGCTCAACTACCGAAGGGCTGGAATTTTGGAGAATGCTCGGGCGTGGCTGTGGACAAGGCGGATAACGTCTGGGTCTTCAACCGCGGGTCGCACCCGGTGATGCAGTTCGACAAGAACGGGAAATTTTTGCAGGCGTGGCCGGACGTAGTCATCAAATCCAGCCATGGAATCCGCGTCGACAATGATGGGAATATCTGGGGTGTCGATGTAAAAGGGCACGTCGTCATCAAGTACACGCCGGAGGGCAAGGTCCTGATGGTCCTTGGCAATCGTCAGGGTACCCCCGGAAACAACGACAGCAAGGACGCCTTTAACGAGCCTACCGGCATTGCCTTCCGGCCCGACGGCGGGTTTTATATCTCCGACGGATACGTCAACTCTCGGGTGATCCAGTTCAGCAAGGACGGCGACTATATTCGCCACTGGGGAAAGAAGGGCACGGGCGACGGCGAGTTCAATCTTTCCCATGACGTGGCGCTCGATACGACCGGTAAAGTCTACGTCGCCGATCGCACCAACAAGCGCATCCAGGTTTTCGATGAGAACGGCAAGTTCATCACCAAGTGGACCGACATCGGCGCGCCGTGGGGGCTGATCTATTACAAGAAGGAGAACTGCCTGTACATGTGCGACGGGGGCGAGAACCGGGTAGTGAAGCTGAACCTGGACGGGCAGGTGCTGGGGGTGCTTGGGGCATACGGTAAGATCCAGGGCAAATTCGATTTCGCGCACAATATTGCGGTGGACAGCAGCGGCGCTATTTACGTGGTGGAGATCAAGAACTGGCGCGTACAGAAGTTCGCGCCCAGGTAGGAGGAAGCAAACGAGCCGGCGATCTGCTGGATCACCTGCCGCGCGCTTCACCGGCCCGCGGCGATCACCAATCTCGGTTAGGTCTACCCGGAGTGTTGCGCGGCTCGCAGCCCGCCGCGGACCGCCATACTATCCCGGCTGGCTCTCGCTCAGCGATCGGGTACTGTCCACGAACAACATGGCGCCAGCCAGCAGGACGAATCCGCCGGCGCAGAGCCAGAAGATTTCGCGCCAGTCGGAATAATGCAGCCGGGTGGCCAGAATGAAGGGGATCAGTTTGGCTACAGCTGACGCTCCGAAGTTCCCCCACATATTCGTCCACGCCATGGTGGACGCAACATGCCGGCCGCCGATGTCCTGGGAGATCGCCCAGACGGCCGCTCCCACGCTGTCGGACGCGAACGCCACTACGCCGCACGCCACGGTAATCGCAACCGCGCTCTCCATCAGTGGGCACAGCAGGTACGCGAGAATGCACACCGCGCCGCCCGTGAGGAACGGCAGCCGGCGGCCCCACCGCTGGCCGAAGCGCTTGGTGAGCCAGTCGCACCACCATCCGCCGAAGAGCATGCCTCCCAGACTGAAGGCGAGCGCGATCGATACATACCGGCTTGCGGTCACCCGGTCCAGCCTGTGGACGTCCTGCAAGTAGGCGGGCAGCCAGGTGATCAGAAACGCCCAGCCGATATTGAGTCCTACACTTCCGGCATTGAAGAACCACAGTCCGGGATGCCGGATCAGTTCCCGCCAGGGGAAGCGGGTATACGACGATTTCACCTCCGCCGTAAGCCGGCGCTCGGCGTCGTTCGTCCACGGATGCTCCCGCGGGCTGTCGCGGAAGACGATGTGCGTCGCCAGCGCCAGACCCAGGCCGATCGCGCCGTAGGTCCACAATACCGGACGCCAGGAACCGAGCGCGGCGATGGCGCCCGCCGTCAGCCAGAGCGCTATCGAGTTGCCGACGCGTCCGCCGAATGCCACCACGCTATTGGCGCGGGCTCGATGGTGGAAGGGGAACCATCGCGAGATCAGCAGCCCGCTGGACGGATAGGCGCCGGCCTCGGCCAGACCGCAGGCGCAGCGCACAATCACCAGAGCGAGCAGTCCGGTGACGAAACCGGTGAACGCCGTACAAAGCGACCACAGTGCGATGTAGGCCACCAGCATCCGCCGCGGGCCGAAGCGGTCCGCCAGCCATCCGGCGGGCATTTGACCGAGCGCGTAGGCGAAAAAAAAAGACGCCAGCACGTCGCCGGTGCTCTGCTTATCGAGCGCCATCTCCTGCTGGAAGCTCGCCGACTGCACCACGGCCGCCATGCAAATGCGGTCCAGATACAGCAAAAACGCATTCGCGGTGGCGACGCCGAGCAGCGCGTAGCGGACCCCGGTCGGCTTCACCTCAGGCGCTCTTGCAGGAATCGCAGGAAGTTGCCGCTGAAGATGCCTTCGACGTCGGCCGGCGAGTAGCCTCGGGACTGCAAGGGGGCTGCGAGCGAATGCAGGTCGGCGATGCTGTCCAGATCCATGGGTGTCTGCTCCGTGCCGTATCCGCCGTCCAGATCCGTGCCGATCCCCACATGTTTCGCGTTGCCGGCGATCTGGCAGATGTGGTCGATGTGCTGGCAGATCTTCTCCAGCTTCAGGTTGAAATCCTGCGGCTTCGAGCGCATGTGAGTCCAGCCGTGGACCATCATGATGGCGTCGAAAGCCATACCGATCACGGCTCCGCGTTCCACGATAGCCTTGATTTGCTCGTCGGTAAGCTGCCGGTTCCAGTTGGCGAGCGCGCGGCAGTTGTGGTGGCTGGCCCACAGCGGCCCGGAGTAGCGCCCCAGGGCATCCCAGAAGCTCTCGTCGCAGAGGTGGGTGACGTCCAGAATGATTCCGAGCCGCTCCATCTCTTTGAGCAGTTCGCGACCTTTGGCCGTCAGCTCGCCCTGATCGTCGGTGCCGTGCCCGTAGACCCCGGGCCCATAGTGAACCGGCCCCAGAGCGATCAAGCCATCCGCGCGGGACTTCTCGAGATGCCGCCAGCTCAGGATGGAGTCCGCGCCTTCGAGGCTCAGCAAATAGCCGATGGGCAGCTTGGTCATCTCCTCCGGAGTGGCTGAGCGCCAGCGGGCGGCGTGGGCCTCGACGTCGGCCGCCGTGCGCAACTGGACCAGCTCGCCGCACTCCTCCATGACGCGATACCACGCCAGTTGACCTTGTGTCTGCGCCCACGCCTGCTCCGGACTGGCCCAGCCGGGGAGTCTGCTGAACCGGCCCGAATAGCGCGAAATCTGCGTGGCGACGCAGAGCCCGATGCGGGCTCGACGCATTTCGGGCAGGCAGACGGTATTGCGCGTCCGGTCCGGCTTGTCGCTCATGCCGAGCTCGCGGCGGCGGATCTCGACCAGCGGCAGCCGGTAATCGCGATTCCATTCCATGGCGTTCATGGAGAGGTCGAGGTGGGCGTCAAAGATGAGGGAAGTCATATGTGGTCCAGAAGTTTAATCCTACTCTATTGAGTGTGCTTCTTCGTGGACCGGAACGTGAAGCCGGTAGAGCAGGAAAAGCCGATCGCCGCACCGCTTCAGAAGGAGCGAACTCTTGTCGTCGAAGCAATGGCTGTCAAACTGCCTCCACGCAATGCGGACCTTCCGGCCATCGCGCCGCCCGCCCCGGACACCGTAGAATAGGGCGGTGGACCGGGAACAAATCCTGCGGAATCTGCGTGAAAGGATCGTATCGTTCGCGGCATCCCGTATAGCGAGGGATGTCGCCGAGGATCTGGCGCAGGAGGTCCTTGTGCTGCTTCATGAGAAATATCCGCATGTGACGCGGCTCGAAGAGCTCCTGCCGCTTTCGTTTCAGATCGTCCGGTTCAAACTGGTGAGTCTGCGCAGGAAAGCGGCCCGTCGTGGGGAGTATACTCAGGTTTCGGTCGAGGATATCCAGTTGCCGGATCTGGAGCAGGATCCGGTAACCAGGCTCGAGCGCGAGCAGATGTCCCAGCGGCTGAATACGGCCGTGAGCCAGTTAGAAGACCGGTGCCGCAATTTGTTCCGGTTGAAATTGCAGGGGAAAACGTTCGCCGAGATTCAGCAGATCATGGGCGCCAATTCCATCAACACCATCTATACATGGGATGCGCGCTGCCGTAAACGGCTTTTGGAGTTGATGGGAGGCAGTTGGGAGAGCGGTCATGAAGGATGAAGACATCCAGAAGCTGCTGGGCGGATTTGCGACCGACACCCTGACCAACCAGGAGCGGGAGCTCCTGTTTACGGCCTCCCTTACCAACCAGGAACTGTTTAACGCGCTGGCCGATGACCAGGCGCTCAAGGAATTCCTGAGCGATCCGGCGTCCCGGATGCAACTGCTGCGGGCGCTGCAACCGGCCGCCGCCGAGCCCGGACTCATGGAGCGGCTTACGGGCTGGATGCGGCGGCCCGCCGCCTGGGGTGTCGCTGGCACTGTGATGGCCGCGCTGGTAGTGGCGGTCGCGCTGCGGCAGCAGCAGCCGGCGCCTCCGGTGGAGCCGGCCGCCGCGCCGGTCGCAAAGGCGGTCCGGCCGGAGTCGCCTGCCCAGTCCCCGCCGGCCGTGCAGGAGCAGCCTGCGCCCGGGTCGCCTCCCGTCCGTGAGACCCCCGCCCCCCGGCGCGATGAAGCCCGCTACAGAGCCGCGCCGGCGCGAGCCCTCGAAGACAGCGCTCGGGCGGAGAAAAAGGCGGCAGAATCGAAAGATCGCGAAGCCGCCAGCCGGACAGCTCCTGCCGCTGCTGCTCCCCCAGCGGCATCCGCTCACAAGAACGAGTTGGCGGCCGCGTCTCCGGCGCCAAAACTCAGAGTCGCCGTACTGGACTTCGACGCCGGCCCCGCGCAGTCGAAAGAAGCGGCAGCCGGAGGCGCCGACGTCGGACAAGCCGCATCCGATCTGCTCGGCAAGAAGCTCGATTCCAGCGGCTATACCGTGATTGACCGCAAGGAAGTCGACAAAGCTCTGCAGGAAAAGAATCTGAAACAGCGGCAGCTCGACGCGCCGACCGCCGCCGGTGTCGGCCGCAGCGTGGGCGCGGATGCGGTGATTCTGGGCAGCGTCAAACCCGCTCCCCAGGCTACTCAGAAAGGTCAGGGGCTCGTGGGTGGTCTCCGGGCGAAAACCGTCAGACCAGCGGCCGAAGAGGTTCAGGTGACGGCGCAAGCCATCAACACGCAGAACGCGGCGAACCTCGGCGTCGCCGTGGCCCAGGGCGAGCAGATCCCGGGCGGTGGTCTGGCGCGCACGATGGACCAGGTAGCGTCTTCGCTCGGTCAACAGATCCAGCAGAACACGCGCAGGATCGAGGGCCAGGTGACCGACGTCAACGCCACCATCCTGACGTTGAATCTCGGCTCGAAAACGGGAATCAAAACCGGCGACCGGCTGGAAGTCCGGAGGGCCGGCAAACCGGTCGGCCGCGTAGTAATCACCACCGTAAAGGATACCTTCTCGGTCGGCGTGTTCGAAGGCGCCGGAACCGCGAGAACGGGCGACATCGTCGCTACCCAGTAGCGGATCCTCCCGGATACCGCTGCTCGACACGGCTGCAACACCCACAAGACCTGTCGCCCCCGGAAACAATCTCCCCCGTGAAAGGCTTCCCTGCTCCGCGGCATTTCCGGGCTTGGAGGATTCAATGCAACGGAAGTTCAAAACTTACATCCCGCTGGCGGCCGTCGCGGCCGCGGCCTATTTGTTCCCCGGCCTTCCCCCGTCGTTGAGGGCCGACGTCAGGCGTCCCGCCAAACCCGCCCAGACCGGCTCCCAGGGCATGCTCATGAGCATCAACCCCAAAGGCGAACCCGCCGGACCGTGCCCGCTCGAACACACCGGCGTCAAAGCCGAGATCAGCGGATTCCTCTCCCGCGTCACCGTGACCCAGGAGTTCAGGAATCCCTACCAGGAAAAAATTGAAGCGGTCTACACCTTCCCGCTGCCTCATGACGCCGCTGTCGATGAGATGACGATGAAGATCGGCGACCGCACCGTGCGCGGGAAAATCAAGCGCCGCGAGGAAGCGCGCGCCATCTACGACGCCGCCCGCGACAAAGGCTATGCCGCGGCGCTGCTCGATCAGGAGCGCCCCAACATTTTCACCCAGGCCGTCGCCAATATTCGTCCCGGAGAGAAAGTCACCATCACTCTCAAATACGTCGAAACGCTTAAATACGAAGCCGGGGCCTACGAGTTCGTCTTTCCGATGGTGGTTGCCCCGCGCTACATCCCTGGCAAGCCGGCCGGCAGGCAGGGCGGCGGATGGGCGCCCGACACCACCCGGGTCCCTGACGCCTCCCGCATCACGCCCCCGGTGACCCTGCCCGGAACCCGCGCCGGGCACGACATCTCGGTCGAGATCACGCTCGACGCCGGCGTACCCATCAACTTCCTCCGTTCGGTGACCCATGATGTGGACATCGAGCGTCCCACTCCGCGCACCGCGCGCCTCCGGCTGAAGAACAAGAACGAGATCCCCAATCGCGACCTGGTCCTGCTCTACGACGTCTCCGGCAGGAAGATCGAAGACGCGGTTCTCACGCATCATGACTCGCGCGGCGGATTCTTCACCATGATCCTGCAGCCGCCGGCCAAAACTCCGGCTCAGGACATCACGCCCAAAGAGCTGGTCTTTGTCCTCGACACCTCGGGCTCGATGAGCGGATTTCCCATCGAGAAGGCCAAGGAAGCCATGAAGCACGCCCTCGACGGCTTGAATCCGCGCGACACTTTCAACCTCATCACCTTCGCCGGAGACACGGCCATCCTGTTCCCGCAGCCCGTTCCGGCGACTCCCGAGAACCTGCGGCAGGCCCAGCAGTTTCTGGCCTCCCGCTCCGGCCGCGGCGGCACCGAGATGATGAAAGCCATCCGCGCCTCCCTCGATCCTTCCGACAAGCAGGATCACCTGCGCGTGGTCTGCTTCATGACGGACGGCGAAGTCGGCAACGACATGCAGATCATCGCCGAAGTACAGAAGCATCCCAACGCCCGCGTCTTTGCGTTCGGCATCGGCAGCTCCGTCAACCGGTTCCTGCTTTCGAAAATGGCCGAGTACGGGCGCGGCGAAGTGGAGTTCGTCGGACTCGAAGATGACGGCTCGGCAGCCGCCAAACGCTTTCACGAGCGCGTCCACAGTCCGCTGCTCACCGACATCAGAATCGATTGGGGCGGGCTGCCGGTTTCCGATGTCTACCCGGCCCGCATTCCGGACCTGTTCAGCGCCCGGCCGGTTGTTCTGAGCGGACGCTATACCCGCGCCGGAAAACGGGTCATCCGCCTGCGCGGCACGATGGGTGGAAAGGAGTTCACCCGTGAAATCGCCGTCACCCTGCCGGATTCCGAACCGAAGCACGACGTACTTGCTACACTCTGGGCGCGCCGCCGCGTCGACGACCTGATGGGCCAGGACTGGGAAGGCACGCAGTCCGGCCGGCCCCGCTCCGACATGAAGGAGGCCGTTACCAAAGTAGGCCTCGAGTACAACCTGATGACGCAGTTCACCTCGTTCGTCGCCGTGGAAGAAACGGTCGTTACAGATGGCGGCAAGCCTCGCAGAGTCGAAGTGCCCGTCGAGATGCCGCACGGCATGAGTTACGAAGGCGTCTTCGGCGAAAATCGCCTGGCGCAGATCCAGCCCCTGCATGCCAGAGCCAAGATGTCCTACGGCGCCGTCGGCGGCGGATACCGGGCAAGCCGCGCCATGCCGTCGCCGCCTCCAGCGAGCCGCTCCGCGCAGCCGCTCGATGAATCGAAGCCGGTCAGCCTCGAGAAAATGGAGCAGCCGTCGAGGAAGGTCGACCCGTCCCTGCTCGGTCAGAGCGGCAAGGTCCGCGTACAGATCTGGCTCGACGACACCTCCGCGCAGGTACTGGCCACTCTGAAAGCGTTGGGTGTGGAAGTGTCGAAGTCGGAACTTTCCGAAAGGTTCGTCCTCGCCACGGTCGAATCGTCCAAACTGCTGGATGTCGCCCGTGTCGCGGCAGTCAGGTACATCTCACCTGTCCGGTAACTGCTCAAAGCCGGGGGGCGGTCTTCTCTCCGCCCCTCGGGCCAAGCCCGCAATCCTCATTCAATAGCGTCGAAATCCTCGACTCGGGGAAATTGGTTGGGCGGTTCCGCCGCGGCGCCGCGCGACGTCATATCCACCATCTTCATCTGTCCTCTGAAGTAATAGAGAATGCATGGAAGACTGGGGTTGTTCCCCAATCCGTGATCCCGCGCGTACTTGCCCTCGTCTTTCGTCACCTTGACGATGAGCGCGCACTGCTGCGATTGCAGCAGAAAAGAAGCATGGCAAAGATGGCAGGGGAAAGCATTCTGGACGATCAGGTACGGCCCGTCGCGCCGCCTGAGTTGCGCCAACATCTGCCGCTCGGCGTGTTGCGCCGCATCGCGATTGTTTCCCTGGGTCCCGTTTGCACGTTCTTTCCAGGTTCCAGCCTCTTGCGTATAGCCGCTGACGGCAATCGGCACGGGCGCCCTCCTTGGGACGTTACCCGGCTAGTATACTTCACAACGCCGGATGGTACTCGCGTACTAAAGGAAAATTAGACATACCTTAGCTTTGAGGCGTGTCATACACTGGAGTTGCTCAAGACTATGGCACAACGAGGATTTTCACTACTGGCAAGCGCGATATGCGCAGGAACGATGTTCGGAGCGCTCGGTGTAGGGGTTGACATCGCTCGCGTGAACGTCATCCGGAATGAAGCTCAGGGCTATGCGGATGCGGCGGCTCTGTCGGCCGTGCTGCGGCTCGATGGAACGGCGGCGGGGCTGAACAGAGCCGTTGAAACTGTAGAGGCGAGCCCCAATAAGTGGAATTTCGGCAGGACGGACTTTACCGGGACCCTGGTGGAATTCTCCAGCGACGGGTCCACCGGCTGGGCGACATCTATTTCCACCGACCCCGCTCACATGAAATATGTTCGTGTCACCGCCATCGTCAACGATGCGCCGATTCTGATCCTCCCGCTGATCGACACCGCTCATTCCACGGTTGTGAAGGCGGTCGCGGTGGCCGGTCGCGTGTCGGAGCCTGCGGCGGCAGCCTCGATCGTCCGCTTAACTCCTGAGAGCACTAACGTTCCGCCGCCAGCGCACTAGTACGCGGACATAGGGCTTATTCCCTCAGCCGTTTTGCTGCCGATCTTAGGAATTTCTAACCCCCGCCGAATCCCAAGCCTTGACGGCTGGCCGATACCTTAGAAACGATCTGTCCCAAATAAGGCTAACACCTTAATATCCTTGGTTCTGTAGGTTTTAGGTCCCTCCTTGACTTATGGCGCCGGAAATGCTCTTGTACGCGCCATGCTAAGGACTAAGAAAGCGTTTTCATACCGTCTTGCCCTTTCGGCTCTCGCCCTCGCGGCTATAACGGGCGCCAGTGCACAAGCTGCGATCACTAGCGTCTCTAATTCTGCTTCTTTTCTAAAAGATAGCGGCCTGACTCCGGGTTCTATCATTACGATCCGCGGGGAGAATTTAAGCACTCTCACGACTCTTTTCAGCGGTTCTCTGAACCCGCCTAAGACTCTGGGTGGCGTGACGGTAACCATTGGAGGCTTGGCGAGTAATTTGTTCTATGTCTCTCCGACACGGGTGAGCGCCCAAGTTGACCCAGCCGTACAGCCTGGCTTGCAGACCTTAGTCCTCAATTCGCCCGCCGGGACGTTCACAACCAGTGTCACCATTGGCAAGGCGGCGCCTCCGAGCCTGGTCAGCCTTTCTTTCCTGGGCAACCGGGATGGCGCCGTATTCAACGCGGTAACTTTCCAACCAGGCCCCTTCCGTGTCACCACCAACGGCGCGCCGACCGATCTCGCCATCCTGGCCACCGGTCTCGATCTTTCCGCCGTTCCGACGGTGTCCATCGGCGGCGTTCCCGTTCCCGTGGTTTTCTTCGGATTCGTGGATGGGGTGACCGGCCTCGAACAGATTAACGTGCAACTGGTGAGTTCGCTGGCCGGCGCCGGGCGCGTTCCAATCCTGGTCACTTCGGGCGGCAGGACCAGCGACCCGGTCGAGATCGTGATCCTCCCGGAAGTTAACGTCTCGAGCAACACCGACGATGACGGCTCCGCGCGCAGCCGTGAGCTGGCCGCCCTGGCCTACGTGCCCGGCACGAGCCTGGCGCTGGTGGCGGATGAGAATGACGACGTCATCCGCGTGGTCGATATCGCCGCCCGGCGGGTGATTCGCACCATCGCGCTGGCCGACGGCGCCGAGCCTTCCGCGATCGCCGTCAACAGCGCGGGCGCGTTAGCCGTGATCACGGAGCGTGGGCGCGACAAAGTCGCTATTCTCGATCTGGCCGCCGGCAGGGTGCTGGCCGAAATCGCGGTCGGCGAGGGACCCTCCTCGGTCGATATCACCGGAGCCCTGGCCGTCGTGGTGAATCAGGAATCGAACACCGTGACCATCTTGAATTTCGTGACTCGCACGGTGATCGCCACCGTTCCCGTGGGAAAGGGGCCGCGCTCCGTCTCGATCGATCAGGCGAGCGGTCTCGCTTACGTCACCAATCAACTCGACGGTACGATTTACGCGATCGATATCGCGGGAGCGAAGGTCGTGAATTCCATCGTCCTGGAGATGAATTCGAGACCTCAGTCCATACGGGTCGTGCAGGGCCAGGGTGTCGCCATCGTGACCGAGCCGGGCGCCGGAGCGCAGGGTAAGGTGGTGCTGCTCGGTTTGAATCCGGCTTCGATTCTGGGCTCGTTCCTGATGAATCCGGACGACTCGGGCGGCTCGAGCGACGTCGCGGTCTTCGGATCGAAGGCGTTCTTCGCCAACCAGGCCGGCGGCACGATCACGATCGCGTCCGTTCCTCTCGGAAGCGGGCCGACAACACTCAAAGTGGACGCCGGTCCGCGCGCGCTGGCCGTAGACACCAAGGACAACCTGCTGCTGATTGGAAGCGAGGGGACCGGCACGATCGTCCTGGTGGACCTGAGTACCCAGCAGATTGTCGGCCGCATCAACGCCATCCTGGGCGAGAACGAAGAGGATGACGAGGACGAGGGCGATCACGGCGGGAAGCACAACAACAACGACGACCGCGACGCGGCGCCAAATCTGCCGGTCATATCAAGGGTATCGCCGGACAAGGCGAACCAGGGCGATAGGATCACCATCACGATTACGGGAATGAACCTGGAGGGCGCAACCGTGCTGCATTTCATCGATCCCGACAGCCAGGGGAGAGGGCGCGGGAATGGGCAAAAGAAGAAAGGCGGAACGATGGAGCCGGGGATCGTAGCCTCCAATCTCCGGGTGAACGCGGCCGGCACGCAAATCACGGCGGATGTGACTATCGCGAAAACCGTTCCCAAGGGTAGCTTCGTCGTGCAGGTGTCGTCCCCCAATGGCGAATCGGGGATGAAGGGATCCAATACGCTCAAGGTCAACTGATGAAAACGATCGTTCTCACAATGTGCGCGCTGCTTTCCTGCGCTCAGATGGAAGCCAAGAAGAAGGAAAAGCATCGCGACTACGCCGAATTCCGCGATGGTGACCGGGTCATCATTTACGAATACTATCGCGGAAGGAAGCATGAGCAACTGCCGCCGGGACTGGCGAAGCAGTTACGGAAGAACGGCCGTCTGCCTCCCGGCCTGGCCAAGAAGATGCAGCCCCTTCCCGTGGAGTTGGACCGCCGGCTCCCTCCGCTGCCTCCGGGATGCAGCCGGGCTTTAATTGACGATCGGGCAGTGATCTACGACACCCGCTCGATGAACATTCTGGATATCACTCTGATCATTCGCTGAGCAGATCTTGGATCGTGTCCATTCGCACGAGTGGACACGAATTCACACCGCTACTTCTTCCTGGGTATTAGCGTCTTCACCTGGTTGTTGTGACTGGACGCGTCCTGCTTCAGCGCGTTGAGTTCGGAGATGTTCAAGGGCTTGCGCGATATCACCGGCTCCACGGCCACGGCCCCGCCCTGCGAGTTGCGGAACGGAACGCTCATCACGATCTCATGGATCAAAGTCCGCGCGCGATAGCCGTTCTTCGCTTCGGCCTCTACCAGACGCTGTACCGTGCAACTGTCGCCATCCTGCAGACTGCGGCCGAGAGCATACCCCAGGATGCGGCCGGCCACGTTTCGGACGAATTCGTCTTTATGCTTGAGCAGGGCCTCGCGCAGTTCGACCGGTCCGTTGAACTTCTCTCCGGTCGGCAGAGCCCCGGCCGCTTCGATCGGCTTGCCGTCCGCTTCCGTGTCACGCCAGCGGCCCATCCAGTCGAAGTTCTCGAGTCCCAGCCCGATCGGGTCCATCAGGTTGTGGCAGGCCGCGCAGGACGGGTCGGCGCGGTGCTGTTTGAGCACGTCCTGTATCCGCGGCTTGACTCCGTTGCGCGCTTCCGTATTCAGCGGCGGCACGTCCGGCGGCGGCGGAGGGACGGGCGTGCCGAGCAGCGTTTCCAGCGCCCAGGCGCCTCTGAGCACCGGACTGGTCTCCATGTGACGCGACGTCATCGCCAGGACTCCACCCAGGCCGATGACGCCGGCGCGCCGGTTGTCAGGCCACTGCACCAGCCGGAACTCGTTGTCGTCGAGCCCCTTCACCTGATCCTCGATCTGGTAAAACTTGGCCAGCCGCTGTGTGAGATGTGTGTAGTTCGCGTCCAGCAGCTCCAGCAGGCTGCGATCTTCGCCCAGGATCCGGTCGAAGAGCAGAATCGGCTGCGCGCGCAGGTCCGCGGCCACTTCCGGCGTGTAGTAAGACTGCAGCTCGGTGAGCAGCGGAACCACGCGCCCGCCGATGTCCTGCGTCCCCAGCCACTGGCCCACGAAGCTGTTCACGAAAGCGCGTGAGCGCGGATCGTCCAACATCCGAGTCACCTGCGCCGAAAGAATCTTGGGATCCTGCAGCGCCCCCTGCCCGGCCAGGCGCATCAGCGTTTCGTCTGGCATCGTCGACCATAGGAAGTAGCTGAGCCGCGACGCCAGCTCATACTGGCCCAACGGGTAGATTCCAGGCTTCTCATGCTTCTTCTCGATCCGGAACAGAAATTCGGGCCAGACCAGCACGGCCTTGAGCGCCAGTTTCACCCGCTCTTCGTAGGGATCGCCGCGCTCGGCTGCCCTGTCGTAGAGGGTCAGAAACCGGTCCACTTCGGACGGGTCGATAGGCCGCCGAAACGCCCTGGCGGCGACATCCTGAAGAATCTGCCTGGCCGCCTTGCGCGCCTGCAACGGCCGCTCGCCGGGCTCCATGCCGAACAGGCGGTAGTGCGCCGCGCGCTTTTCGGAGGAAAAGGCGTCGGCCTTCTGCTGGATCGTCAGCCTCTCGAGCCCTGTGATCGGCGAAGCCGACACCATGGACAGGGTATGCAGCCCGCGCGACAGGTTCACCTGCAACCTGGCGAAGACCGGACGCTTCCCGATCAGCGGATCGGAGGGACGCCGCTTCTGCACGGTGAACGTGCCCACCTGGGCGCCGTCCAGTTCCAGCATCATCTTCGCGGGATCGGACCGCGGTTCGAACATCGCCGAGATTTCGTAGCTCGTATCCTGGTAGAGCGACAGGCTGACGGAAAATCCCTTGCCGGGCTCCGCCTTTAACTCCGCCTTGGTGTAGCTGTGCGACAGGGCGGGCGTGATGATCACGCGATCCAGGATCTGTTGGGCCGCCTCCATGTACCGCTCCATCAGGACCGGCGGCACGAACAGCGTTTCACCGTTGGTGTCGAACCCCGCGCCGCCCGTGCCGTCGGCGGGCAGCAGGCTGAGGACGTCGAAGTCGATGCCCAGCAGATCGCGAATCGTGTTGTGATACTCGCGCCGGTTGAGACGCCGCGCGATCGACGGGCCGGCGAATTCACCCACGCTGCAGGCGGTCTGCCGCAGCCGGTCGTCAATCCAGCCGGCGACGCGAAAGCGCTCCTCTTCGGTCAACTTCGACGCGACAGGCGGCATCGTGCGGTTGCGCATCTGCGCCGCGACGTTGCGCCACAAGCCGCGGTTCGCCTCCACGTCGGCCGCCGTTGCAGCCTTCAGAAAGGCGGCCGGATTCTTGGCCTTGCTTGGATCGTGGCAGGCTCCGCAATTCCGGGTCAGAACCGGGCGTATGGACTGCGCGAACTCCTGAGACGGCTCGGGTGCGCTCCGCGCCACCCCGGCCAGTCCCAGGCAGCAGCCGGCAAGCAGTAAGAATCGCATTGGCTACCTCGAATTTATGAAAGGCCTTCCAGCGTACCGGTGCTGTCGCCGAAAGATTTTTCTTCGATGCCCATGCGGTGCAGCATGGAGAGGTACAGATTGCAGATGGGCGTCTGCTCGGGCGCGCGCACGCGCCGCCCGGGACGCAGCTTGCCCTTCCCTCGGCCCGCCAGCAGAATCGGCAGATTCTCCACCGCGTGCTTGGTCCCGTCCTTGAGCGAACCGCCGAACATGATCATCGAATTGTCGAGCAGCGACGTTCCGCCCTCATCGAGGCTCTTCACCCGGTTCAGGAAATAGGCCAGCTGCTCGATATGCCAATCGATGATCCGGCTGTACTGTTCCTTGACCGTCGGCTCGTTGTTGTGGTGAGACAAAGAGTGGAAGCCGCCCTTGACGCCCTCCAGGAACGAGTAGTCCTGCCCGCTCTGCGCGTCGCCGAACATAAACGTTCCGATGCGCGTCGAATCGGACCAGAAACCGAGGATAAAAATGTCCAGCATGAGGCGCAGGTGCTCTGCATGCGACTCCGGAATGCCCGGCGCCGGCCGCTCCAGCGGAAACTTGCCCTCGTTGATCCAGCGCTTCTGCGGGCGCAGCGACGCTTCGAGCCGCTGCTCGACCGAGCGCACGGATTCGAAGTACTCGTCGAGCCGCACGCGATCCGACGCGCTACCGTTGCGCCGCAGGGCCTTGGCCCCGTCCAGCACCAAGTCAAGCACGCTGGTATCGTCACGCTGCAGCGCGGAGAGCAGCGCCGGATCCTTGGAATTCACGCTCGACACGACCGGCGCGCGATGGTTGCGGAACAGCCGGTCAAAGGCAAGCTGCGGAACGATCTCCTTCGGCACCGGAGTGTGAGGATCCCGCCAGGAGATGAACGACCCGTACATGCGCGCGAAGCCTCCGCCGGCCACGTCAATGCCGTTGCGCGGCGCATCCAGGCCCAGCTCGAAGGTCGGCAGAGGTGTCAGCGAGCCGATGCGCTGGGCGGCCAGCTGGTCCACGGAAACCGCTCCCGTATCGAGATCGTCGGCGGTCGTGCGCTGGACATACCCGCCCGAGAGCCATATCGGAACCTTGGGCCAGTGTCCGTTGCGACCCACCGAATTGCGGTTCCAAAGATTCTCGATCAGCATGAAATCGCCCTTCAGTTTCTCGAGCGGCTTCAGGTGATGCGTGATTTCGTAGGTTTCAGCGTCCCCCGGCGGAGTCCATCGTTCGGGGCATACACCGTTCGGCATGAACATGAACGCCATGCGCAGCGGGGGCTCGCTAAGCCGCAGCGATTCGGCCCTGGTGGCCGCCTTTGTGGCCGATTCAAGCCACGGCAAGGACAAGGCGACACCGGCGCCTTTCAGCAACGTTCTTCTGGCGATCAGCTTCGGCATGGGGCAGCTCCAGCGCGGACGTCCGCAACCTGAGTCTATCAGCGTAAGCCTATGAAGAGCAAGGTGGCCGAGGTTGCCGAATCCCCCAGGCTGAGCACAAACTGAACCGGGCGGCATCGAAAGGAGGTGGCGCTTCCCAGCGGGCCGCGCCGGCAACATAATTTTAGAGACGGCTTGACGCTCCATCCCGGCGCCCGCCTTTTCAGAACGCCTCCCCCCGCGTGGGAGAATCAAGACGGCAATGAACGCGCGATTCATAACTGCCATGGCCGCATACGCCGCGCTGGCGATTCTGGGAGCTGTGACACTCACCGGTAGGATCCGGATCGCGCTATGGATCTTTCTGGGCGGACTCGCGGCCAAAACCCTGATCGTTGTGGCCTCACGACGCGGCGATGAGTGAAGCGTCCGCCGTGCCGCCGGTTCTCGCCCGGGGATCCACCAGCAGCCAGGTGACCGTCCCGATCAGCACCATCAGGCTTCCGAAATAGAGCCCGCCCGCCCATCCGAAGCGCGCCGCGAGCATCGGAGTCACCAGCGGCGCAAGCATGCCGCCGAGGTTCCCGCCCGTGTTGAGAATGCCGCACGCAGCGCCCACGTTCTCCCCGGAAACGTCGATCGCCGTGGCCCAGAACGGCCCCTCCGAGCAGGTGGCGCATCCCAGCGCCAGTGAGAGCAGTGTCACAGTCGCGATCACACCGAACCCGCCCGCTCCCAGGAACAGCAGAACGGCGCTCAACGCCATGCCGGCCATGGCTACCGACCGGCGTCCGAACTTCAAACCGCGGCGCGCCACCAGCATGTCGGAGATCTTTCCGCCGACCGGCGTCATCACCGCCATGGTGATGAACAGAACCGTGGTCGCCAGCGCCGTTTCCCGCGCACCCAGATGGCGGATCTCCCCGAAATAGTAGTAGATCCAATAGAAAAAAATGTATTCGAAATAGTTCAGCAGAAAATAGCCGGCGGTTAGCATCATCAGGTTCCGGTTCGTCAGCAGCTTACGCCAGGAGCCGCTCGAGGCGCGCTTGGGGGCCGCCAGCGGACCTCCCGGCGGATGGTCGCGCACGGTGACAACCCAGACGGCGTAGACGGCGGCGGTGGCGGCCGCGGCGAGCAGGAAGGACGTGCGCCATCCGAAGGCTTCCATCATCCGTGAGAAGGCGAGCGGCGAAGTGGCCGACCCGACGGCCGCGCCTGCCATAATCAGCGCCTGCACCGAGCCCTGGGCCGACGAGGGGATCCAGTTGGCCGCCATCCGTCCGCAGGAGGGGTACAAAGGCGCCGTCATCGCGCCCTGCAGAAACCGCACGATCTGGAAGGACGGTACCACTCCGAGCAGCGCGCCGAGTCCCGGATTGCCGCAGTAAGCAGTCGCGGCGGTCAGCAGCGCCACGCCGAATCCGCCGGCGGTCAGCACGGCGCGCGGTCCGAACCGGTCCGCCAGCCACCCGCCCGGTGTCATCAGAAGCGTGTAGCTCAACAGCAGCGCCGAGAAGACGCTGCCCATGGCCGTTTCCGATATGCCGAACTCCCGCATGATGCTCGGCGCCGCGATGGACATGATGGTGCGGTCGAAATAACTCAGCGCGCTGAGGGTCACCATCAGCGCGACCGTCACTGTCCGGATTCGAGTCACTTCACTGCGGGAGCCGTCGCGCATGCTTGCGGGATTGTAACATGCCGGACTGCGGGACCGGCGCGCGTTTCCCGTTTGGCGGTTTCGGTTTCGTCCGCCGGGACGCGCCGGCAATCAGTCAAATCTCCGGGTAGAACTCGAAGAACGCGTCCAGCGACTGCAGCAGCTGCCTGCGGATGTCCTCTTCGTTCGCACCTTCGATCAGATGCATGGTGACGCCCGTAGTGGAGCCGTTCCGAAGCCTGACCTCGGCGTTTCCCACAGACTCCAGCTCGTCGGCAGGCAGAAGCCGCATGCCGTAGATCAACGCCAGTTTCGCCATATGATTGAGTATTGCGCGAATGGATGGCCCATGACTGAGACCGACTTTCACAAACTGTCCGGTCCGCAGCGCAAGATCCTGCGGGAAACGCTGACCAGCGTCTTTGGACGCAAGTCCCTCAGTGTCTTTCTCGAGGAAAATGATTTCGGCTCGCTCGAGGATCTGGCGGAGACCGGCACTTTCCAGCAGGAAGTTTTCAACCTCATCGGCGAGTTGACCAGCGTGGGACGCTTAAACCGCTTCATGTCCGCCGTGCGCCGGGATTTTCCCGACAGCCCCCACCTGCTGGACCTGGAGCAAAAGCTGGCTTTCGCGGGCCGGGAAGCTGAAAATCAACGGGTCGTGCAAGGGACCGGCCTGGAGCGGATGGTCCGCGACGCGGGATTCGCCGATCTCAACCTCTGGGCCGACCGCCTTGTCGCCATGGGCCGGCGAGTCTGCCGCATCACGTATCCTCTGCCGGGCGGGCTCATGCGCGGCACGGGATTCTTGATCTGTCCGGACCTAGTGCTGACGAACTATCACGTGGTCGAGTACCTTCTGAAAGGCGCCGCCGAACCCGCGGGCGTCCGCCTCCAGTTCGGCTATGCCGAGACCGCGGACGGCGCCGCCGCTGGTCAGATGTACGGTCTGGCTGGTGACTGGATGGCCGCCGCCTCGCCCTATAGCGCCGCCGATCTTGCGCCGAACGCCGGGCTCCCCGCCTCAAGCGAACTGGACTTTGCCCTGATTCGACTGGACACCGGGGCCGGCGGCGCGGACCTGCCTTCCGGGAAGCGCGGCTGGATCGACCTGTCGAATCTGAGCGGCGGCTCTGCCGAAGGATCGATCGTGTTCGTGCTGCAGCACGCCGAAGGCAAGCCCCTCAAGCATTCGATCGGCGTGGTGAAGCAGGCGGCAACTTCTCTGCGGCTACTTTATGACGCCGACACCGAACACGGGTCCTCCGGCGGTCTGGTACTCGACCACGAGTTGAATCCCCTGGCCCTGCATCATGCCGGCGATCCCGATGCCAGGATCAAAGCCCGGTTCAATCAGGGAATTCCGCTGCACTTGATCCGCTCTGCGCTGGAGTCGAATCCGGCGGTGACGAAATGCTGGTAGGCGGGATTACTTGGCCGTCGGCGGGCGCGCGGCCAGGCTCCGCAGCTCGAAAACAAACCTATATCGCAGTGGTTGCACCACCCCGGCCAGAACCTGGACTTCGACGGTAAACGCGGCTTTGCCCGACGCGGCCGGGAAGTCCTTTTCCGTGATCTTGAGTTGCGGAGGATAGGCAGCCGTATCCGGCTGAATGGCGACCGTCACCGGTTGTCTGGCCGCAAACTGTCCAAGGAGGACGCCGCTGCCTTTGCGGGTGTTGCAGTCCGCCGGCTCTATGGTCGCGGCGAGGTTATTGTTGACCGTCAACGTGAACGGCTTGAGATTCGGCCGCGCCGGCGGAGGACCTTGCTGAGTTGAACCTGCAGGGCACTCGAGGGAAGCGAGGGCAAGCTGGTACCCCGCCGGCTGCCCGGCAACCGTTGCCGTGAAGCTCTTCACTTCAGGCTCCCCTTGCTCGCCCGCGCCGGCGGACGGCCGGACCGTAAGGGTAAACCGCGTCGACTCGGTAATCGTGAATTCCCGCGACCCGCTCTGCGGCAGATTCTCGCTCGGGTCCGCCGGGACGTAGCCTTGGGATTTTTGTACAGGCTCGGATTGCAGCCGGATCTCCGCCCGGCCGACCGCCACTTTCCACGCCGCCGTAGCCTTCCACCGCCCGCTATCCAACGCAGTCGTACTCACATTGAACGCTTCGATCAATGACTTGCCCTGATTGGACAACGGCACGGTTACCGACCTCGTCTGCGGCCCGGCCACCAGGTCATAAGTTGTCGTTTTCGCCGGGTACACCACCAGAGAACCACGGCCGGGCGATCGTTGCGTTTGCGTCAGGTTCCTTCCGCCGCGCTCCCGCAGGTAGAAGGCGCTGCTAGAAGCCCCCACATTCCATGACAGCGTCACCGCCGTCCCCGGATTCGCAACTCTGGGGGGCGAAGCAGTCAACGACAGAATCGGCGGCGCGACCCGGTCCTCGCCGGCCGCCACGGTCGTCGCGTGAAATTCCGGCACGGCGTAGGGCTTGCCATCCCGACCCACACGCTCTCCGACGATCCCCCACCGGTACACCGTCGTTTTCACCGGTCTCACGTAGAAGGCGACGCCGTCCGCGGTTTCCCGGACCCAGTCCGTCTCCGGTGGGATGGGGAACTTCGTCGTGCGGGCGGCCGGGCCGTCGCCGAGTTGCGCCGAGGTCGCCGGGCCCGCGAAGTCGACGGTGATGCGGGTATCGGTGTTCGGCCCGGGCGAATTCAATTCCGAATCCCAGCGGTCCAGAAGAAACTCCCGCGTCTTTGGACGGCCTGTTCCCACCAGAATCCGCAGGTTCTCCTGGTCCAGCGACCAGCTCTCGGTCCACAGCGGGTAGGGTGTGTATACCACCAGCGACTTGTCTCCGAAAGACGCGGGGCTCGCCAGATCGAGGAAGGCATTACCCGTCCTCACCCGCACGCCTGGAACGGGCCTGCCCTGAGCGTCCGCGACGGTGATTCGCACGCCGCCCGGTACGGAGTCGAACGGCTTCACCGCCGGCAGCAGGAACATGCTGAGGGCGGCGGCGACGTTGATGCCGCTGGAAAACCAGGCCGGCTGTCCGCGCCGTTGGCTGGAGAACGTCAGATTCGAGGCTTCGCCCTGTTTCAGGAAGCGCAGGAAAGTAATGTCCCGTGGCGCGCCGTCCGGCTGAACTTCACCAGGCTCCACCGTGCCGTCGAACAGTCTGAGAGTGGATTGCCAGCTGGCGTAGGCATAGCTGCCCGCCGGCGGAGGCTGGCTGTGCAATAGCGACCGCAGTTTCGCCAGAATCGCCGGCCGGTCGGTATCGCTCAGTTTGTCGATGAGTCGGTCCCGCGCCGGCGGCGGGATGAGACCGGCGCGCAGCCATTCGACGCGCGCCAGCCGGCCGGCGGTCACCTCATCGACTTTCCCCGGCGCGAGCATCAAGGACAGGTTCCAGTTGACCTCCTGATAAACCGCGCACGCCGCAAGCCACGGCGAGTCCTCTCCATAGGGTTCCGAAAGAGGCTTGAATTCCGGCGCGGGCTTCTCCAGAGCGTTGGCCATGGCCGCGAAATATTCCACGGTCTGGCGGACCCCCGTCGTATCCGCGGACGCGATCACGAACCCGGCTTCTCGCAGGCGCCGCAGCCGGCGCGGACCCGGGGCGTCCGCCAGCAGTGCGGCCCGCATCGGCCACCGCTCCCACAATGCCGCCGCCCAATCTTCCAGCCTTCCCGTCACCGGGTGCAGAAAGTTCCCGCTCGATCCGAACACCAGCACCCGATGTCCGGCCGTCCGCGCCGACAGCTCTTCCAGCCGGACCGCCTGGCCGCTCTCCGAAACCAGGCCGCGCGGATCTCCTTCGAAGTAGTAGCGCGTGTGATAGACGCCTTCGGCGTGCAGAAGGCGGAACAGATCGGTGATCAGGCAGGCGAAGTGGTCCTCCAGCGAGCGGCGCTCGATCAGCACCAGGAACTCCGGCGGACGTTGGACCGGCCGGAACCGAAACCGCGGGAATCCGGCGGATCGTATTGTTGCCCGCAAAGTGGCGCGGATGTCGAGCCGCATCAATCCGTCGTCGAGCCGGGTTCGCATCAGCCGGGCCAGCGCGCGAATCTCGCCGGCCGCATAAACCAGCTCACCCATCGGATCCACTCGCAGCGGCCAGTAGTGCGGCGGTTCGAATGCTTCCGCCCGCTCGACGACCGTCTTGCGGCGGCGCATCTCGAAAAGATAGACCCCGAGGAGAATCATCCACGGCGCGCCTACGATCAGCCATTTGGCCAGACTGTGGCGGCGCATGGTAGGCGCGCCGCCGGAGCCGCTGAGGTCGATCGAATACTGGCGCTCGCGCGTGGACGGGTCTGATGGCCGCTCATCGGGAAGGACACCGTCTGGCACTGCCGGGGGCGCCGGCGCGTGAAGAGCCAGCTCCGCCGGTTCCATCTGGACGCGCCAGAAAGCCACGCCGGCCCCAGCCGCAACCAGCGCAATGGCGACGAACCGGGAGAGCTTCTTCCAGACCGCCGGCAGCTCCGTGTCGGACTTGGACTCGGCGGGCCTGTCGAGTACCTCGAACACCTCGGCGAAGATCTCGAGGAAGCGCCTCTGCTGCGCCGGCGTAGTCGCAAACACCGGAGCCAGCAGGCTTCCGAGCTCCTCCGGCTTACAGCTCAGGCGTCCCAGCAGCTCCTGCACCCGGAGCTGGTGATCGTACCCGAGCCGGAATCCCTCCTGTCGGAGGCGTTCGAACAGGAACTCGAAGGCAACCGGGTTCGGCAAGCCTCACTCTCCGCGAATGTTCTGCAAGTCCTGCGAATCTTTCAGCAGAATCGATAGAGTGAAAGCCAGGGCCTCCCGCTGCCCGTCCTTCGGCTGCAAAGGATCGATGCGCAGCTGATCGAGCACCGACACCCAGGCGATCAGCTCGTCGGTGGACGGCTTCTTCTTCGAGACCAGTTTGCGAATCTCGTCATAGCGGATCAGAGCGTTCTCCAGCATGGCCGGACTGAAGGCCTCCGACGGCTTGACCCGGGTCAGCACGATGGCTCGAAGCTGCTCCCGCGTGGGCGGTTCAATATGGTGGTAAACACACCTCCGGAGGAACGCGTCCGGCAGATCCCGTTCCGAGTTGCTGGTCAGCAAAACCATCGGGCGGTACTGCGGGTCGGCCTTGAACCTGTCCCCGGTCTCGGTAATCTCGAACGCCATGTCCTCGATCTCCGCCAGGATGTCGTTGGGCAGGTCGCGCGGAGCCTTGTCGATCTCGTCGATCAGCACCACCGAGCGTACCGGCTTCTCCGGCAGGCGGCCCGGGCCAAGATACTGAAGGGCGGCGGCGCGGTCCAGCGAGGCACGCAGGATCGCCTCGCCAAGAGCCTCGATCCGCAGATACTTCTCCTTCGCCATCTCCTGCTTTCGCTGCACGTCCTGAAAATGGCGCAGCGCGTCGTATCGGTAAAACAGATCCGAGCCGTCCGTGCGAGCCTTCATCTGGAATCGGAGAGGCTTCGGATAATCCGGCGTAAGCTCCCAGGCCACGCGGTAGGCCAGTTGCGTCTTGCCCGTACCGGCCTCGCCGGTCACCAACAGCGGACGGCCCAAGGCCAGCGCGACATTTACCGCGTGCATCGCCCCGTCGGTGGCGATGTACCCGGCCGGATCCGTGGGGTCGAAATCGTTGCGCAGGAGCGGCAGGACTGTCTGGCCGTCCGTCCGTGGGCCCTTCCCTTTGAATAACCAGAAATTGGACATAATTGGCACGAAACGATCACAGCCTCGCGATAAAATTCGTCAATTCCGTCTCCACCATCACCATCGGCAGACGCGTGTCCCTGGCCGGAAACAGTCTCGCCAGCAGCTCGTTCGCCTGGGTCCGGTATTGCCGCCAGTGCTCCTCCACCCACACGTGAACGTCCGCCCTCTCCACCATTCCGAGCGGCGGAAGCGGGATCAGACGGCAGGAGCCGTTTTCCGTGGCGCTTACCAGTTGCTCCAACTCGCCCGGTATCGCGCCGCCTGTCTCCGTCTCGTTGAAAACGATCTGAAGAAAAATCACGAACCACGGCCGCTCCCCTTTTCCCTCCGCCGCCGGCCTCCAGAAATCGATATATTCCCGCAGCAGCTTGATCATATTCGGCGACCATTTGGATTCGTACAGCAGATGCTGGATGAGCACGATCTTCCCCGCGAATCGCGGAAGGCTGCGGAAGGCGGCCGCGGCCGGCGGAACCTTGGGATCCAGTTTGCGCGCCAGTTGGGTGGTCAGATAGGGAAGCTCCGCGCCCGTGGGACGGGATCCGGTCCAGGGCGATGTGATCGGCTCGCTGACGTCGCGGAAGCTCTCGTGCGGCTCGCCCAGCAGCAGCGGCAGCGTGTAGTAGCGGAACCGGTCGATGAAGCTCGAGTGCGCCGCCCCGGTGTCGCCCGGCAGCAGATAGATCAAAGGGCTCCGCAGCGGCGCGGCAAACCGGCTGAAGAGAGCCTGCTCCTGCTCCTGCCGGTTGCAGAGCCGGACGACCGCGTCCCCGTCCTCCGAGCCGCCCTCCCGCTCGAGAAAAGCGCGGAACCGCGGATTCATGGGGATGTCCGCGCAACGCGCGCGGGCTCGTTCCACCAGGTTTTGAATCCGGACCATCTGGGCCGGATCGCCCGTGCGTTCCTTCGCCAGCTCGATCAATTCCTCGAGCCATCCCTGCTGCTCAGCGCACTGAATCAACTGCATCAGCTCGAAATCGAAATTTCCGGATTTGACCAGGTCCTCGAGGTTGCGCGAATTGGCCGCTTCTGCGAGCGCCATCGTCATCGAGTTCCGGTTATAGAGGCTGTTGAGAATTAACCTCAGCTCGCGCCGGTCGGGACCATCGAGCGCTAGGTTCATCCATGCTCCAAGGAAAAGCCGGGTTTGGGCCTCAAATCTCCGCCCCGGCGCCATATATAACAATCTTGGGGTAAATTGTACCAGACCCGTGCGCCGATTTTGCGAAATAAAAGAATGCGCCTCTCACCAGACGAAATCAAGGGCAGGGAAACAGCGGCCGGGTAGGGCCGGCGCTGCCAGGAACGCGCGCATTCAATGGGTCATCGAATAAATAATGTAGTTGATTCCGACGCGATACGCCTGCGACGCCATTTTCTCCGGATAGTGCGGTGAATCCGCCCACTCCCAGGCGTCGCCGTTGTCCTGGTTGAAGCACATGGCGACCATGATCCGGCCGCGGTCGTCGTAGATCCCGCGCCAGTGCGCGATGATCCCGTCCTGCTCATACGTCACGCCGCGCGACAAGGGCGATATGCCCGGCACCTGGACGCGGTCGTCCAGGTCGTACAGCACGTGAAAAATGGCGTCCTGGTTCTCGATCTCCACGATCGGGCGGTCAGGGAAGATGCGGCCCATGCTGGCCATGAAGACTTCCCACTCCTGCGAGCCGTGGTAATCGTCGACCATCAGGAATCCGCCCCTCGTGAGGTATTCACGGATCTTCTTGCATTGTGCGTCGGTCAGGTCCCAGTGCCCTACCTCGACCGCATAAATCCACGGCCACTGAAACATCTGGTTGTCGTCCAGGTCGAGATCCACCACCTGCTCGTTCGACCGCGTGTGGATGCGGGTCAGCCTCCTGACGCCCTGCACGAACTGGCGGTCGGCCTTGGGATAATCGGTCGACCAGGAGCCGCGGCCCCGCCACCGGGACCGGCTGCCCGACGGGTACCGCAGCCGGGCGAACGCCCACTCCGTCTTCTCATTGGCGTCCGCCGGCATTTCGGCCGGATTGTCCTCCTCGTAGCGCCCGCGGAAGCCCCGCTGGGCGAAAACAGTGGCCAGCGACAGGATCAGCACGAGACCGCCTGCTACGACGTTCCGGAGGCGCATGAGCACTCCTATCCTATGCCATTCAGAATATCACGTGATATTTTGAAACTAGTGCGCCTTCGATTCCAGCTTGTCGCTCTTGCCTGCCTGTGCGCGCCTCTAGGGGCGGTCGACCGTCTGCATCCGGTCGAAGTGGCCCGCTTCCACAACTTCGCCGGCGGCGTGGCGCTCGACGCCTCGGGAAACGCCTATGTTTCGCACGGAAGGGTCATCAGCCGCATCTCGCCGGACGGCAAGCGGAGTATCTGGGCCGAGACGGGCGCTCCGGGCGGCCATAAAATCCTGCCCGACGGTACGCACCTGGTCTGCGACAGCAGCCGCCATGACGTGCTCAGACTCGACGCGCAAGGCAAGATAATCGGCAGCGCTATCACTGTGCCGGATGGCAAGCGCCTGAAATCACCCAACGACCTGACCCTCGATCCCGCCGGCGGATTCTATTTCACCGATTCGGGGGGGACGCACGGAGACGCGCCCGGGTCGATCCATTACGTCGACGCCGCTGGACGGTCGCAGGTGGCCGCCCGCGGATTGCACTACCCGAACGGTATCGTCCTGCGCGCCGATGCCAGGACGCTGCTCGTCTCCGAGAGCCCGCTGAACCGGATTGTCAGCTTCGATGTGATTGCTCCGGGCAAACTCGGGCCGATGAAAGTGTTCGCCACCCTGCCCGGCAAGCAGAAGGATCAGATCGATAACCGGCCCGACGGCATGTGTCTCGATCATCACGGCAACCTCTTCATCGCCCATTACGGGATGCGGATGGTGGCCGTGCTGAGCCGCACAGGACGGCTCATCCGGCAGTTTCCGGCCGGAGTCCTGACCCCCAGCGACGTGGCCTTCGGCGGCCCCAAAATGGACCAGCTTTTCATCACCGGCGCGGTCGGCGCGGAAGAGAATAGCGAAGGCGCGCTGGTCCGCCTCGACGTGCGCATGAAGGGCCAGCCCTGGCCCGCCCGTCCGGCGCCGTGATCCGGGAATGGCTTGGGCCGCACTGCCTCCTCCACGGCTCGAGCGCCCGCTCGAGCTTCCCGACGCTTTTCCGATGGGTGCGCTGCACAGGAAGGAATCCGGCGTGGATCAAAACGTGATCGAAGAGGGCGCCGCCGGAGTCTCTCGCTAATGACGTCAGGATTCGTGGAAATCGCCGGGCCTGCCCGGATTCACTATCGCGAGTCTGGAGCCGGACCGCCGCTGGTGTTTCTCCACGGCGGCTGGGGCTACGAGATTTTCCCGTTCGACCGCCAGATCGAGGCCCTGGCCGGCCGCCGCCGCATCGTGATTCCCGACCGGTCGGGCTATGGCCGCTCACCGAAAATAGAGTTTTTACCGGTGGACTTCCACCGCCGCGCCGCCGAGGAGACGTTGCGCGTGCTCGATGCCCTGGAGATCGGCCAGGCCGCGCTGTGGGGCCATAGCGATGGCGCGGTGATCGCCGCGATCATGGGGCTGGCTGCGCCCGGGCGGATACCGGCGGTAATTCTGGAGGCCATGCACTACGAACCGAAGTATGAATCGCATCAGTGGATGGAGACCATGGCGAGAGCGCCCGAAGTGGCCGGACGGCGGGCCATGGAGGCGCTGGCGCGCGATCACGGCGAGGACTGGCGCG
>DATJFH010000174.1:0-4415 GCA_035495815.1 Bryobacteraceae bacterium
TTCGAGACCGCCGGGAAGATGCGGCTTGCCGTCCGGATCCAGGCGCAGGCGCGTGGTCAGCAGCAGCATGTCGGTATTGGACCGGAACACCGGCCGGGCCGGACCCGGACTGGTGACCTTGCCGCGAATGGCCGCGTAAAAGCGCTTGAGCCGTTCCGGCTCCGTCAGGTAGTCCTTCACCGGGCCTTCGATTCGGGCCAGCGAGTCGAAGTAGCTGGCCAGCCACCCGTCGTCGCGGGTAATCATTCGCTCGATGAAGGCCGGTCCTTTGTCCGGATTGACGCCTCCATCCAGGTCGGCCCATTCTTTCTCGCTGAGCGCGCCGCCGGGAACCACCACTTTCCCTTCGCGGATCTGGAACATGCCGCCGAAGAAATCCAGGACGTGCGCATAAATCTTGAGCCGCGCGGACGGGATCGCCTGGTGCAGCTGCTCGGCGGTCTCCACATCCAGCTTGGAGAGAGCCACATACAGCCGGCACAGCGTGGGATCTCCCAGCAGGTAATCGATAAACTCGCCCTGAACCTTGTCTTTGGCTGGCTGCCAGTAATCGACGGTATAGAGGATCGGAACACGGGTGGGCTGATAGTCCAGCGTGAACGGCCGGTTGGTGCGCAGCGCCAGCTCCAGATCGGCCAGCGGGAACCCCGAATCGGTGGTGAGGAATGCGCGCGAGGCGTTTACGGTTTCGAGCACCAGGTCCGATCCGCACCCGCCGCGCATGCGGAATCCGATCACGCGTAGCAGGTCGGCCGTGGCCGGCGATTCGCACATATCAATACGGAGGGTCTTGCCCGAGCCGGCCAGCTTCTCGAGCTCACGGGCTTGCGAGAGATACCGAATCACCAGCTTGAGGTATTCGGTCTGCTCGAGTGCCTCGTTGGCGGTGGTCGCCCGGTAGCCGTTGGTGACGATGTTGCGGGCCAGGGCCGGCAACAGATCGCTGGGGTTGACGTCGGGCGACAGCGCTGCCATGCGCGCGAAGGAACGAAGCGGCCCGGGGATCTCGATGTAGTTGGGCGCGGCCGCGGTCCGAGCCGGCGAGAGCGCTAAATCTTTGCCCCCGGCTGCCGAATAGTCCTGCAAGTGTCGGGCCGAGGCTTCGCGGTCCCCTGCCAAAAGGTCCAGAACCGCCAGTCGCCGGGCGACTGCGGCGCGCTGCTCGGCGGGGGCGCTGGTCCGTTGCAGCGCCTGAGCCAGCCGGGAATAGGCTTCGCGAGCAGCCGGATCGTGATGGCGGTCCAGGAACTCGGCGTAGGCGCGCAATGCAACAGGATCGTTAGGAGCGGCTATCGCGGCCTGCCGAAGGCCCCGAACGGCTTGTTCGGCATCTCCGCCGCGTTCCAGGCGCCAAGCCTCCGCGGCCAGGTCCTGTCCGGTTGCCCAGGCGGCCGAAAAAGCCAGAGCCACGGCCAACCATCGGCTGCGCAGCGATCGATTAAGCGATCGATCAAGCTTTGACCGGTTCGTCCGTACCCGCATCACTTCTCCTTCGCCCCCCCCGATAAACTGCTGTGTTTTGGATTCTAACACTCCGCCACCATGAGCGGGTCAACTGGCATTCGGCAAAACAAGCCAGGAGCCGCCTGTTAGACTTGCCACGCCCCCAAAATGGAACAAAAGATTCCAGAAGTGCAACGGACGCGGGGGTACCGTCCAAAAGTACCGGAACTGATCGCGCCCGACCGGGAGCGCGGGAGGGGGTTTTGCGCATTTTTCTGAAACCATTCCTGGTAGAGTTGAATCAAGCGATATAGGTATGATCGTCAGGATCCGTTTTCCACAGGGCCGCCCGCGGCAACATCGAAGGGGTACAAACCGGGATCTATCGGCGGCGTTCGGCGCTTTACTGGTGCCGGCGTCCCTGATGGCCTACTCGCTGGGATTCTGGCGGCTGGCATCGGACATGGGCCTGGCGGGCCAGTTTGGTATCACGGGGGCTTTTTCTCACTGGCAGCTTTGGATTGGCCTGGGTGTGGTCCTACACGCCGGGTCGATTTCGCTCAACCGGTATGCGCGCGGCGGCGATCTGGAGATGCCCCACGTACTGGCGGCTTTGCCCGGACGGCGGGCGGCGGACACAGAACGCGTTAAGTAAGTCCGCGAACCTCCCGGTCGCTCAGAGCGCGGTATTTTCCGATCTGCAAATCCCCGATCGAAATGCTTCCGATGTGGGTGCGCACCAGCTTCAACACTTTGGCGCCTAGCGTTTCCACCATCCGTCGCACCTGGCGATTGCGCCCTTCGGTTAGCGTGATCTCGAAAAATGTGTAGCGGCCCGAATCGCGGTTGCGCTTCACCTCGGCCGGCCGCGTCGGGCCATCCACCAACACCACGCCGCGCCGCAACTGCTCGAGCTGGTCGTCGGTGAGCAGCATGGAGGCCTTGACCAGATAGGTCTTGGGCACGTGCGACTCGGGACTGGTGATGCGGTCGGCGAACGTTCCGTCGTTGGTGAAGATCAGCAGGCCGCTCGAATCCAGATCCAGCCGGCCCGCGGAAAATACCTTTTCCGGGACGTCTTTCAGCAGATCGTAGACCGTCGGACGGCCGTCAGGGTCCTTGTAGCTGGTCACGTAGCCCTTGGGTTTGTACAGCAGCAGGTAGATCTTTCGGGCGGCGCGCAGCGGTTTGCCGTCGAGCGTGACGCGCTGATGTTCCGGGTCGACCCAAGCATCGGGCGTCTGGATCTTCTTGCCGTCCACTGCGACGCGGCCCGCGCCGATCCAACTTCGGGCTTCGGTGCGCGATCCCAGACCGGCTTGTGACAGAACACGGTCGAGGGTCTTCTTGCGTGGGGTGGTCGGCACTCCTTATGATCGTACGGACCGATGATCTTATAAAAATGCTCGAATGTGTTCCGAACTTTTCCGAGGGCCGGGATGATGCGGTCGTCCGCGCCATTGCGGATGCCATTGCCGCAGTGCCGGGCGTTCTCGTACTGGGAGCAGAATCGGATGCCGACCATAACCGCTGCGTAATCACATTTGGCGGACCTTCTGACGCGGTAGTGGAAGGCGCCGTGCGGGGGGCAGGGAAGGCGGCCGAGCTAATCGATCTCTCGGCGCACCAGGGCGTTCATCCGCGTGTGGGCGCAGCCGACGTGATCCCGTTTGTTCCGCTGGAAGGCTCAAGCATGGACGACGCTATCGCCGCGGCGCATCGCGCCGGTGAGGAAATCTGGCGACGCTTCGGCGTGCCGGTCTATTTTTATGAACAGGCCGCCCGGAGTCCCGGGCGCCGGCGCCTGGAGATGGTCCGCAAACGCGGCTTCGATGGGGCTCCGCCCGACGTCGGGAACCTGGCGGCCCATCCGAAAGCCGGGGCGTCGATGGTCGGGGCGCGGGGGTTTCTGATCGCCTATAACGTCCAGCTTGCCACCCGCGATGCCGCCGTCGCGCAGGCCATCGCCCGCAAGATCCGCGAGTCCTCTGGCGGATTTCCGCATGTGAAGGCCATGGGGCTGTACCTGGCTTCGCGCGATTGCGCCCAGGTTTCGATGAACCTGACGAACTTTGCCGAAACACCGCTCGATCGTGTCTACGACACCATCGCCACGATCGCCCGCGAACACGGGACCACGGCGGTGTGCGGCGAGATCATCGGATTCATTCCCCGCCGCGCCTACGAAACGGCTCCCCAGTTCTTCCGGCGCGCGGAGAACTTCGAAGAATCGCGGATTTTGGAGACCAGAATCGCGGAGTTGTTACGATGAAGGTACGTGCTAGTCAGAATTGAGAATCAGCTCCCCGGCTCCGCACTGCCCGGAGGGCAGCGTCCAGCATGGTTGCGCGCCCCCGCTCCGGTGGGCGATAACTATCGCCAGCTCAAACAACTAGTCGGGGATCTGCAGCTCCACACGGTGTGTGAAAGCGCTGCCTGTCCCAACATCGGCGACTGCTGGAACCGGCGCACCGCGACTTTCATGATCCTGGGCAACGTCTGCACCCGCCGCTGCGGATTCTGCGCGGTGCAGAAAGGCGGCCCGCTGCCGGTGGATTATGACGAGCCTCGCCGGGTGGCCGAGGCCTGCGCCGCTCTGGGGTTGAAATTCGCGGTCATCACCAGCGTGAATCGCGACGACCGCAAGGACGGCGGCGCCGAGCTGTTCGCGCTAACCATTCGTGCCATTCGCGAACGTATACCGGGTTGCGGCGTCGAGGTGCTCGTCCCGGATTTTCAGGGTTCGCATGCGGCCATGGATATCGTGCTCGAAGCCGCGCCCGACATCCTCAACCACAACACCGAGACCGTGCCGCGTCTCTATCGTCAGGTTCGCCTGGGCGCGCGCTATGAGCGGTCGCTCGACATGCTGGCTTATGTGAAGAAAGGTGCGCCCAACACGCCGACCAAGTCCGGACTGATGCTCGGGCTGGGCGAGACTCTCGAAGAGGTTGCTGGGGTCATGCGCGACC
>DATJFH010000175.1:0-70717 GCA_035495815.1 Bryobacteraceae bacterium
GTACCCAACTGAAATACCAGCTCGTAGTTGTAGTCCCAGCTGCGCCATTTGCCCCAGGTGCGGGAGCCGATCGTATGCCGCCGGTCCCTGGCTCCCCCCTGGTCCACGCGGAATACTTTGCGGTCCAGCCCGATGTAGTAAATCGACAGGTTGGCATGATGGACCAGCGGATTCCGGCCGTAGGCGCCGGCGGCCCAGAGAGTCTGCTGGTGATCGGGCACGTCGTCGAACAGGTCGGGCCTGGTGATCACGGGACGGGCCGCGACGCCAAGCACGGTCCACGAGCCTGGATGAAAAGTGACTTTGAATCCATCGAAGCTCCGCCGCACGTTGAACACTTCGCTGGCGGAAATGAAATGACCTGCTCCGAATTCAAACTCCTGACGGCCGGCCCGCAGGGAGACTCCCTTGTTCGGATCGGCCGACGTGGAAAAATCGACAAGGGCCTGGTGAATCTCGGCCGTGTCCTTATCGGTCAGCCGCGGTCCGCCGACGCGGCCGGTCTCGATACCACTCTGAAACTGGGTGAAGAAGCGGACATGGCTGCCGAGGTGGGTGTCGGCATGCAGCAGGTAACGTTGCAGCAGAAATCCGTGGGGAGAATTGGGAACGGATCCGAACGACGCTTCGCGGAAGAAATCCCAGCGAACGCGGGCTTCGCCGCCTATCGAGACATACGAATTGGGCGCGGATTCGCCGAAGGAAATGAATTTCCAGGAATCCCACGGGTCGCTTCGCAGGGAGGCATTCCGGAGAAAGCTCCAATCTTCATCGAAGCGCTGATCGAGATAGGCGGGCCGGGGGGAATTTTGTGCGGAAAGGACGGCGGGTTGAACAGCCATCGCGGCCAGAATCGCACAGACCTTCGGCGGGAGGCCGCACCTTCGCAGAGACACCGGGATGAGGGGCACCAGATAATTGTAGAATGGCGCACACGCGTTGTGGTCCGAACTCACCGCTTCCGGCCGGCCAATCGAGAGCGCGCTCCATTCTCCTAGCGGCCGGCCGACAGAGGCTGCCCAAGCGGCAGAGTGTTAGCGATCGCCAGAGAGGCCCAGGTTGCGCCGGCGGCTGAAATCCACTGGTTATAGCCGAAGGGGTAACCGCTCTCCATCTGGGGCTGCACCGGAAACGACCGCGTCTTGACGAACCAGCTTCCATCGCGGTACTGATTTCGGAGCAGATACTCGATCCCTTTCCGGTAGGCGGCATCCGTGACGGGAATACCGGCTTCGTACATGGCATAAAGAGTGATGCCGGTTGCGTAGGCGTCCGTGCCCAGGTGCGGCAGCTGCGCCCACCCTCCATCGGACCGCTGGGCGGCAATCCATTCGCGCCCGGCCGCGTCCAGTTCGGCGCGCGCTGCCCCCGTCCACGCCAGCGCCATCAGCCGCATGGCATACTCCTCGGCGGACTGGGGCTTCGAGGCGGTCAGCCAGACGCGCGACCGGCGCAGCTTGTCCGCGATTTCCTGCCGGCGCGCTTCGATGGGATAAAGAGTGATGGCGCGCACCGCCATGGCGGTCCGGCTGATGCTGCTGTATTCCATGGGAGGACGCGTCTGGGCTTCGATCCAGCTTCCGTCGGGCATCTGCCTTCCCAAAACGCCGTGAGTCAGGGCTGCCGTTGTCATGTCCATGGGATGTTTCCCGGCGGCCAGCGCCATGACGATATAGCCGACGGTGAGGTCGCCGCCCGGAACCTGGGAGCCTTGCATCGATTCTCCTCCGAGCGGTCTGTAGACAGCGCGAATCTGCGTGAGGTTCCTGGCGGCCACCTCCTCATTCACCGGCAGCCCGCGTTCGCGCGCCGCGGCCACCACCTGGGCCGGCATGGACTGGTTGTGACAGGTGATGCAGGCGCGCTTCTGGAACGGAATCTGCGAGGAAGCGATCAGCAGCGCGGCGCTGCGCTCGAGCGACGTTCTGGCGCCGGCGATGCCTTCGGGCTTGGGCCAGGTCTTGTCGCGAGGCGTTTCGGCTTGCGTGCCGCCGTACTTCCTGAGCAGATCGATCTTGGCCCGGTCGGCGCGGTGCATGGCCCAGTCGAGCGGCTTCTCCCCGTCGTTATCGGCCAGATTGGGATCGGCGCCTTTGTCGAGCAGGAGCTTGACGGTTCCAGGGCTGGTACGCTCCGAAGAGACTGCGTTGATGAGGGGCGTGCGGCCGAAACTGGCAGTGCGGGCATTCACGTCGGCCCCCATCGCGATGAGCTTCGCGACGAGCTCGGGGTCCTGCCAGTGGGTGGCGTTCACAAGGCTGGTCTTTCCGATAGTGGCGCCCTTTGAGAGCAGGAAGTCGATCGTCGGCCGGTAGGGCCGCGAGATGGCGCGGCTGAGCGCGGTGGCGTCGCCGGCGTTCTTCTCGTTGACGCCGATGCCGCGTTCGACCAGGAAGCGGACCACCTCGATGTCGGCGTCCCGGGCACGCCCGAGAGCCAGGTCCCCGGCCTTGTCGCGGGCGTGCAGATCGGCGCCTTTTTCCAGCAGGAGACGCAGGATCTCCACCGTGCCTGGATAGCCCGCGGCAATCAGCAGCGGCGTCCGGTGAAGGTTGTTCGACCTGGCGTTCACATCCGCGCCGCGGGCCAGCAGCAGCTTCACCTTCTCCAGATTCGGGATCGACCACATGAGCGCAGTGGCTCCGTCGCCGGTTGTCGCGTTCGGATCGGCGCCGCGGTCGAGCAGGAGCCGGACACAGTCCGGACCGGCGAACAGCGCCGCAGCCATGAGCGCCGGAACACCGTCCGCGTCTTTGGCGTCGGCCGGCACGCCCCGGTCCAGCGCCCGCCCGAGGGCCGCAGCATCGGTGCGCCGGATGGCTTCGAACAGGGGCTCGGGACCCATGGCTGGCGATCCCACGGCGGAGGTCAGGATGAGTAGCAATAGAGGGCTGCGCATGGTTGATCTCTCCGGAACACGAGCAATCGCCAAAAGGCGATTTATTATATCCCAGTATTTTGAACCCGGGCTCGCCGCCAATCGCCAACAATGGCGGCTCCGGTAGATTGTAGAATGACGGGTAGTGCTATCTTCCGAACCTACCACCAAGTTCAGCGGTCTGCTCCGGCAGCTCGGCCTGGTCAGCGCGACTTCGCTGGTAGTCTCCAACATGGTGGGCGCCGGAATTTTCGGAACCACCGGATTCATGGCCTCCGCCCTGGGGGACGCGAAGCTGATCCTGGCGGCCTGGTTTGTGGGCGCGCTGTTCGCGCTCGCCGGAGCCGTCAGCTACTCCGAGCTGGGGATCAATTTTCCCAGCTCCGGCGGAGAGTACGTCTACCTCACTCGCGCTTACGGACCGGCCTGGGGCTTCATGACCGGCTGGGTATCGTTTTTCGCCGGTTTTTCGGCGCCGATCGCCACCGCGGCTCTGATCTTTGCCAATTACGTGGGATACTTCTTTCCGGAACAATTCGATCCGAAAACGGCGCTGATCGTCGGATCCGGCGCATTTTCACTGAAACTGGGCGCGGCGCAGCTGCTGGCTTCATCTCTCATCGCGGCTTTTACGATCTTGAACTGCTTCGGCGTCGCCCGCGTGGCCAGGATTCAGAACGCGCTCACGGGCTTCAAGATTCTGGTGATCGCCGCCCTGGTATTTTTCGGCTTCACCATGGGACAGGGAAGCTGGTCCAACTTCTCCGCGCCCGCCGCGCGGGATTCCACCAACTCACTGCCGGTGGAGTTCATGATCCAGCTCCTCTGGGTGATGGTGGGCTATAGCGGATGGAACGCGGCTACGTATGTGGCCGAGGAGCTGAAACAGCCGGAGCGGACTCTGCCGGCGGCGCTGGCGATTGGGACGGCGCTGGTGACGGTGCTGTATGTCGGGCTGAACATGGTCTTCATTTACTCCACGCCGATTCAGGCGCTCAAAGGAGTGGTGGCCGTGGGCAAGGTTTCTGCCGGAAACCTGTTCGGACCCACGGGCGCGGCTCTCTTCAGCGGCCTCATGGCCATTTCCATCATGCCCACCGTGAACGCCATGGTGACTATCGGCCCGCGCGTGTACTACGCCATGGCTAAGAATGGGGCATTCGTGAGGGCCGCCGCGGTAGTGCATCCACGCTGGCACACACCGGTCTTCGCCATCCTCAGCCAGGGCGCCTGCGCGATCCTGATGACGCTGACGCCCATCCCGGACCTTTTTCTGTTTATCGGCTTCAGCCTGACGCTCTTTACGGTGCTGGCGGTAGCGTCGGTTTTCGTCTTTCGCCGCAGACCGAACTGGCAGAAGCTGCGCGCGGTCGACTTTCTCTATCCGCTGATTCCGACAGCTTACATCCTGGTGGGAACGGGAATGGTGGTTTGGGGAATCATTTTCCAACCCACGGTATCGCTGACCGCACTGGGAACCATCGCCGTGGGAGCGGCGGTTTACCACTTCACGCGGAAGGGCAAGGGCGCCGCGGTGGAAATCGGCTAGCGCGTCTTACTGCGCCCGATCTCCTTCGTGATTCTCGAGGAAATCCTGATCGATCGGCTTTCTGCCGGCAAATCCCTCTTCCATGCCGTGCCAGTAGCGGATCCCGGATTCGCCCAGCCGCCAGCACAGGTAAACTTCCCTGCCCCGGAACAGCGTCACGAAATCGACCAGGCCGATGTCCAGATCCTTGATGACACACCCGAACTCCTGCAGCCGCTCCACGGCGGATTTGAGATCCTCGCCGAGCCGATCCCGTCCGGCGCGCTTTTCGAGGACCGCCGCCCGGTCCACGATCACGCCTCCCTGCATGGCGACGCGCTGGGTCTGGGCCTGAATTCCCTGCTCCGCCTCCAGATATTGCGCCTTGAGGGCTACCGCTTCGCGGAGGATGATTTCGATTTCCGGCAGAAGGCTTTCGGCTTCGGTCAGCGTGAATCGCCTGGACATTTGGGCGTCAGACGCCGGAAACCTGCACCGACATGGAGCGGCTCCTCGGCCCGTCGAATTCGGCGAGAATGATGCTCTGCCACGTTCCGAGCAGCACCGACGAATTGCGGACCTGCAGCGAGAGTGTCTGCCCCATCATCATGCCGCGAAGATGCGAGTCGGCGTTCTTGCGCTCGCAATCGGAGTGCAGCGGATCGTTGTGCCGCCAGTCGGTCTCGCGGACGACGACGTCTTCGAGGAAGCGCTTCACGTCCTGCAGCAGGGCGTCCTGCCACTCATTGAGAAAGACCGCAGTGGTCGTATGGAGGGACTGGAGGTGCACGATGCCGTCCCGCACGCCGCTCTTGCGCACGATCTCGTTGATGCGATCGGTGATGTTGATGAGCTCGGTCCGATCGTTAGTGATCCAGTCCAGCACGCGATTGAACATCTTGAATCCCGCCGCATTCTGCGCGGCGCCGGACGGCCCCTTCTGCTCTTCGACCGTAATTTCGATTTCCGTAATTTTGGGATTCGTACTCATCGACGCTCCTTGGCTTAACACACTATCCGATTCAACATATTACCGCAAGCTTAAAATCAAAGGGGTGAACGTTTATGATTATAACAAGTGAGGAATCGGAATGACATACACATTGGTCCCTAACCGGCGGCAGCTCTTCAGCGCCGCCGGCCGCAGCCTGCTGGCCGGCGTCATGGCCAGGCTGCCCATTCGCGGCGCCGCGCGCACCGAGGGCAACATATACCAGCGAATCGGCGTCGAGCCCATAATCAACTGCAAGGGCACGTTCACCATTATCAGCGGCTCGCAGACCCTGCCCGAGGTCAAGAAAGCTCTGGACGAAGCTTCGCGGCATTACGTTCACCTGGACGAGCTGATGGAGGGGGTCGGCCGGCGGCTGGCGGAGCTCACGAGGGCGGAGTGGGGGATTATCACGGCGGGCTGCGCGGCGGCGCTCACGCACGCGACTTCGGCCTGTATCGCCGGCGCCAACCCGGAAAAGATGCAGCGTCTGCCGAAGCTGGCCGGGCTGAAGCACGAAGTGGTGATGCCGAAGGCTTCCCGCAACGTGTACGACCACGCTATCCGGATGACCGGCGTGACCATGATCACGCCGTCGACGAGGGAGGAGTTCATGGCGGCGCTACGTCCGTCGACGGCCATGGTGGCGCTGCTGGGCGAGGCGATGGACCGGCATCCGATGAAAGTCGAGGAGATTGCGCAGGCGGCGCACGCGCATGGAATCCCGGTGCTGGTGGACGCGGCCGCCGAGCGGCTCACGATTCCCAACGTGTATCTCAAGGCGGGGGCCGACATGGTGGCCTATAGCGGCGGCAAGTGCCTCCGGGGTCCGCAGTGCGCCGGAGTCCTGCTCGGCCGGAAGGACCTGCTGCAGGCCGCCTGGATCAATAGCGCGCCGCATCATGCCTTCGGCCGTTCACTCAAGGTCGGCAAGGAAGAGATCATGGGAATGCTGGCGGCGGTCGAGGCCTGGACGAAGCGCAATCACGACGCGGAGTGGAAGCAATGGGAAGGCTGGCTCGGCGTGATTCGCGACAAGGTGTCTTCGATTCCGACGGTTCAGACGGAAGTCCTGCAGCCCAGGGGTCCTTCGAATTTTGCGCCTCAGCTCCGGATCAGCTGGGACACAAAGAAGCTGGGAGTGACCGGCACGGAGCTGTCCGACGCGCTGCTGGCGGGCACGCCTCGCATCCTGATACCCTCGGCGGCAGAATCGGTCACGATCATGCCGTACATGATGATGCCGGGCGACGCCGAGACCGTCGCGCCCCGGCTGCGGGAGCTGCTTTCGAAGCCGCCCAAGAGACCGGCGGCGCCGGCGGCTGGAGGGACGGCGCAGGCGGGCGGCCAGTGGGACGTGGAGATTTCCTACCTGCGCGACCAGGTGACCCATTCGGTGTTTTTCGAGCAGAACGGAGACAAGCTGCGAGGCAGCCATCGAGGGGAGTTTTTGCAGGCGGACCTGAGCGGCAGCCTGGAAGGATCGACCGCGCGGTGGCGCAGCAACCATCACTACGAGGGGACCAGCATCGGATACAGCTTCGAAGGGACCCTCGACGGGGACAGCATGCGGGGCACGGTGGATGTAGGCGAATACGGAAAAGCGCCGTTCACCGCACGCCGCCATTTCCATGCTTGACCCGCTCTTCGAGGTCAGCGTAGAAGAGCTGCGGGCGCGCGCCCGAATCGGAATTCACCTCGAGCCGGACATCCCGCGCCTGCTCGACCACTTCGCCCGTTCCATCGCCGACGAGATCCGGTCTCGGGAGGTGGCTCGATTGATTCTTCCTGTGGGTCCCATGGGGCAATATCCCCGGCTGGCGGAGATGACAAACCGCGAGCGCATCAGTTGGCGCCATGTCCACGTGTTCCAGATGGACGAGTTTCTGGACTGGCAGGGGCGTCCGATTCCCGCCGGCCATCCGCTGAGCTTCGAAGGGGCCATGCGCCGGTTCTTCGCCTCGCTCGATTCCGAGCTGCGGATTCCCGAAAGCCAGTACCACGCGCCGCATCCCTTCCGCATCGACGACATCAGCGAAGCGATCCGCCGGGCGGGGGGTATCGACGTCTGCTACGGCGGCGTCGGCTACCATGGCCACGTGGCCTTCAACGAGCCGCCCCTCTCGCGTTGGGCTCGGATCACGGTAGACGAATTGCGGAATTCGCTGACCCGGGTGGTGACGCTGGGCTCCGATTCGATAGTGGTCCAGAGCATCGGATCAGCCGGCGGGAGCGCGGCCGCGATTCCGCCCATGGCGGTGACGCTCGGGATGCGGGATATCCTGGCGTCGCGAAAGATCCGGCTCTATTGCGCGGGCGGTTCGCGGCACAGCGCCGTGTTCCGCATTGCGGCGGCGGGGGAGGTCGGCGTGGAGTACCCGGCGACCCTGGTGCAGGGTCATCCCGACGCCGTAATCCACACCGACGAGGCGACGGCGCAGCCGATCCGGCTGGGATTGTAGGGGGGACCTCGCTCGCGCTACGACTTCCTTTTTACGTCGATGTTGAGGCGCTTGATCTTCTGATTCAAGGTGGAGAGCGGCACGTGCAGACTGTCGGCCGCTTCGGTCTGGCTCCAGCCGGTCTGCTCCAGCCGTTCGATGATGGTCCGCCGCTCGAAATCGGCCACGATATCGTAGAGCGACGCGTCGGCAGGGAGCGGTCCGTCGCCTTTGTGCAAGCGGACGCCGCCGGCCAGCAGAAGGTACTCGGGCAACACCTCGACCGGCGCCCATTCCTCCGACGCCAGCACTACGGCGCGCTCCACCACGTTTTCCAGTTCGCGGACGTTGCCCGGCCAGTTGTGGTCCATCAGGATCTGCATCGCTTCCGGCTGAAACCGTAGCGTGGACCGCTTGGCTGAGTCCAGGAACTTGTCGTTCTCCCGGCAATACTTGGTGAAGAAGTGCTCCACCAGCGGAGGAACGTCTTCTTTACGCTCGCGCAGCGGCGGCAGAGCGATGTTGATTACGTTCAGCCTGTAATAGAGATCCTCGCGAAACTTCCGCTCGTCGACGAGCTTTTTCAAATCCGCGTTGGTGGCCGCCAGAATCCGCACGTCGACTTTCACCGTCTCGGTGGATCCGAGGGGCATGAACTCACGCTCCTGGATGACGCGCAGCAGCTTGGACTGCGTCTCGGGACCGATCGTCCCGATCTCGTCGAAAAAGATCGTGCCGCGATTGGCGATTTCGAAGTAGCCCTTGTGGGACTGCATGGCGCTGGTGAAGGCGCCCTTTACGTGGCCAAACAGCGAAGACTCGAGCAGGTCCGGCGGCAGCGAGCCGCTGTTGACCGCGATGAACATGTTGTCGGCGCGCGGCGAATTGGCGTGGATCGCCTTGGCGATGAGCTCCTTGCCCGTGCCGGTCTCGCCCGTGATCAGGATGGTGGACCGGCTCGAGGCGACCTGGGAAACCAGATCCAGCAGGCGCAGCATGCGCTCGCTCTTGCCGATGATGTTGGGGAAGCTGTAGCGCTGCTTCAGCGCCCGTTTCAGCTGCCGGTTCTCGCGCTCGAGACGGCGGCCCGCGATCATGCGATCGATCTCGATCAGCAGCTTCTCGTTGTCCCAGGGTTTCGAGAAATAATCGTTGGCGCCGGACTTCAAAGCTTCCACGGCGGCTTCCACCGAGCCGTAGGCGGTGATGAGGAAGATGGGTGTCTCCGTGTCGCGCTCGCGGACCTCGCGCAGCACCTCCATGCCCGACCGGTCCGGCATCATCAGGTCGAGCAGCACGAGGTCGAAGGTTTTGGTTTCCAGCGCGCGCAGGCCTTCGCCGCCGTTTTGCGCCAGGGAGACGGTGTAGCCTTCCAGGCTCAGCAGGGTCTCCAGGCTCTCGCGGATGTCGGCCTCGTCGTCGATGACCAGGATCTGGCCTTTTCCCGATCCATTTTCGTTTGGTTTATGGGGGGTGTAGCTGGAGTCCGGTTTGAGGGTAATCTCAGGCATTTTCAAACAGTCGCGGGCTTCCGAAGCTTGGAATGGACAGGCGGAAATTCCAAGCGGAAGCGGGTACCGCCTCCAGGCCTGCTAAAGACCTTGATGGCGCCACCATGCTCCTGAATGATACCGTATGTGACCGACAGGCCGAGGCCCGTCCCCTTGTGCGATCCTTTCGTGGTGAAGAACGGATCGTAAATCCGATGTATGTGCTCGGGCTCGATGCCGTGGCCGCTATCGACCACGTCGATCTGAACGCCGCCATCGGCCTGCATGGAGGTATTCACTTCCAGCGCGCCGCCGGGAGCCATGGCGTCGCGCGCGTTGATGAACAGGTTGAGGAACACCTGCTGCAGCTTGCCCGGATTGCCGTGGATCGCTGGCGCGGCCGGGTCAAGCGAGGTCCGCACTTCCAGGCCCGCCTTCTTCATCTGATGATCGAGCAGCGACAGGGTCTCCTGAATCACGCGATTGACGCTGACTTCGCCGAACTCGGTGGTCGAGGTGCGGGAGAAATTCAACAACGAATTCACGATCTCGCTGGCGCGGAAGGTCTGCTTGGCGATCTTTTCGAGCAGCTTGGACTTCTGGTCGTCCTCGGCCACCTGCTTGGCCAGCATCTGGGCGTAGGTCGAGATTACGGCCAGCGGTGTATTGACTTCGTGGGCCACGCCGGCCGCCAGCAGCCCGATGCTGCTCAGCTTGTCGGCCTGCACCAGGCGGCGCTCCAGCTCGGCGCGGTCGGTTACGTCGTCGAAGATGATCAGGCGTCCGATCTGCTCCATGTTGCGGGAGATCAGCGGGGCGATGGCGATGTTGAGCGTCGATTCCTTACGCGCGGGGGCGCCGGCGGCGCCGTTGGCATGGCCATTGTGTCCGTTCGACCCGTTTTGCGCCGCCGCGGGCATGGCGGCCGGGCGGAGGATGAACTTGTAAATGTGATGGATCCCGCTTTCGCCGCGCACCCTTGTAAACCGGTCCACCATCTCGGCGGGCAGCAGCTCGGCCAGCGTGCGGCCCACGGCTTTTTCGCGCAGCACGCCGGTCAACTGCTCGAGCTGCGTGTTCCAGCTCTCGACCCGGTCCGCCAGATCCACCGCCAGAATGCCGACGTTGATGGATTCGACGATGTTTTCGCTGAACTCCTTGAGGCGCTCATTCTCTTCCACCTTTCGCTCGAGCGAACTGTAGAGCCGGGCGTTTTCGATGGCGATGCCGATCGACCCGGAGAGCGTCTGCAGCAGCTCCACATCGACGCTGGAGAGAAAGTCGCCATCCTCGGTCCGGCTGACTCCCAGGAAGGCAATGGTGCGTCCCCGCACGGTGCAGGGAAGATAGTAAGTCAGATCGAGGTCCGATATGGTCTGACGTTCCGACGCCGGCATGGCGCGGGCGACGGCATCCACCAGGTAGCGTGTCCGGCCGAAGAACAGGTAGGGTGGAACGTGCGCCGCGCCGGCCGGCTTCTGGACGGCCTGGTCGAGGAAAGACAGATCCAGGCTTTCTCCGGAGGTGATCGGCCTGCCCTGGCGATCCTTGAGGCCGACGCCCATTTTCAGCCGGAACCGCGGAGCGTTCTCTTCCCCGTTTTCGTCCGACAGGAAGAACGCCATGTGCCGGATGTAGAGGGTGTGCCGCAGCCTCTCGGCCACCGCCGAGAGCATGGCGTCGAGATTGGTTTCCGAGCTTAGCTCGCGCGCAAATTCCACCAGGGTCTGCCGGTAATCGTAGCGGTCGCGATAGAAGTAGCGGTCCAGCCGCTCCTGAATCCAGTTGCGCACGGGCTGGAACAGGAAGGCCGCCATCAACATGATGGCCACCAATCCGCTCTGGGGCAGGTCCTTGAAATTTTTCTGAATCAGGCTCGCCAGCGAGAAGACGATGCCGTAAAAGCCGGCCAACACGCATAGGGTGGCCAGCGTATAGGCGTAACCGCGCCGGAACAGAATATCGACGTCCATCAGCCGGTACCGCGCGATGGCGTACGCCAGCGTGAGCGGTATCAGCGTCAGAGACAGCACCGACATCTTCATGTACCCGTTCGGAACCAGTCCCAAGGCGTACGGAAGCACGTAAAACACGGCGAACGGGAGAACTCCGGAGAAGGCGCCGTTGCGAAGCCATTTGAGCTGCTGGCGCACGATCGGGTCTTCCGCGCGCTTGTACTCGAAGCTGAGCGCGGCGGCGCCCACCAGGTACATCCCCGTGAGGAACAGCAGCCAGGCGCGATCCAGCGTTTCGCGAAGCTCCACCGGCGACACGTCGACTTTGAGAACACCCGACGAGCAGCCCACGTAGATCAGCATCAGCAGGGCCGCCGGCACGTACAGGGCGCCCATGGCCAGCCGGCTGCGCGGCTGCGAGAAGGTCAGACAGAAGTGCAGGAACAACGTCGGCGCGAGCAGACCGGCGGCCACGTTGCCGAACAGCATGACCGAGTCGAATCCGTTGAGCCTGCCGGTGTAGTGGAAGCAGGAAAAAATGAAAGAGACCAGGCAGAAGATATAAAAGTGCCGCGCCTTTTGGGCGGCGCCCCGGCGGAAGTAGACGAACAGCCCGATGATCAGATACGCGCACCCGACCAGGTACTGGTAGGTGACGGCCGGATCGCGGGGCACGGCTGCCACGATCACGCTGGTTTTGAACTGCACGCCGCCGCGCTCCACCAGGTAGTCGGCCTTGTTCCAAACACCGATGGTGGCCAGCGCCTGGGGTACATACAGCGCATTCGCGATCGACAGCGCGTTGATCTTCAGGAGAACGTCCCCGGCGTGCAACCCGGCGTTGCCGCCCCCGCTGTCGGGAGCCACTCTAAGGGCTTGAACCACCACCGTACCGTTCGGTCCGGCGCGGTCCACCCACGTGACGCCGTCATCGGGCAGACGGAAGCTCCACTGCTGCGAGAAATTGATAGTAGCCGAAACTGCAGCCGCCACGGTCAGGACCGTAAGGATCGCCGTGGAGAGCTGAAATTTCAATTCCTGAAGCATCTTGGCCCTAGGCAAGAGACAACACGAGACGCGCGTTTCGTAGCACGTTGGATGCCAGCTTTATCCTATCCTCTTTCATCCAGAATACCCTAATTTTAATTGTACTTACAACCCTCCGACCGACCGCCGATCTGGTTTTTGGGAGAAAACACTATGGGGAAGTGTAAAGCAGCCTCTCAATGACGCGGCGGCTCGACCGCGCAACGGCTGCCAGGCGCCAGTTTGTAGCGGTTCCGGGCCACTTGGCGGTAGAGCCGCTCACCAATCGGAATGAAGGGAGGCAGCAGGACCGCCAGCAGCAGCGCAACCACCACCCGCCGGTAGATGGTCAGGTAACTGAAATCGCCTCGCGGCGCGCCGATCAGAAACGCGATGGCGAAATAAGTAAGGGGATTGAACAGCAGCATGCGACGGATAGCGCGGAAGCCACCGTACACCTTCTTGTCCGCCACCAGGTAGACCTGCTCCGACGCAGCGGCAGCAGAAATTCCGAACGCCTCTCCCGCCCCGGACTGAAACGGACGCCAATCGAGCAAGCCCTCCAGATCAAAGCGCTCGAACCAGCGCTTACAGCGGTTGCAGAAGCCGCAATCGCCGTCGTAAATCACGAGCCAGGGGGAGGTGGGCCAATCCACGAAAATCAGCAGCGCAGACTGCATGCCGTAGAAGAACATGGAAAAGGTATCCCCGGTGAATAACAGCAGCGAGGACTGAAAAAGCAAGCTGATGAGGATGCCGGCCGGATACCAGCGCCGGACCAGAAACGCAGCCGACGCGCCGAGCTCGGCCAGGATCGTACCCCAGCACATCGCTTGCGCCAGCAGCATGGGCGGGAGCCATGACCGGGCCCCAAGGTAGAAAGAATTCCGCAGCCGCACACCCGCCCAGTGATCCATGAACAAACCGGACCGCCAGTCTGGATCGAGAAGTTTATTCAGCCCTGCTCCGAAGTATACGAGGGCGAATTGGGCGCGCAGCACCCAGGGCGGGCTCCCGGGCTCGTACAGGCCGGTGAGAAACAGGATGAGACCGGCGAAGGTTTTGTTGTTGCCGTAATAGGCCTTGGACGAGACGACCGCCAGTAGAATGGACCCGCCCAGCGCCAGCGACGCGATTCGCGGGCGGCGGTTGAACATCAGCGCCAGGGCCGACAGAAAGAACACCACCTGGAGGACCCGCTGGAAGACAGCGGGCGGCGCGATCTGATCCAGCCCCGGTACGAACGGCAGAAAGGGATCGGGCAGCAGCCGGACGTGATTGGTGATCAGCAGCGAGAAGGCGATGAGCTTCGCCGTCAGGAGCAGGTTGATGGGATACTCCGTGCCGCCGCAGCGGAAGGGATTCCAGGAGGGCTTTACCGCGATTCCGGATAGCGCCACTCCTGCTCCTCTTTTCCGTTCACGCGATAGCGCATGCGCACCTGCGCGTGATCGGCAGCTCCATAGGTGCGCTCGTACTGTTCGACGATGTCCATGAGGTTCCGGAAGGAGCGGTTGTCGCTCCCTACCTTGGCGCGCCGGTAACGGCGGCGGATCTCGGCCGCCGTGAGCTCGCGCCCGCCTATCGTGACGTCGAGCCGGTAGTCGGTCTGGATATCGTAGGGCGCCCAGCAGAAGTAGCGGGCGGGCACGAACCTGGCGTTGACGATCATGGCGAGCTGGAACAGCAGAATCGCCGCGCCTACGCCCGCCCGCACCCATCTCATGCAGCCATTCTAGTATGGCGGCGCGGGCAATTCCGCTTCGGTTTCGAGCTGCTGCTCGCGGGCGGGCCGAATCCGGCGTGTCGAAAAGGTCATGGCAGGCTATCCTTTCCGCCAGCGCGACCAATCGGCGTGGACCACGTCCGCCATCGCGGCGGCGGCGCTGTTGAGCCAGTTGGACGGACGGTTGTTCAAATCCTGGAGAATGTCCCGCGGTTTGGCCGTGCCAAGGTGGATGTTGGCCGTCTCCCACCCCATGGCGTCGAGCAACCGGACCTCGTCGCGCTGCCTGGGTAGAGCCTGGAGCTCAATGCGCGAGCAGTCCGGCGCGAGGCGGCGCACGATCCAGGATTCGCGCAGCCGCACAAAGGGATCGGGGCATCGCACGGCGCGGCGAAGGATCTGCTGGTAGAGGATGCGGCCGGAGCGCCGTTGTGGGCCGGCCCAGACGCAGGCGGATAGCGCGAGTTCTTTCGCCTCGCGGGCAATCATCCCGCCGCACCAGACCCCTATGCCGGCGAAGCGCTGCCGCCCGAGGCTGCCCAATCCGGCGGCGCGGTGCACCAGCCGGTGCTTCATCTTCGGATCGGGCAGCATGCGAATGATCGCCTTCCTGGCGCTGCCGGGAACTTTGTCCTTGACGGATTCGAGACTGCTCAGTTTCTCCCAGAACACCGCGGCATCCTTGATCCGGCTTCGGGCCATCTCTCTCAGGGCGACATGATGCTCCGCTAACGCGAACGGACGTCCGCCCGCTTCGAGACTTTTACGATAGCCGGCAAGCAGAACGGCACAGGCGTCCTTACGATTGAGCCCGATGTGTTCGGCGTCGATTGCCAGAAGCACGCTCGACGCCAGGCGGATCAGGTCATTGGTGTAGGGCAGCCAGGACGCCTCGTCGAAATCGTTCACACCCCAGATCAGGCGGCCTTCGGCGTCGCGCCACGTGCCGAAGTTTTCGGCGTGCAGGTCGCCTACCGAGAGCGTCTCCGGCGCAGAAGCGGCGGCGCCGCAGACCCGCGGCCAGACCTCGGCCCAGCGGTAATAGGTTGCCCGCATGAACGGGAAGGGCGCAACGCTCATCTCCGCGTGCTTGCGGAGAATGTCCTTGCGGATGAGCCGGATTTGAGAACCGAGCCAGTCTTCGTACCGCTTGGTGGACACGCGGATATCCGGCAGCGGCTGTTTCGGCATCGACGCTAGGGAATCCAGGCTACCAGCTCGATCTCGACTCGAGTGGCCGTATCCGGGAATTGCACGCCGAAGGCGGAGCGGGCAGGAGCGTCCTTCGGAAAGAAGCGCGCATAGACCTCGTTCATGGCATTCTTCTCGGTCTTCACGTCCGCCATGAACACGGTCACTTTGAGCACGTTCTCGAGGGAGGAGCCCATCGATTCCAGGTTCGCCTTGTGCAGTTCCAGGACTTTTTGTGTTTGCTCCTTGATGTCGCCGCCGAAGGCCAGCGGATCCTTACGGGCTTCGGGGCGGACACCGGTAAGCCCGGAGCTGAAATAGAGATTGCCCAGCCGGATGCCGCCGGCCGCCTTGGCGCGTCCGGCAGGTCCGGCGGCTGCGGCCGCGGCCATGGCCGCCATTGATCCGGCGGCTCCCAGGGTGGCCGCTTTCTTCAGGAAATTGCGTCGTTGGTCCATAGCGTCTGTTCATATCAGGCGCGAGCGGGTTGCGTCAACTGGTCAGGCCTTCTCGAAAGGCGCTTCTTCCGCCCGTCCAGCCCAGGCGGCGGATCGGCGTGAGCCGGATCGGCCGCCGTTTGCGCTTGACTGGGTGGAGGCAGATTCGAGTGAACGGTCTTGTGGATTTCGCGTTGCTGGCGGCAACCCTGGCGTGCAGCTTCGGTTTCGCGCTGCTGGTTCAAAACGCCGCGCTGCGGCTGATGTTGAAGGCGATGAGCCGCGGCAGGTGAGCGTCAGACCACCTGCAGGATGAGGCACTTCAAATAGTGAGTCTCGGGCACTGTCAGCAGAATGGGATGGTCGGCGGATTGTGTCCGCCGCTCCAGCACGCGCAGCACGCGCCCCGCGTCGAGCGAAGCCTGCGCCACGATTTCCAGCAGCATCGCCTCGCTCACATGATGCGAGCAGGAGCAGGTAACCAGCAGGCCGCCCGGCGCCAGCAGGCGTAGCGCCCGCAGATTGATCTCCTTGTATCCGCGCGCCGCGCTTTCCACCGTTCCGCGGGATTTGGCGAAGGCAGGGGGATCGAGCACCACCGTCGAGAACTCACGGCGGGCCGCAACATATCCCGCGAGCAGGTCGAACACGTTCGCTTCACGGAACTCCACATTGCCGATGCCGTTGGCCGCGCGGTTTTGCTCCGCCGAGGCCAGCGCCGGACCGGAAGTATCCACCGCCTCCACCGACTCGCAGCGGGCGGCCATGTGCAGCGCGAATCCGCCGCTCGACGTAAAGCAGTCGAGCGCCCGTCCCGTCGCATACCGCGCGGCAGCCAGGTAATTTTCCCGCTGGTCGAGGAAGATGCCGGTCTTTTGTCCCGCCAGCAGATCGGCGTGGAACTGGAGCCCGTTGATCCGCACGGGCACGACGGCCGGAATCTCGCCGGAGGCCACAACTTTTTCCAGCGGCAGGTTCTCCTTCCGGCGCACTGCGGCGTCATTGCGCAGCACGATCCCCTTCGGCGCGAGCAGGCTCACCAACCCGTCGACGATCCAGTTCCGCGCCCGGTCCATGCCCTGATCGAGCGTCTGGACGACGCAGTAATCGCCATACCGGTCGACGATCAGCCCGGGCAGCAGGTCCGCTTCGGCATGCGCCAGCCGATAGGCATCCGTGCCGGACACCACCGCGCGCCGATGCGCTTCCGCGGCTTCCAGCCGCTGCGCGAAGAAGGCGGGACCGATCTCCTCCGCCTTCCGGCTCAGCATGCGCAGGCAAATCTGTGAAGAGGCGCTATAGTGCGCCAGGCCGAGTATCCGGCCTTTGGGATCGAGCACCTGAACCGCGGCTCCCGGCTCTGCCCCGCCCCGGTCGGTTACGTCGCTCGAAAAAATCCAGGGGTGGCCCGACGCCACTCTGTCCGCGCCCTTGCGGGTGACCCGGACCTCGATCAACGCATGGCCTGCAGCCGGGCAATCCGGTCGGCCGTGGAAGGGTGGGTCGAGAACAGCTTCATCATCATGTCACCTGTGAACGGCTTGACGATAAACATGTGGGCGGTGGCCGGCGAAGCGTCCATCGGAATGCGCTGGGACCACGTGTCGAGTTTTCTCAGACCCGCGATCAGCTCGTCCGGCGCTCCGGTATATTTGGCCGAAGTCGCGTCCGCCGAGTATTCCCTGGTACGCGAGATGGCTAGCTGGATCAGCGTTGCGGCAATCGGCCCCAGGATCAGCATGAACAGGGCGCCGAGTCCGCCGCCGCGGTCCTCTTCATCCCGGCGCCCGCCGAAAAACATGGCCATGTAGGAAAGCTGAGTGATGGCCGCCGCAATGGTGGCCGCGATGGAACTGGTGAGGATGTCGCGGTTCAACACGTGCCCCAGCTCGTGCGCGATCACGCCTTCCAGCTCGCGGTCGTCCATCAATTGCAGGATGCCCGAAGTGAAGGCGATGGAAGAGTGCGAAGGGTTGCGGCCCGTGGCGAAAGCGTTGGGCGATTCCTCGGGAATCAGCCACAGCTTGGGCATCGGCAGCTCCATTCGGTGAGCCAGCCGGGCCACGATGGGTTGAACACGCTGGTAAACGCCGGCGTTCTCCGAGGGCGTCACCGGCTGCGCATTATAGCTGGCCAAAGCGATCTTCTCGGAGAAGAAATAGCTTCCGAAATTCATGAGGACGGCGAAAGCCAGCCCGAGGTACATCCCGTTGCGGCCCGCAAGGGCCTGGCCCCCCAGGATGAGCAGTGCGCTCAAAAGACCGAGCAGGGCCACGGTCTTCAGAGTGTTCGAGGTCGTCATATTCTCCTTTTCAGGCGGCGGAAGGTGGCGCGACAGACGCCACCTCCTGTTCCAGTTTCTCAAACCGCAGCGTGCGAGTGGCCGGATCCACGCCGGCCAGCACCGTGTCGCCGGCCGTGAAGGTTCCGGCGAGCAGCTGCATGGCCAGAGGATCCTGAATCAACCGCTGGATAGCCCGCCTCATCGGCCGCGCGCCGTAGGAAGGATCGTACCCTTCGGCCAGCACCAGATCGACCGCCGCCGGAGTCAGTTCCAGCTTGAGTCCCCGCTCCGCCAGCATCGCCACAACCTTCTTGAGCTGGATCTGAATGATGCGCGACAGCATTTCACGGCTCAGAGTATTAAAGACGATAATGTCGTCGATCCGGTTCAGAAATTCGGGCCGGAAGGTCGAACGCAGGGCGTCCAGAATCGACTTCCTCGCTTCTTCATTCGTCGTGCTGCGGGCGTGTACCGAGAAACCGATATGGGTTTCCTTGAGCGTTCCCGACCCGACGTTGGACGTCATGACCACCACGGCGTTACGAAAACTGACCGTGCGGCCCTGTCCGTCGGTCAGCCGGCCGTCCTCGAGGATCTGCAGCAGCGCGTTGAACACGTCCGGATGCGCTTTCTCGATCTCGTCGAACAGCACCACCGAGTAAGGCTTCCGGCGCAGGTGCTCGGTCAGCTGTCCGCCCTCTTCGTAGCCGATGTATCCGGGCGGCGCGCCGATCATGCGGGCCACCGAATGCTTCTCCATGTACTCGGACATATCGATCCGGACCATCGCCTTTTCGTCATCGAACAGGAATTCGGCCAGCGCCCTCGCCAGCTCCGTCTTTCCCACGCCCGTGGGACCCAGGAACAGGAAGCTGCCGATCGGCCGGTTGGGGTCGCTCAGACCGGCGCGGTTGCGGCGGATCGCGTTCGCGACGAACTGCACAGCCTCGTCCTGTCCGACCACGCGCTCACGCAGCCGCTCCTCCATGTGGACCAGCTTCTGAATCTCCCCTTCCAGCATTCGTGCGACGGGGATGCCCGTCCACTTGGCCACGATGCGGGCGATATCCTCCTCGTCGATCTCCTCTTTGAGCAACGCCGTGCCCGCTTTGATGGATTCGAGCGTGCGGTTGGCCGCTTCCAGATCCTTTTCAATCTCCGAGAGCCGTCCATAGCGCAGTTTGGCGGCCTTTTCCCAGTCGCCGGCACGCGTGGCCCGTTCCTCTTCCTGGCGCAACTGCTCCTGCTCCTCTTTGAGCTGCTGCACGCGGGAGATTGCATTCTTCTCTTTGTTCCAGCGATCTTTGAGGCCGGCCGTTTCGGCGCGCAGCCGCTCCAGCTCGCTCTCGACGGTCCGCAAGCGTTCATGCGAGGCGCGATCGTTCTCCTTTACGAGCGCCTGCCGCTCGATCTCGAGCTGAGTGATGCGGCGCTCGAGCTGATCGATTTCGATCGGCATGGAGCCGATCTGGATGCCCAGGGCCGCGCCCGCCTCGTCCACCAAGTCGATAGCCTTGTCCGGCAGGAACCGGTCGCTGATGTAGCGATGGGAGAGCATGGCGGCGGACACCAGAGCCGCATCCTTGATCCGGACGCCATGATGGATTTCGAACCGTTCCTTCAAGCCGCGAAGAATGGCGATGGTGTCCTCGACGGAGGGCTCGCCCACGAGAACGGTCTGGAACCGTCGCGCCAGGGCGGCGTCCTTTTCGATGTACTTCTTGTACTCCACCAGCGTGGTGGCCCCGACGCAATGCAATTCGCCGCGCGCCAGGGCGGGTTTGAGCATGTTGGCGGCATCGATCGCGCCTTCCGCCCCGCCGGCGCCTACCAGGGTGTGCAATTCGTCGATGAAACAGATGATTTCTCCGGCGGATTCGCTGATTTCCTTCAGCACGGCCTTGAAACGGTCCTCGAATTCGCCTCGGAACTTGGTGCCCGCGACCATGGAGGCGAGGTCGATGGCTACCAGCCGCTTGTTACGGAGCTGGTCGGGAACATCGCCCCGGACGATGCGCTGCGCCAATCCCTCGACAATGGCGGTCTTTCCAACGCCAGGTTCACCGATCAGCACCGGATTGTTCTTCGTGCGGCGGCTGAGCACCTGCATGACGCGCCGGATCTCTTCGTCGCGGCCGATGACCGGATCGAGCTTGCCCTGCCGCGCCTGCGCCGTCAGGTCCACGGCATAACGCTCGAGCGCCTGGTATTTGCTCTCCGGATTGGGGTCGGTGATGCGCTGCGTTCCACGCACGGAAACCAGCGCGTTGAGAATCTTTTCGTGAGTGGCGCCGGCCCGGTTGAGCAGATTTCCGGCCGGGTCGTTCTTGCTGCTGGACATGGCCAGCAGGAGGTGCTCGGTGGAAACAAATTCATCTTTAAAACGCTCCGCCTCCTCCAGGGCGCGGTCCACAACCTCGTTCAGCGAAGGTGAAATATACGCGCCCGCCGGCGTGCCGGCCACGGTTGGAATATCCTTCAGCGCTTTTTCAGCATCGAGAATCAGCGCCGCCGGCTGGACTCCGGACTTCTCGAGAACCGGGCGGACCACACCCTCCTTTTCCGCCGCAAGGGCCAGCAAAAGATGCAGCGGATGAATCGCCTGATGCTGGTGTTTGCCGGCCAGCGATTGCGCCTGCTGCATCGCCTCCTGCGCTTTTTGAGTGAATTTATCAAATTGGATCATTGAAATGCTCCAGGGGCGTGACCCTGCACGCCCCCCTAGGTGGTTCCTGGCAAGAACCTCTCCATTCCCCTGGGCGGCGTTCCGCCCATCAGCCCTTGACTTCGATTTTCACTTGACGGGGCTTCGCGGCCTCCTTTTTGGGCAGTTTCACGGTGAGGACGCCGTTCTTGAGCTCGGCGGTCACCTTCTCCGAGTCTACCGTGCCAGGCACCGAAAAACTGCGCGTAAACGCGCCATAGCTGCGCTCGATGCGGTGGAAACCGCGCACCGAGTTATCCTGCTCGAACTTGCGTTCGCCTTTCAGCGTCAGGGTCTGGTTCTCGACGCGAACTTCCACGTCCTCCAGCTTGACCTCAGGCAAATCCGCCTTCAGAACCAGCTCATCTTCAGTTTCCGCGATGTCCACGGAAGGAGACCAGGGGCGGGCTCCGCGAGGCTCGTTGAGCATACGGGCGACGGCATCTTCGAAACTGCGGAAGGTCGCCGGAAAGTTGGCAAGGGGATCGAACTGTGTAAGTGACATAGGCTTTGAAATCTTCCTCCTGGTGTAAGCATAAAATATGAGTGTAGAGATGTCAAGTATATTTTATTGACTATTTATAAAGTATGTAAATGGCTGTTTACCTATAACTTGGGCCCTGCTCGGCCGTCTGGGAATATGGCCCAGCCGTAACCCGCTGATCCGATAACGTTGGACTGATCGCCGGAACCTCGCGCCTCGGCTGTCAGCGCAGGAGGGCGGCCAGATCCTCGTACTGGTCGGTGGCAATGAGATTGACACCGGCCTCGATGGCGGCTTTCCAGCGCGGCTCGACGGCTCTCCTGGAACCGAAGTTATAGCTGGCGGTCCAGCCCTTGTCCTCGTCAGGGCTGAAGCCATCGAGAGTGTAGAAGCGAATCCAGAATCCCAACTCGTGCGCATGGCGCACCAGCGCGCGCAGACGGGCGTCGTCCTTCGGAGTCCAATCGCCGGCCCTCGTCTGGCCGCCCCGCTCGACCGGATACCAGGAGCTGTTCCACCAGCGGCGGTAGTTGGTGGGCCGCTCCGCCAGCAGCTTCTGCGGAGGCATGCGGCTGCTGGCCAGGCGGCGCTCTTCATTCGACTTTCCGGGAATCGCGGCTGTGTGCGCCGAACCGAACAGACGCATCTTCGCTCCTGCCGGAAGCGAGCCGAAGAAGGCGGCTTCCTGCAGGTCGGAATCTTCAGTGAGCACCAGCAGCGGCTTCGCCTCGAAGGGGGCGAGTTCGCGCGGATCCGGCATTTTCCGCGCCGTCGTAATCCAGGACTCGTATTCACCCAGCAGGTCCCAGACGGCACGGAGCAGCTCCGGTTCTTCGGACTTGAAATCGAAGTGCAGGACAATCAGCGGCCAGCGGTCCTGCTGATTTTCGGCCAGAGCTTTTTCGACCAGCGGCCGGACGCGCTCGAAAAAGTGCGCGCGCAGCGTGGGCTCCAAGCCGGTGAGTTTGGTGGTATGGCTGATCACGGGAGCTTTCTTCCCCGTGGCCTTGTCTTCGCCCCAGGTGAGATCCTGCTCGATGCCGACGGGGAACCCGGCGGTCAGGGCGCGATCGAGGCGGTCGTTCCATGCTCCCTGGTAGGGGTAACAGTTGTGCGCGTCCAGAACGGGGCGGTTGTGATTGAGGAAGTCGAGAGGCCGCTGCGCGGAAAGAGAGCAGGCGGCCAGAAGCAGTAAACCGAGGCGCTTCATGGAAGCCACAGTATAGCGTGCCGCATTCAGGAGCGCGGACAGCAATCCGCCGGGCACACGTCGTGACAGGGAGGGTAATTGCCGACTGAAAGCCGCGGCGCGCCCTCGGTCCGTTCGAGCACCAGATCTCTGATCATCGATACGAAGCCCGGATGGACTCCGACGGTAGCCGCGCGCGTCATGCCGATGCCCAGTTCGTCGCAGGTCCTTCGCGCTTCGGTATCGAGGTCGTAGATCACCTCCATGTGATCGGAAAGGAATCCGATGGGAGCGATCACCGCTTCCGACCCGGCCCCCAGCTCTCGCAACGCTTCGCCGATGTCCGGCCCGAGCCAGGGCTCCCTGGGCGAGCCGCTGCGGCTTTGATATACCAGTCGCCAGTCCCGGCGGCCGAGCCGCTCCGCCACCAGGCGGCAGGACTCTTCGAGCTGTTGGGTGTACGGCGACGTGTTGGCGTACGACACGGGAATGCTGTGGCCGGTGAACAGGAGCCGCGCCCCGGGCCTGGTCTTTAGCGCATCTTTGCAGCGGTCCGCCATGGCGTCGATGAATCCTGGATGGTTGTAGAAGGCGCGGAGCTTGTCGATCCGGATGGAATTCGCCCCGCGCGTCGCCTGCTCGATGTTCTCCAGGTACTGCCGGCAGCCGGAATAGGAGCTGAAAGCCGAGGTGACGAAGGCCAGCGCGCGCCTGACGCCGTCGGACTCCATTTGCCGCACGGTGTCCGGCAGCAGCGGGCGCCAGTTGCGGTTCCCCCAATAAACGGGCAGGCGGGGGCCGCGCGCAGCGAACTCCTGTTCGAGAGCGGCGATCAGGGCGCGATTCTGGTCGTTGATCGGAGTGCGGCCGTCGAATTCGTAATAATGTTCGGCAACCTGGAGCATGCGCGCGGACGGCACGTCTCTGCCGCGCAGCACGTTCTCGAGAAACGGAATCACATCCTCGCGCCGCTCCGGTCCGCCGAAGGAAACCAGCAACAGCGCGTCATACGCGGCAGTATCGCTCATGTTCTTCTTCCAGTTTGGCACGGAGCGGTATGTCGGCGGCGACGGAAAGAGCGCTACCGTGGCGGCGTAGCGAGAGCCGCCACGGCAAAGGCGGTGGCGATCAGGGGATCGTCCTCCTTCACGAGATTCTCGGAATTCCTCCAGCTTCCGTCCCCCTGCTGACCGGCGGCCAGACTGGCCGCCATTTGGGGGCTGTGTCCACCGAATGCCTGGGCGCTCGAGGCGGCATAGTAAAAGCGCAACCCGGCGGTCCATCGCTGGTAAGCAGGACCGACGAACCCCGGTGCACCGTCTGGCATGTCATGCGCCCGCAGCCATCGCATTGCCGACTGGAGGCGTTCGGAGCCGGGCGGTGTCCCCATCGCCAACAGGGCCAGGATTCCATCCGCGGTCGAAGAGCCGTAGCTGCGATAGCGTTCCCCCTGCTGACCGGCTTTGTTGGCGTCCAGCACGACGGTGGAAAAAAAGAAGCCCCCGTCGGGATTCTGGCAGCGCTCGACAAACACGCGCGCTTTTGCGAAGGCGGGATCGGCGGGAGCGACGCCGGAGGACGCAAGCGCCTGAAGGACGTGGCGGGTCATGGAGAGATCCACGTGACCGGCGTTCGGCGCGACGCGCGGATCTCCGCCCATGCCCCAGGCGCCGTAGGCGGCGTCCGCCGGCTTCCAGCCGTGGTCTTCGGTGAATTGCTGCGTGCGAAGCCAGGCAACCATGGATTCGACCGGCTGACCCGCCCGCCGGAGAGCAAGCACGGCCAGGGCCGTTGCGTAGTTCGGGTAGTCATACAGCAACGGATCCATTTTTCCGACGGCGCCCGCTCGATTGGTATTGCGGTGAAGAAAGCCGACCGCGCGATCGACGGAACCGGCCGGGGGGGCGCAGGTGTCGGACGGAACCTGGAGAAGCGCGTCCAGTACGAATCCGGTGAGGGATTGGCCGGATTTCAGCAGTCCATAGGTCCGGCTGTGCCAACCGCCGTCGGTGTCCTGCTGGCTCCAGAGAAATTCACACCCGCGTCGAAGCGCGGCGGTCCGATCCGGATGCCGCGCGCATGAGGTCACCAGCGGCAGGGTGACAAGTGCAAAAGTCAGAAGCAGTCGCATGTAGATCAGTCCGGGATGTCCGTGTATCAGAGGCCCCGGAGGATAGGTCCGGCTCCGGGGCAAAATCAGGCGGACGACCCTCGGCGAGGCCGATTTTACCTCTCGACCAGCAGCGTCATGAGCGCGGCGCTGGTCACGGCCACGCGGCCCGTAATGCAGTGATGCCCGGCCCAGGTCCCATCCTCGTTCTGGAGACGAGCGAGCTGCGTCTTGATCTGGTTGTTCCATTTCGTCCACTCTTCGCCACCGGACCGATGCAGACTGTCGCTAATATTGAGGTAGGAGAAGAATTCTTCGCCGCCCATCGATCCGAACCCGTTGACGAACCGGGAATCGGCTAGTTGGGAGGTGATCTCGCGGATCTCCTTGGCGTTCTTTCTGCGGTCCTGGTCGCTGCGGCTCATCTGTTCCAGGGCCTGCGCGTTCTGATACAAGGGAACACCCGCCGAGGCGGGCGCCGCCATCGCCGAGACGCGCCCGCTTGCCGCTCCAGCCTGCGCGGCCTTGGTGTACCGTTCCACTTTTGCCAACGTGTCCGCCTCTACGCGAACGCCTTTCCTGGCGGCCTGGTCAAGGCTGCGGGAAGCCATCGAGGTGCCGAGGATGGGAGCCCAACCGCCGGAGTTGTTCCAGCTTCCATCTTTCTGCTGGTTCTTCTCGATCTTGCGGACCACCTTCTCGAGCGCGCGGCGGACCCGCTGGTTCGAGGGCGCGTCGCCCATGTTTCCGTCGAGTTCGGAGAGCAATGTGGAGGTGAGGAACGTGTCGATAAACGGCCCCAGCTTGCGCTGGATCTGCGTGCCCGAGATGCGCGTGACCGCCAGACCCTCCTCCGGGCTGTCTTCCACGCTGCGCAGAATGAACTCCACGCCGTTCTTCACGGCCAGGCGATACTCGCCGCGCACGGCCGAATTGCCGGCATGCACCAGCGCCAGCGTCGCTACAGCCGTGTTGGCGACATCGTTTCCGTTGGTCTCCAGCCTCTCGGTGGTCCGCACGTACGAGGTTGCGCCTCCGTCCTGGCCCCATCCGCCATCCTTCCCCTGAACGGAGACAAGCCAATGAACCCCTCGTTCCACGTTAGGGGAATTGCTTTCCGCCTTAGGCCGGTTGGGACTGCCCGCTATCGAGCAGACCCCCACTGCCGCTAGAGCAACCGCGCTGATCTTCACTGCCGTCATGGTGATCTCCTTGGCGCCGGGTACATCCGGCATTTTCAGCGGGAGAATGCCGTGTGGCGGGGGATCCTTTCAGCAGGTTGAGAAAAGCATGAAGACGCCTTGGACTTCCGACGGCTCGAGGACCTCAGGAAGATCCGTGAACCGCGGAAGCCGCGCAGCCCGAGACGTGGGGAATGACGCTCGCCGGCGCTATTTGACCGCCGCTACCGGTAGCGCGCCAGCTTCTTCTGAAATCCCGGCCGGCTCACCACCTCGCGATTGACGATGCCGCCCGGCAGCTCGCCTCGCGACAGCGCCAGCACGTTCTGGCAGGCTTCCACTCCGTTGTCCCGCATCAGCTCCTGGGTCCACGCCAGCGCGTGCGGCGACACGATCACGTTATCCATTGCGAAGAGAGGATCGTCCTTCGGTGGCGGTTCCACTGGGAAGACATCGATGCCTGCTCCGGCGATGCGCTTCTCGCGCAGCGCGGCGACGAGGGCGTCATGCTGCACGATGGGCCCCCGGGCGGTGTTGATGAAGTACGCGGTCGGCTTCATCAGGTCGAACAGCTCCCTGCCGATCAGGCCTCGCGTGTCCTTGTTCAGCAGCGTGTTGATGGTGACGAAATCGCTTTCGCGGAACAGCGTCTCGATGTCGACCATCTCGACGCCGAGGTCGGCCACCTGCTCCTGCCGGACGTAGGGGTCGGCGGCCAGCAGACGGCTGAATCCCAGCGCCCGGGCCAGCCGGAACATCTCCCGCGCGATATTTCCGCAGCCGACCGAGCCCAGCGTGTGGCCCGGGATGTTGCGGCCGAGCCGCTGCAGGTCGCCGCGCCACTTTCCGGCGCGAGTCAGGCGGTCCTGCTCCGGGATGTTCTTCAGAAGCGCGAACACCAGCGCCAGGATCGCTTCGGCCACCGGACGCCGCACGGCGTTGGGCGTGATCGAAAGCACGATGTCGGCCTCGGTCAACGCGTCCACGTCGATCATGTCGTAGCCCACGCCCCAGCGCGAGACAATCGCCAGGCGGTCGACTCCCCTCAGGCTCTCCGGCGTGATCTTCAACGCCAGGGAAAAAATGGCGTCGAACTGGTTCAGAGCGTCCGGCGTACCCATCTTGCCCGGCTGTGGCGGCATGGGCGCGGACTCCACCCCGGGCGCCGCGGTCAATTGCTCTTCGAGAATGCTCTCGAACTTGCCTTTGGCTTCGGTATAGAAGTCGGGCGTGATCCCGATACGGAAATTGGCAGTCATAAGCTTTGGGTCACCGTGCTCAGGCCAGCAGCGGCTTGACGATATTTCCGGCAACATCGGTCAGCCGGAATTCGCGGCCTTGAAAACGGTACGTGAGCCGGGTGTGGTCCAGGCCGAACAGGTGCAGGATGGTGGCGTGGAGATCATGGACATGGACGCTGCCCGAGACCGGCTCCAGGCCCATCTCGTCGGTCTCGCCGATGGTCTGCCCGCCTTTGACTCCGCCGCCGGCCAGCCACACGGTGTAGGCGTCGATCTGATGATTGCGTCCCGGAGCGGTCTGCCCCTGCTGGCTCATCGGCGTGCGTCCGAATTCCCCGCCCCAGACCACCAGCGTGTCCTCCAGCAGGCCGCGCTGCTTCAAATCGGCGACCAGCCCGGCGGAGCCCCGGTCGACTTCGGGACACATCTTGTCGAGGCTCTTCTCGATCGAATTGTGGTGGTCCCAATCGGTGTGGTAGACCTGCACGCAGCGCACGCCTCGCTCGATCAGCCGGCGCGCCAGCAGGCAGTTGACTCCGAATCCGGCCTTCCCGGGCTCCACTCCGTAGAGATCCAGCGTTTCCTTGGTTTCTCCCGAGAGGTCCATCAGCTCCGGCGCGCTGGTCTGCATCCGGAAAGCCATCTCATAGGACGCGATACGCGTGGACACCTCGGTGTCGCCGGTCATCTCGAGCCGCCGGCGGTTGAGCGCCGCCAGCGTTTCGATGGCGCGCGACTGGGTGGCTGCGCCGACTCCTTCCGGATTCTTGAGATCGAATATCGGCTCCGGGCCGTTGAGGAACGGCACGCCCTGGTAGGTGGTCGGCAGGAAGCCGCTGCCCCAGATATCGGTGGCGTTGCGCGGACCTCGCGGACCGCTCTGCATGGCGACGAAGGCCGGCAGATTCCGCGATTCGCTGCCCAGCCCGTACACCAGCCACGCCCCCAGGCTGGGCCGTCCGGGAATCATCGCGCCGGTGTGGGCAAAGACCATGGCCGGCGAGTGATTCACGTTGGTGGTCTTCACGGCATTGAGGATCGCCAGCTCGTCGGCGATCTTCGCCAGCCTCGGAAGCCGGCTCGAAACGACGTTTCCGCTCTGCCCGTTTGGGGCAAACGCGCACTTCGGCCCGCAGATTTTCGGTGAACCCATCTGGTCCATGAAGGCGAATTTCTTGCCCGCCATGAGCGACTTCGGCATATCCTTGCCGTCCATCGCCTTGAGCCGCGGCTTGTCGACAAAGAGGTCGAGCTGGCTCGGTCCGCCTTCCATGAACAGGTAGATGATGTTCTTGGCGCGGGGCTGGAAATGCGGCGCCTTCACCGCCAGCGACGATTCGGCCGCCGGCGCCGACTCGGCCAGCAGCGACGCCAGCGCCATGCGTCCGAGTCCGATGCCGCACTGTCCCAAAAACTTCCGGCGCGCCAATAGGGATGGCTGCATGCCGCTACTCTCTCGTGATGAATTCATCGGTATTCAGTAACACCCGGCTTAACGCGGTCCAGGCCGCCTGATCGCCCCCCCCCAGCTTCTGAGCTTTTTCGGGGTGAGTCTTGTATTCGTCGAGCTCGGCGGCGAGCAGACGAGCCAGTTGCTCTTTCTCGACTTGGTCGGGCGTGCGGCAGACGGTGATGCGCATCGCGTAGTCGATGCGGCCGGAGGCGCCGGACGGCCCGCTCTCGAGGATGCGCTTCGCCATGCCCTGCGCCAGCTCGAAAAACGCCGAGTCGTTCAGCAGGGTCAGCGCCTGGAGCGGCGTGTCGGTGCGGGCGCGGCGGGTGCAGGCGACCATCGCGTTAGGCTGATCGAAAACCACCAGCGCCGGATGCGGCGTCACGCGCCAGAAGTGCGTATACATGCCGCGGCGGTAGCGGTCAGCGCCCTTGCTGGCGACCCAGCTCTTCTTCACCTGGCTGGCCGCCATTGCCCCGTCCGGCTGCGGCGGAAACACGCTGGGTCCGCCCACGCGATCGTTCAGCAGCCCGCTCGACACGAGCGCCGCGTCGCGAATGATCTCGGCATCGAGACGCAGACGCGACTGCCGCGCCAGCAGCAGGTTGCGCGGATCCGCCTTCTCGATATCCGCGCGCGTTTTCGACGACTGGCGATAAACCGCCGAGGTGGCAATCAGGCGATGGATCGCCTTCTGGCTGAATCCGGAGCGTACGAATTCCGTGGCCAGCCAGTCGAGCAGCTCCGGGTGGGAGGGTTTGGCGCCCTGCTTACCGAAATCGTTCTCCGTCTCGACCAGGCCTCGGCCGAAATACTGCTGCCATATCCGGTTGACCGCGACCCGGGCGAACAACGGGTTTGCCGGATCGGTCACCCACTTCGCCAGGTCGAGGCGGTTCAACCTGTGGCCCGGCCTGGCGGCATCGGCCGGCAAGGGCTGGAGAGCGCCCAAAACGCCGGGAACGACGCGCGCTCCGCGGGCCTGATAATCGCCGCCCAGCAGCACGTAGGCTTCGCGCGGCTGCGGCCGCTCCCGCATCACCAGCGTCCGCTCGATATCTTTGGGAAGCTGCTTCTTCAAGGCTTCGATCGTCTCGGTACGGTGCTTGAGGCCAGGGTCGTCTTTCTCTTTCTTCGAGCCGAGGCGCTCCTTGTACTGCATCCGTTCGATATAGAGCGCCAGCAATTGATCGCGCAGCGCCTGCCAGCGGGCCACGTCCTCAGGCTTGCCGAGCGCCATCACCGGGGCGTGGGCCACGTCGAGGTCGTTGGTTTCGCCGAACGCCGGCAGATCCGGACCGAACTCCTCGATATTGTTGAAGAAGGAAAAAATCTGGTAATACTCACGCTGGCGGATGGGATCGAACTTGTGATCGTGGCAGCGCGCGCAGCCGAGCGACAGGCCCAGCAGCACGGTGCCGAACGTATCCACCCGGTCCATCACCGCTTCCACGCGATACTGTTCGCGATCCGTTCCCGCTTCGATCTGGAGCAGGGAGTTGCGCTGGAATCCGGTAGCCGTGATCTGTTCCGGCGTCGCTTTCGGCAGCAGATCCCCGGCCAGCTGCTCGATGACGAACTGGTCGAAGGGTTGGTCCCTGTTCAGCGAATGGATGACCCACTCGCGATACTTGTAGATCTGCCGCGGCTCGTCGCGGCTGCCGGAATCGGAATCCGCGTAGCGGGCCTGGTCGAGCCAGTGCCGGCCCCAGCGCTCGCCGTAGTGCGGCGAAGCCAGCAATCGATCGACCTGACGTTCGTAGGCGTCAGGCCGTGTATCGGCCAGGAATTCGTCCACTTCCTTTGGCGAGGGAGTGATACCGGTAAGATCCAGGCTGACCCGGCGCAGCAGCGTGATCTGGTCCGCTTCCGGCGAAGGGCGCAGCTTTTCTTTCTCGAGGCGCGCCAGAATAAAACGGTCGATCGCGTTGCGGGTCCAGGCGGCCTGCTTCACGGCTGGCTCCGGCGGACGCTTCGGCGCGATCAGGGACCAGTGCGTCGCTCCCGCTTTCTTCGCGGGCTCGGCCAAGCCGGGCGCACCGCCGGCAATCCACTTCTCGATTACCTGGATCTCCGCCTCCGGCAGCTTGCCGTCCGGAGGCATCTTCAGGCTGCCGGTCTGTCGCAGGGCCGCCACCATCAGGCTCTCTTCCGGCTTCCCAGGGATGATGGCCGGACCGCGCGCTCCTCCCGTCATTACTCCGTCGCGATTCTCGATCGAGAGGCCGCTCGATGAATTCTTGCCGCTATGGCAGCCCAGACATTTGTGATTCAGCAGCGCGACTGCGTCCGGGCGCGGCTGCGCGAGCAGCAGTACACCGGCTACGGCGGCTCCGGAGCAAACACGAATCGCTCTCCTTCCGATGTTCTTCAAATGGATCGCCAAGATCAACATTCTTATCTATCATATGCCCTGTGCGGCACGAGGTGTAGCCACCGGGCCGGCCTTACCGATCACCATTTTCATCACTCGTCGCGCGGAAAGCAATGAGAACACGTATGCATGCTGCCTGACCTGAGCGGCGTTTTTCCCGGACGCTTCCGGTAGCCAGCCCGCCTGGTAGCCTGAATGCTAAACTCGGACATTGTGCAGCTTTCCCGGCGGCGCTTCGCCGCAATGCTTGGCGGATCACTGGGAGTGGAGTGTCTTCACGCCATCTCCCCGCGGACCAAGCTATACATTCTGCTGGTAGCGGAACAGTTCCGCCCGGACTATTTCAGCCAGTTGGCCAACCAGCTCGCTCCGGGAGGCTTCCGGCGTCTCATGGAAGAGGGCGCCTATCTGCCCGAGTGCCGGATGGCTTCGAGCTCCTTCTCCTCCACCGGGCTGGCGACGCTGGCCACGGGGGCTTACCCCAATGCGCACGGCATTGTAGCCGAATCCTGGTATGATCCGGTCCATAGGAAAATCATCGGTGCGAACTCGACGCTGACCGGTGCGGGGACACTGGCCGACCAGGTGGCTCTTGCGGGCGGCGGTAACCGTGTTTTCGCGCTGGGAATGAGCCGGCCACAAACCGAACTGCTGGTTCGCAGCGCACCTTACCAGTCGCTCGATCACAGGATTCTCACGCTGGAGACCCCGGAGGAACCCACCGAGGAGCTTTGGTGGCTCAAGGTCTTTCGTGAATCCCACGCGCCGGAGCGCTTCAGGGACGCCAAATGGCAGGGTCTGCAAGCCGACTCAAACGCACCGCCGCTGCGCGTCCTCCTGTATGACCCGAATCATTCCGCCGAGTTCAACGCGCTTTACAACGCCTCTCCCTTCGCTCAGGAGACTCAGTTCGACTTGCTCCGCGCCCTGATTACGGAAGAGAAGCTGGGCCAGGGTCCGGGCCTGGATTTCGTCGCCGTGGGGCTCAGCTCGATGGCTTTGCTCGGATATGAAGTGGGGGCCGATTCTCCCCTGATGCGAGAAATGGCCCTGCATCTCGACCGGCAGATCGAGGCTACGCTCGAAGCTCTGAAAAAGACCCCCGGCTCGGGCGGTTTCAGCCTGGTTTTCGCGTCCGCCCATGGAGCGCCGGATCACGGCGCGAAGTCGATCGACGGCGGCGCGGTGGCTCAGGCGATCGACTCCGCCTTGTCGTCGGCGTTTGACCTCGGCCCCGTGAAGAACCGTTACGTCGAGCGCTATGTATATCCGTTCGTCTATCTGAATCACAAGCAGCTCCGCCGCTATGACATCGATCCGCAAAAGGCCCGCCGGATGGCCGGTGAGGCCGCGCTCCGCCAGGCTCCGGGTGTCGCCGCCTACTACACGGCCGACGGCGACTGCTCGCAATCGGGGGAATGGCTGCGCCGCTTTCGCAACAGCTTTCACGCCGTGCGCTGCGGCGACCTGATGCTGTCCTACGAGCCGAACGCCGTCGAACGCTATGGATCCGGCCGCGGGATCTCGTACGGATCGCTCTACAACTACGACGTCCGGACGCCGCTCCTCTGTTATGGCCCGCAGTTCCGCCCGGGCGCGGTCGAAAGCGCGGCGGACGCTGTGGACGTCGCGCCCACGCTGGCGCGGGCAATGCAAGTCGGCGCGCCTACGTCGAGCACCGGACGCGTCCTGGCGGAAGTGCTGAAGTGAAATCCGCTTCGCGTCTCAAGACTTCCCTCTGTGGCCTGACATTAAAGAATCCGGTTGTGGCGGCGTCGGGGACCTTCGCCTACGGCGTCGAATTCGCCAGCCTGGTGGATCTCGACGCGCTGGGCGGGCTGGTGGTCAAGGGTCTTTCGCGCGAGCCGATGGAAGGCAATCCGCCTCCACGCATCTGGGAAGCCGAAGCGGGCATGATCAATTCCATCGGCCTGCAGAACATCGGCGTCAAGGCGTTCGTTCGCGAGAAACTCCCGGAGCTGGCCAGGCTGCGGACCGCCGTTTTCGCCAACGTGTTCGGGTCGCAGACCGAAGATTACGTGGAAGTGGTGCGGACTCTCGAAGGAGAGGACGGGCTGGCGGGCTATGAGCTGAACGTGTCCTGCCCGAATACAAAACATGGCGGCATGTTTTTCTCGAGCGACCCCGCGCTGCTGGCGGAGGTGGTGGAGGCCGTGCGTCCGGCGGCAAAGCGGCCAGTAATCGTGAAGCTGTCTCCGAACGTAGCGCGCATCGAGCCGCTGGCTCGCGCGGCCGAGCAGGCAGGCGCCGACGCCATTTCACTGGTCAACACTTTCGTGGCGCTGGCGATAGACCCGCGCGCGCGCCGTCCGAGGATAGGCGCAGGATTCGGAGGGCTGTCCGGACCCGCCATTAAGCCCCTGGCGCTGCGCCTGGTCTACGAGGCGGCGCAGGCCGTGCGGATACCGGTCATCGGCCTTGGGGGGATTGCCAGGGGCGAAGACGCGGCGGAGTTCCTGGTGGCGGGCGCGACCGCTGTAGAGGTGGGCACCTCGACCTTCTGGGACCCGGCCTCGCCGCTGCGGGTCGCCAGGGAACTGGGTGAATTTTTAGAGCAGGAAAAAATCGCGAGCGTACGAGATCTGATCGGAACGCTCCGCTTCGAAAAACAGGAGAAGACCCAATGAAGAGAACAGTTGCGACTGAGCATGCGCCGAAAGCGATCGGGCCCTATTCTCAGGCTATCGTGCACAACGGAATGGCCTACCTGAGCGGCCAGATTCCGCTCGACCCGGCGACGGGCCAACTGATCGAAGGCGACATCGCCGCCCAGACGGCACGCGTGCTGGAGAATCTGAAAGCCGTGCTGGAAGCATGCGGTTCGGGGCTGGACCGCGTCGTGAAAACGACAGTCTTCATCAAGGACATGGGCGAGTTCGCCCGTATGAACGAAGTGTACCGAAAGTTCTTCGGGGAGAACCCGCCGGCGCGGTCCACGGTGGAGGCGGCCAGGCTGCCGCGGGATGTCAGGGTCGAGATCGACGCCATTGCAATCGCCGGATAGCTCTGGCCGGCCCGTCGACGCCGCGGCGCTTCAAATCTTCAAGAACTGCCGCGCGGCCGCTTCCATACCCGGCCCGCAGATGACGCAATTACCGCCGTAAATGCTCGAGCCGCCGTCGAAGTTGAAAAACTTCGCGCCTGCTTCCTCCGCGATAATTTTGAGCGGAGCAAAATCCCAGGGCTTACCGCTGATTTCGAGCCAGAGGTCCGCTTGCCCGCGACACACCATCATTGCATCCAGGCAGCCGCCCATGCTCCGGACCGCCCAGAACTGCGCCATCCAGTCCAGCAGTTCGCCGGCGAAGGCCTGCCCGCGCACATTCGAGAATTGGTTCACACACAGAACGGCTTGCGACGGCGCCGAAATCTCCGACGCCCGGATCGGCGCGCCGTTCAGGAAGGCGCCGCCACATCGCCAGGCGGTAAACATCTCGCCCATCGCGGGCAGATAGGCGGAACCCGCCACCACTTCGCCGTCCACTTCCAGACCGACGAGCACGGCCCAGGCGCGATTCCCGCGCACAAAGTCGCGCGTGCCGTCGATCGGATCGATGATCCAGCGGCGGCCGTTGCGGGATTGCTTGGCGGACCCCTCTTCACCCAGTAATCCATCCTCCGGAAAGGCTTCCTCGATCGCGCGCGCGATCAGCTGTTCGCTTTCCCGGTCCGCGATGGTAACCGGCGAGGCATCGTCCTTGCTTTCCGGCTGTAGTCCGGTATTCCAATAGCGCAGGGCAGCCTCGCCACCCTGTCTAGCCACTATGTCGGTCAGGTCTGCTTCCCTATGCCATCTGTACTGTTCCTGGTACAAAAGTTTGGCCTCCGTTTAGGGTTTAAATCCCATTGTGTCTTTTACTTGCAGATCCTACACTGAAACTGTCAGAAGAAAGATCAATCGCCATGGAACGTTGTCTGGATTGCAACAGCTTACTCACGAAGGATGAGAAGGTCTGCGTTGAATGCGGATCGAAGGTCGGTGGCGAAGAAGCGAGCGCTGCCAATTTCATTTCCAGTATTGTCAGTCTGCTCTTCTATTTGTCCGTGCTGGCGCTGGTCGGCTCGCCGTTTGTGGAGAAGTTGCCCAGTTTCACTTTTTGCATGTTCATCAGCAGCGCGCTGCTCTTCATTATGCGCACGGCGAAGGACAGTACACAGAAAGCCCGTAAACGCTAGCCCAGCCGCCTACTTCAAGCCCTGGTAGCTGCTGTTGTAGTAAATGAGAGGCTGCCCCTCCCGCCAGGTGGCATGTACTGCCTCGCCTATCACCACGATGTGATCCCCCGCTTCGACCAGTTGGGTCACCTGGCACTCAAGGGTTGCCAGGACCTCGGGTAGAACCGGCGGACCTGTCTCTCCGCGCCGCCAGGCCAAACCTTGAAAACGGTCATAGCCCGTCCGAGCGAAGCAGGTAGAGAGATCTTTCTGTTCCTCGTGAAGCACATTAACGGCAAATCTCGTCTCCAGCCGGAAATGATTGAGAATCGAGGTACGCTTGTCCAGACAGAACAGTACCAGGGGCGGCGCCAGCGAAACCGAGGTGAACGAGTTCACGGTCAGGCCGTGTGGCACGCCATTCGAATCGATAACGGTTACAATTGTGATGCCGGTGGCGTACTTGCTGCACACGCGGCGAAAGTGGTGTTGCTCTATGTTTCCCAGAGACATAGACCGGTCACTTGACATTGCAATAACCCTAATCCTATCATGAAGTTGACTTTTGCGCCCAAAAAAGGGCCAGCGCACTGGATCGGCGAGGAGGCTGCTTTGATAAAGCTTGATATCATCAACGAGGTCGTCAGCAAGACGGGTATCACGAAGACCAAGGCCGAGATGGCTGTGGAAACCGTTTTCGAGAGCATGAAGAAAGCTCTCGGACAGGGGGACCGCATCGAGCTTCGTGGATTCGGCGTATTCAACGTCAAACCGCGCAAGACCGGAATCGGCCGAAATCCCCGGACCGGCGCGGAAGTGTCCATTCCGCCGGGAAAGGCCGTAAGGATCAAGCCCGGCAAGGAATTACAAGTACTGCAATAGGCCCTCGGAGTTGGGCGCCGGAAGCGGATTCCGGCGTTCGCATCGATATCTTTATCTCTTGTGCCCCCTGAGGATTTTGCTACGGACTCGTCACTGGCGGCCGCTGGGGCGGGTATATCGCCTGCGGCGTCTGACGAAGTCCTGTTTGAAGCGGAAGCGCAACGCCGCTACCCCCGACATCGCTATTGGCTGCACATAGTCCTGTTTCTGGCGACCCTGGTCACGACATCTCTGGTGGGGTCGCGGATGCAGCGGGATTTCAAGGCCAATCTGCCGCCGCTTGGCGTCGAGGAGCTCTGGGATGCCTTCGTGCATGGGTGGGAACAGCCCGCGGCTCTGCTCCACGGCCTACCTTTTTCATTGACCCTCCTGGGTATCCTGCTGGCGCATGAATTTGGCCATTTCCTCACCTGCGTTCGTTATGGGCTCGACGCCAGCCTGCCCTATTTCCTCCCCGCGCCCGTGCTCACCGGCACTTTCGGCGCATTCATCCGGATCCGCTCGCCGATCTACTACAAGCGCACGCTCTTCGACGTCGCGGTGGGAGGACCCCTAGCCGGTTTCGTGGTCCTGCTTCCGGCGCTGGCCATTGGACTGGCATTTTCAAAGGTGATACCCGGTATCGCCAATGAAGGCGCGTTCCGTTACGGGACGCCCGCGCTTCTGTGGCTCATGGAGAAGGCCATTTTTCCGGGTGTGCCCAGCGCCGATATCTATTTGCACCCGGTGGCCCGGGCGGCCTGGATCGGGCTCCTTGCGACGGCGTGGAACCTGCTGCCGATCGGCCAACTGGACGGTGGACACGTCGTTTACTCGCTGGCCGGACGGTGGCACAAGCGGCTGACCTGGTTCTTTCTGGCCACGCTGGTAGCGCTGGGGATTCGTTTTTGGCACGGCTGGCTGGTTTGGGCGGTATTGCTCTATTTTCTGGGACGCCGGCATCCCGTAATCGTGGACCCCGGCAGCGTGGGAGCCGGCCGCAGAAAGATCGCCTGGCTGACACTGCTCATCTTCCTGCTCTGCTTCACGCCCGCGCCGCTGGAGGAAAATTCCGGCGCAGCCGGGAGCGGATCCAGCGCCCAGATCTCACGGCCCGGTTCATGAAGATCACGGCTACGATCATCACGTTGAACGAGGAGCGGAATATTGCCCGGGCGATCGAAAGCCTGCGATGCTGCGACCAGATCGTGGTCCTCGACAGCGGCTCTGTGGACCGTACCGTGGAACTGGCGTCGAATCTGGGCGCCGTGGTAGTGGAAGACTCCTGGCGCGGGTACGCAAACCAGAAGAATCGCGCGGCCGAGCACGCCGAGCACGACTGGATTTTTTCGCTCGACGCCGACGAAGCCCTGAGCGAGGCTCTCGAAGGCGAGATCTGGACGTTGAAAAAGCACGGACCGGCCTTCGATGCTTACACCATGCCGCGGCTGGCGCAGTATATGGGCCGTTGGATTCTGCACGGCGGCTGGTACCCCGACCGCAAGGTGCGTCTTTACAATCGGGCCAAGGCATCCTGGGTGGGCGACTTCGTGCACGAAAGCGTAAAGGTGGCGGGCCGGGTGGGCCACCTCGAGTCGAACCTGCTGCACTTTACGTGCGACTCGCTGTCGGAGCACCTCAAAACGCTGGACCGCTACACGACTCTGGCCGCGGAAGAGGTGGTCTCGCGCAAAACGAAAATCGGACTCAGCAACCTCATCCTGGATCCCGCGTGGACCTTTCTGAAAAGCTATGTCTTCCGGCGCGGTTTTCTGGACGGCATGGAAGGGCTGACAATCGCCCACATGGCCGCGCTCTATACGTTCCTGAAATATGCCAAGGCGCGCAACATGAGCCCCGATTAAGGCAGGAGAGGCTGGCTCAGGCCCCGGAAGCTTCGGCGTGGTGATGGATACCACTCACGCGGTGACCAATGCCCGAAGTATCCCTGACGTTCATAGACACCGGCCTTTGTCACACGAGCCCGGACAAATGAAGCCGGCATTTACCGCTTTCCTTCGGTTCGTATTGGTTTTACGAGTTGCGCGTCACGTCGGCCGGCTTCAGGACTTTTGGGGCGTGGCAGGAGAGCGTCACCGTAACCGCCGAAACCCGCCGTGACTTCGGCCCATTGTTTTTTTCAGTGGCTTAGACGACCGGAAATCTCCTCCGGACGATAAGCATCCCGCGCGGCCGACTGCCAATCGGAATACTGCTCGTCAGGCGGTCCGCTAACCCCCGCCAGCGTCAAAAAATCTCTGCGCTTCATCGTGCCGGCTGCTTGTCTGGCAACGCGAAGGACAGGATATTGCTGCCCGACGCAATCGCGACATGCTGGCGGCCGTTAACCATGTACGTCATGGGCGAAGCCCTCCAAGAGGCGTTTCCGTCGAATCGCCACAGCGTGCGCCCCGTCTTCGCTTCGAGAGCGGCGAATGTTCCGCCCGTCTCACCGTAGAAAAGGAGGCCGCCGGCCGTCGACAGGACGCCCGAGTAATTTGATTCTGGCGATCCGACCTGTTTAATTTCCCATGCGACCTTTCCGGTTTCAATATCAAGCGCTCGAAGATATTTCTCGCCAGGATCGCTCGTGTCGCGGTAGCCGAAGTAACCGCCTCTCTGGGACTGGCGATAGATACTGCAGTCCTCGACCGCCATGACATATAGCAGTCGCGTATCGGGGTTGAATGCAGTTGCGTACCAATTGGTGGCCCCCCTCACGGCCGGACATCCCTTGACTCCCGCCGCGGTTGGCAGATTCGCGGGAAGCAGTTGGGGCACTCCATCCGGCCCGATGCCGCTTGCCCAGTTCAGTTTCCTGACGAAAGGCTTTCCGAGAAGCACTTCACCGGTTGTCCGGTCCAGGACGTAGAAGAACCCGTTCCGATTCGCCTGCAGCAACAATTTCCGGTCGCGCCCTCGATACTTGGTATCCACAAGCAGAAGGGGTTCGGTGGCATCCCAGTCGTGGAGATCATGCGGCGTAAATTGGTAGTACCAGCGCAGTTTTCCGGTCTTCGCCTCAAGAGCCAGAACGCAGTTGGTATATAGGTTCAGCCCTTTGCGGTCATCGCCGTCGGTTGCAGGGAACGGGTTTCCGGTCGTCCAATACAAAAGCCCACTTTCCGCGTCGTACGAACCGGTAACCCAGGTGGCGCCGCCTCCAGTCTCGATGGCCTTGCCGCTCCAGGTTTCCGAGCCCGGCTCACCGCGTTTGGGTACGGTCCAGAAGCGCCAAACCTCTTGCCCCGTGGTGGCTTTATAGGCGGCCAGGAAGCCGCGCAGCGGACCATCTCCGCCACCGATGCCCGAGATGACCAAGTCCCCAACGACCAGTGGGGCCGCCGTCGCACTGTAGCGGCCCGGCGTCTCCGGCATCACCACGTCCCACATGACAGCGCCGGTCAGCCGATTCATGCAAAGCAGGTGCGCATCGGCCGTTGCGTAGAATAGCCGGTCTCCCAGCAGGGCCACTCCGCGATTCGGCTCCCGAGATGCATTTCGGGCGCCCGCATTCGGTCCTCCTTGCGGGCGGGCGCCCGGACGTGTATAGCACCAGATGTCACTTCCCGTGCGGGAGTCGAGGGCGCACACTTCGCCGGGAGCCGTCACATACATCACGCCATCGGCTACCAACGGCGTCGTCTGCGTCCCTGGCGTCGCAAGCGGGTAGGTCCATTGAAGCTGGAGCTGCCCGGCATTTTGCGCGTTGATCTGGTGGAGAGCGCTATGACGATTTCCGTGCAGAGCGCCAGCGTAGGTAGGCCACTCACCCGGTTTCGGCTTCAGAATCGCCTGGACAACTTCTGGGGGGACCGGATCCGGCTCCGCCGCGAGCGGGCCAGGCACGACATCCGCGAGTGTACTGAGATACGCCACCAAGTTCCGCCGCTCCTCGGGAGTCGCTTTCAGAGGCGGCATGAAGGAGGTCTTTTCGCTCGAGATCTCTTTGTAGTCTGAGTCGTAAAGAAGATGCATCCGGCCATCGAGAGTTTGCAACTGCAGGTCATGTTTCCCGCGATTTCGCGCGAATCCCCTCAGGTTGGAACCGCTTTTCAAAAGGACATTCACGATCGCCCAGGATTCATCCGGACAAAAGGCCCAGGACGGACAAGTCGAGGTGGTCCGCATGCCGGTCTGCGACGAAGGGTCGTCGAGAAATAGCTCTATTTCGCGTACAGTCAGCTGGCGGCCGGCTGAGGAAAGGTCGGGACCATTCGTTTTGCCTCGCCCGTGGATCATGTGGCAGTTCGAGCACTGGCCTTTACCGAAGAAGAATCGTTCTCCCGCCGCAGTGTCTCCCGCGGGTTTGATGTCGAGAGCTGACGCATTCAGGGATCGCACCCAGGCTGCCAAGGCTTGCAGTTGATCCGACGGCAAGGGAAACGCCGGCATGCCGCCTGGCGAGCCATCCCGAATTTTCGCGAGAATCTGTGCCTCGGAGCTGGCTCGGAGGGAACGGCTGTTGACCAGAGCTGGTCCACGGTCGCCGCCGCCGGCTTCGACGCCATGGCAACCGGAGCAAAGATTTCTGAATTGCTTTTCAACTCCAGCCCGATTCAGATCCCCGTTGGAGCCCTGCGGATTCGCCGTCACAAGAGGCCAGAGTATGGCGGCTGAACACGCTATCCATCGGAAATGCATCGTTTGCTCCCTTTGATCGCAACCTAATTACTCCGGCGGCCGCTTCTGCCCTGGCCTCCACGTGGCGTGATGAAGCCTTCGACACGGAAGCGGTTGACCGCATCTTCATCAATGTCCAACCCCAGGCCCGGACTCTGCGGCACTTGAATCTCACCGTTCTTAAAAGTGTACAGGTTCTTCGATCTTAGGATCTTCAGAGCTGGAACGGCGATATCGTCCGGCAGCAGCGGAGGAGTCAGGACCCCGATCTCCTGATATACGGAGCCCATCGCCGCCGACACTTGGAGCCTGCCGGCAAGGCGTAACCCCGCAGCTGCATGCGGCGCAATCGGAACTCCCCAAGTTTCCGCGAGTACTCCGACTTTACGAAGCATAAAAATACCGCCCACCGTCCTCAGTTCTGGCTGGAGGATTTCGTAAGTGTTGTTCATGAGGCATTCCCGAAAGGGCGCCAGCCCCCTGTAGCCCTCTCCGCCGGTGATGATGATTTTTTCCATCTCCCTGGCCAATCGAGCCGGACTCAGAAAATCGTTGCGATCGAAGGGTTCTTCGAGCCAATAGACTCCGGCGGCCTCGAGCGCCTGCGCGGCCGCGAGCCCGGCGGGATAGTCCCAAAGGCCCGGGCCGGCAGCTGTCCGATCCACCATGACCCGGAAATCCGGACCAGTGGCAGCCAGCATTTCGGCGCAAGCCCTGGCGTCATCGGCGGCGTTCTTGCGCCAGACGCGAACCTTCATTGCCTTGAAGCCGGCATTCTTGACCTTCACAGCCTGCGCAGCTTGATCCTTGAACGGCACGTGATCCTGGGTCGGCTCGCCGGGCCAGACGTAGGTCAGGTACACCGGTACGCTCGTCAGCTTGGCGCCCAGGAGTCGCGAGACCGGTTGGCCCGCGATCTTGCCGATGGCGTCCCACATCGCCTCCTCGACGGCGGACCAGAGAATCAGGCCCCTCTTGAGGTGCTGCTCGAGTGAGAACAGATCTTGTCCCAGCAGGACCTCCCGGGCAGCCTTGACCGACTCGGGCGTCGATCCTCCGAAGGAGTAACCGCGGACGCCAGAATCGGTTTCGACGCGCGTCACATTGAGCCGGTTGGTCGCCGCGTTAAATGGTCCCGGCGCGGCCGCAGCCGTCGCCGCAGGCCCCTCCAGCGGAACGACAATGTCGAAAGTGTCGATGGTCTTGATGCGAACCGGTTTTGCCACGGCGGCCAGGGCTTGAACAGGCGCGAGCAGGCTGTCCGCCATCCAACTCCCCATGCCCACAACCGTGGAATTAAGCAATTGTCTGCGATTCAATCCGTCCTCCTATCTCCACCACCAATTAGAATTGCAGTTTCAGAGCGAGTTGAATTTGCCGCGGGTTGTTCCCCTGGCTGCTGATCACCCCAAAGGTCGCGTTGCCGAAAGCGATGGCGGGAAAGCCGAACTGGACATGATTGGCGACGTTAAAGAACTCCGCGCGGAACTGCAGGTTGAAACGTTCGCCTTTGCCAAATGGATTGTTCTTGAAAAGACTGAAATCCAGATTGTTCAAGCCATGTGATCGGACGTCCGGAAGCGTGCGGGCGCTGGTACCGTAGGTGAACGCGGCCGGCTGGCTGAACGTGGAGATATCGAACCAGCGATTCAGCCGATCCACGGGTGGACCATCGAGTTTTGCGCTCTTGCCGTTATTGTTAGGAACGGCGTTGCTCACGAAGGTGCCATAGACGTCAGTGATCTGCGTGAAATTCCCAGTCAAGTTCGTATTTGTGGCGACGGCAATCGGCCTGCCGCTCTGGGCAGAGTAGATGCCGTTCAATTGCCACCCTGAGACGACCCGGTTCAACGGACCTAAATTGGTCAGCAGCCTGCGGCCCTTGCCAAAGGGCAGTTCCCACGCATAGCTGACTGCCAGCCGTTGCGGTACATCGTAGGCGGAGAGCGAGCGATTCAGGCGACGATTGTAAATATTCAGGAAGCCGGCGTTGGTGGAATTGCCGCCCGTATCCAGTCGAGCTTCCGTATCGCCGATGGCCTTGCTGGCTGTGTAGGCGAGAGTCACCAGCGTGGCGCCGAAGCGCTGCTTGTACTGCACCTGCAGGGAGTGATAGCTGGAATGTCCGATGGCGTCGCCTTCGTTGAAGAGCGTGGTGAATTGAGGATATGGGCGCAGCAGTTGGGCGCGCTGAACGGTCCGCTGGGCGAGGGCTCCGGACTGAACCACACCGAAGAAAGGATTCGGAACCAGGTCATTCAGCGCGGCGCCAAGACTCAGGTACTGGTCCGGAAGCTGGTTCTGCTGGGTAGCAAACCCGGCGGGGAGTCCAACTCCCGCGCTCCCGGCGTAGCTGACCTCAAGTACAGCCTCCTTCATCATTTCTTTCTGGATGCTGAAATTCCATTGCTGCATGTAGCCGCTGTGATACCTCCGCAGGTTGGCGGCGGCGTCCTGGCCGATCAGGCTATTCAGCCCTTGCGAACTTCCGGGAGGTTCCTGCAGTCCGGTTGGATACGGATTATCCAGAGTGTTGTACGGCGTGACGCCACCGTCGAGCGTGGTCACCATGGGCGTGTTGATTGCCCATGCCGGAGCCCGGGTGTCGCCGGTAACCTCGGTCATTGCGGCTGGAATCCAGAACAGGCCATACCCGCTTCGAATCACAGTAGCCGGCGTGAGTTGATATGCCAGACCGAAACGGGGGCCAAACTGTGTCTTGTACAAATCGAATGGAGAGCGGGTGTCCTTGTCGGCGAACCGGAAGCCGCCGCGCAGCGGAAGCCCCACAGCCTGGCTGATAGGCAGCGGCACGTCCGGATCGAGCCACATCTTCCGGTTGTAACGCTCGGTGATCGGGAATTCCAGGCTGTAGTCCATCCCGACATTCAATGTGAGCTTGCGGGTGAGCTTCCAATCATCCTGAACGAACATCGACAAATATTTACGCTGGTTGGCCAAATGCTGACTTTTGGCGATTGAAGCAGAAGAAACATATCCCAACATGAAAGACGCCATGGGAACGCCGCTGGCGGCGTTCAGACTCAGCGGGTTAATGGCGCTCATCTGATTCGTGAAGTTGAAAAGGGGCAGGAGCGAATTGGCCAGGAATTGGTTCATCTGCTGGATCCGGTAATCGCCCCCGAACTTCACGGTATGCGTCCCCTTCACCCAGGTCAGCGCCGCGCGCTGCCCCCAACTGTTCATTCCGCCAAAGCTCTGCCCGGCGGAACTCGATCCGCCGATACCGGCCAATCCGGCAATCGCGAAAGAAGGGTAGCTCCTGATCTGCGCCTGGTCGGCAAACGCTTTGGGAAACCCCAGTGTCGTGATGTCGAACCCTAATGCGTTGGGAAAACTGCTGAAATATAGCCGTGCGAAGCCGGAGCGGAATTCTCCGATCAGGCTGGGATTGAATACGGCCGTGGCGGAGACAGTAGCATGATTGCGAATGTTCTTGACCGCTCGCGTCAGCTTCGGCTCGAATCCGAAAGGATCGTCATTTCCCTGATCCAGCCAGTCGCGTGAATAGGTTCCAAAGATCTTCCATCGGGTGTTGAGGTTGTGGTCGATCTTGCTGATGATTTGGTGTTCGTTGACCCGGCTGGCGGCCCGCGTGGAATAATTATTCACGTTAGTAAAGGCTTGGCCGGCGAGCGTCGGGGCCGGAAAGGCTTTCACGACGTTCGATGCGACACGGCTGATCCGATTCGCGGGAATGATATTTCCAGGGAACACCTGCCGGGGCGAGGCGGTCAGGGGATCGGCGATGGCGACCAGGGCGCCTGCCGCGGTAAAAGTTTGGGAGAAATTGCCAGCGACCTGCAAGGCTGTCGGGACGCTCGTGATCGCAGGCGCTCCCGCAACCTGCCGGTATTCATCCACGTTGACGAAAAAAAAGGTTTTGTCGCGCTTGATCGGTCCGCCGAGCGTGCCGCCGAACTCATTCTGATTGAAAGGCGCACGCCGGTTGCCGGCGCGATTCTGGAAGAAGTTGTTGGCGTTCAGGTTTCTATTGCGCAGGTACTCGTAAAGCGAACCGTGAAACGTATTGGTGCCGGACTTGATGCTGATGCTGATGACTGCTCCCGTCGTTCGGCCATACTCGGCTGAGAACTTGTTGGTTTGAGCGCGGAACTCCTGAGTCGCATCCGCGGGCGGCACAAAGCTGGGCGCATTCATCTGCGCCATGTCGAGCGCGAGGCCCTCCACCAGGGTCGCGTTGGATCCGGCGATGCCGCCGTTAAACGAAAATCCCTGATACGTCCCTCCTGGAGTACCGCTTTGAACGGACCTTCCACCGAAGCCGGCTTGGATTCGAATCCCAGCGCTCAGCGCCAGCAGGTCAATCGGATTGCGGCCGTTGAGTGGCAACTCGGAGATCTGACGGCTTTCGACCGTTGTCCCGATCGTACTTGTGGCCGAATCCAGCAGGACGGCGGTAGCCTCCACGGAAACCGTATCCCGTGTCTCGCCCACTTCCAAACTGAAGTCCAAGCGCGCCACCTGGTCGACTTCGAGTCGGATCAGTTCACGGGCCACTTGCTTGAACCCCGGAGACTCGGCGGTAACACGATAACTCCCCGGGAGCAGGGCGGTGATGAGATAGTTCCCGCTCTGATTGGCTACAGAAGAACGGGAAACACCGGTGTCAACGTTGGTTGCCGCGACTTTCGTCCCAGGCACGACCGCGGCTGATTGATCGGTGACTGTTCCGGTTAACTGGGCCGTCTGGCTGAATGCACTCGCGGCAAAGGAGCTGACGACAACAAACGTTCGCACGAGGAACGCAGTCTGCTGCATAGGAAAACCCCCTCAGAGGCCTAAAATGCAAACCACCAGTTTCTGATTCCGGCAAAAACTATTCGAGAGTTAGAAGCGCTCTTTGGGACGGCATCATTCGGCAGTTCGCGTGCGGCCAGTCTACCTTAACGTTTTTGCGAAGTCAAACGATCGAATTGGGTCATGTCAGCCCCACGTGAGAAATGTCGCTTGGTCCAAATAGAAATGTTCCGCCGCCATTCAGCGAGCGCTCCTGGTAGCAGCAGGCGACCGGCGGCTTCGCCGCCCGGCCTCGTGGGATTTTCCGGCCGGATTAGAACAGAATGCGCTCTTTCCGTTGCTGCAGCTTATTGGCGTCCACGCCCGGGATCTGGCGAAGTTCGGCCAGATTGGCGAACGGCTTCTTCTCCCGGCGCGCGATAACGGACTCCGCCACGCTCTCTTTTACGCCGAGCACGCCGGCAAGCTCGTCGGCCGGAGACGTGTTTACATTCACCAGCGTCAGGTGCTCAAAGAAGTATGCCGTCACCTGCTCAAGCTGCTCGTCGGTTCCTGTCGCGCCTCGCGTCGTCATGTCCGCGAAGACGTCATTCCAACGGCTCCAGGATCGCGGCTGATTCTGGAACAGCGCCGTCGTGTGGCAACGTCCGCAGACGACTTGCACGGCTCCCCAATTCGGATCGTCGGACTCGGCGGCTCCGGCGGTGAAAGCAATCAGGAGGGCTGCCAGCGCGAGCGCCGATGTGATCATCGAATGCCCCCGCAGCAATCTACGGGACGCCGATTCCCCGATCACTTCGCCTTAGCCGACGTCGTCCGGCCCGCCAGACGAGCCTGGACGGCGCTCGTTATGCCCTGTCCGAACTGGCTCACCGTGCGCGCCAGCTTCACCTCGCCAACTGTCCCATATTCCTTTCCCGGCGTTTCTCTGAAGGCCAGTTCCAGGTACTTCTCGCTGTGCATCGGCCTTCCGAACTCGTCCTTCATCTGCCCGACGATCTTCTTGGTCTTCACGTCGACAATATCAGCAGATGAAAGGTAGGCGTACCGCCCATCAAGTCCCATCGTAATCCAGTCGGCGGATGCCGTAGTAGGGAACGACGACCTATACACCGGCCACTCACCGGTGTTGTCATACACCAACACTCCGTAATTGATGTTGTCGACAACCCAGAGCTCACTCTCGTCCGGGGTCAGGGCGATGCCGTGGCTGGGGCAGCCATGTCCGAAAAACCGCACCCCCGTCTTGTCTCGGTTATTCCACTTCTCCTTCCACATCTCGGCCGGCGCTTCAATATGTTTAATTACCACGCCGGTTTTCACGTCGGCGATCTCGAAGCCGAGCAAGTTGTTCAAATTGGCGTAAACCCGCGTCGCGTCATGGTTGATCACTAAGGGGCGCACATGATCGGAAAAGGTTATCGTTCGGATAGCCTTCATGGAAGGGACATCGCCCACTGTCACGGTGACCCCGTTGGGGGCCATTAACACCGTCTTGCCGTCGGCGCTGAGCGCCATGTTGTGCGCATCCGTTGCTGCGGCGGGGATCTTGCCCTTGAGGTCTCCGGTCCTGGCGTCGATGACGTACCAGAAGTTTCTCAGATTGGAACCCGCCACAATGGTCAAGCCGTCCGGCGTGATTTCCTGCCGTTCGCAACACATCCCGTCATAGGTGTTGTCCCACACCTTCTGGTCGGTGGCCAAGTCGAAGGCCGCGAGCCGCCCGCGCACGGATAGATAGATCATGTTTGTTGCCGGACTAGCGGCGATGCCGGAGACTTCTGCGGGACGCGCGGCAGCGGCGGTATTGAATGTGGGGATCCGCTTTACAAATTCGAAGTTGCGTGCGACATCGAGGACGATGATGCCCTGCCCGTTCATTTCGGACGAGAACTGCCCGCCAGCCGAGCCGCCAGGCAGAGCCACGTAGAGCAGCCGCCGCTCGGGCCTGTTCAGTCCTCTCGCCCTAGCCGCCGCGCGCTCCGCCTGGTTAGGGCCATTGTACGGGGGCTCCCCCGGAACGGCGCCGTCGTACTTCGGCCGCTGAGCCATCAGATGGATTGCCGAGATCGCTAAGCTGCATGCGCCCGCTGCCGCGAAGAGTTGTTTACGAAATGACATTTTATTCCTCCACTACTGGAGTTGTACGGGTGGCACGGTCATAAACCGGCATTTCCGTTTTGGCCTCCAGAACAGAGCCAGTATATCCAGTTTTCGCACGACCCGTGACCTGGCCATAGTCGGTGTCGCGGCCAAATAGAAAGTTCCGCTTTGAGCCAAGTAGAAAGTTCCTCTTGACAACCGCAAGGTAGAAGGATGGAACGAATCGCGATGAGCCAAGAGGAACGAGATCACCTGAACTGCTCGGCGGGAGCGCAAACTCGTCAAGCGGATGAAAAAGCAAGGCGATTCGGTGGTGGTCCACGGGTTGCGTGGGCGGACATCCAATCGGAAGCTCTCCGACAAGAGGCAGCGGCAAGCCCTAACGATCCTGAAGAGCCCCGATTAACACGATTTCGGTCCGACCTTCGCTGCTCAGCAGTTGGCCAAACGGCATCAGATCCAGGTTGGCAAGGAGACGTTGCGTGGATGGATGATCGAAGCTGGATTGTGGAAGAGCAAGACGCAAACGATCGAAAACGTCCTCGTTTGGAGGCCGCGGAGAACAGGATTCGGCGAACTGGTGCAGTGAGACACCTCCGATCATGATTGGTTAGAAGAGCGCGGTCCGGTACGCTACCTGAGAAGAACGGCCGAATGGTGGATGGTCTATACGGACCGCGATTCGATTTTCGCGGTCCCGCCGCGGCCCGGACAGAGCAAGCAGCAACTGCGCCCAGCCGATCCCCTGACGCAACTGGCTAGGGATCGGCTTTATCCTGGCATACTCGCCGCAAGCCAAAGGGCGTATTGAGCGGACTCCGCAGCGGCGTTCATCGCGGCCATCTATCACTGTTGCGCCCGGCTGCGCTGCCTGTCGAACGCTAATTACACTTTCCGGAGAGGAACCCAGTTTTCAGCTGGGATTGCTCTCTTTTCAAGCTTTTTTACACGTCAGGCGACTTCGATTTCTCGATCTCTATGGCTTTAGCCGCACCGCACGGCCAGCCACGGCGGGCAGCTTGAGAATCGGTCCGGGTGTCTTAGTTCCGTCCGGAGATACGTAAGTTTTTACCCTCATGTCGGCCGCCCGCTCCAAGCCCGTTTGCGAGAGCAGTGCAATAATCGCTTCCCTTTTTTGCGTCCGAATTTTGCTCCGTGACCCGCCATTAAACGCTCCTGATTTCGATGTTCGTTCAGTACAAGTGTAACCCGGACCGGCAAATCGAACGCCGACAGCTAATCAACTCACAACCACGCAAAGATGACGGAATGGATGAAGAAGCGTCCGTGGTTCCACATTTCAAGCCGCAATGTGCGCGGTTTAATAGCTCTTCCGTTCCGACAAGTTGTTGTCGTTAGAGAAAAGAATCCTGCTTACCTTACGCTCTGCGGAAACTTCTTTTGTTTTGTTTAGGCTGCTCGACTTGCGGCATCTGAGGTGCTTCTTCGGCCGACTGCGGCGGGCCGACTTCCGCACCTGTCCGGAATCGCGTCAAGCGCGAGTCACTTGTTTTCGCGTTCGCTCGACACGAGCCGCGCTCCATCCGAAGAGATCGGCGAGCTGCCGGTAGGGGATTTTGTCGAACACAGGTGCGCCTTCAGATACAGGATCTGATCGGCCGTCTCGATCTGAGCCGCTGCGAGCAGAGCGCGCCTGCCGGCGTCCCGATCGTGTTTGAGCAAGCGTAGCGCCGTCGTTGTCGAAACCATATTCATCCAGAAGTTAGATCGGCTGCAACCCGGAAAACGAGGAGTGGCCGGGGTGACGCGCGTTCGGCAAGGTCTTATCGAGGTCTGAGCTCCGACCGTTTCCGGGCCCCCGCTTGGAGAGACTATGTCGGGTTTTTCGGCCCTGGAAGGTCACAAACCGGCCGGGGGATATCGTAGAGTGTCCCAAAGCCAAGGACTCCGAGCGAAATCCGACCTCAAAGCAATCCATTGATTTGATCCCGCGCTTCGACTGCCTGGAGACTGGGTCTCTACTGGGCGGCTGGCACCGAATCTGCCGTTGTTGCTTCGCCACTTCCAGATGTGTTGCAGGTGGGCTCTTCGGCTTGGCAGTTGCGGAGGCCGCATTCGTGGTGATCGAGAGCAGCGCTTTCGCAAAATCCGTCTGCCCTCGCCGGTCACATCTCGAGAGCGACGGACCGGCAGCCCCGGAAGTCGGAAGGGATGGCGCTGCTCACGCGCGGACTGCCGGAGGAAGGGCGTTGCGACGGTGGCGGCTACTCCAAGCTTGTTCCCCGCTTCGATAGACTCAGAAGGATGCTGCTTCGGGATGCACTCCCCCCCGCAGCCCCAGGAACGTGGTCCCCGGACATCGCCAATGCGAGGCTCAACCGACAAATGGAACGAGATCCGTGTGTAATAGGTGAGTAATGAAATCCGATTTCTATGGATTTTATCCATTCCGTCGATTGTTAGAGGTCATGGAAAACACATAAGTTATTGCCACGATGTGAGTTCTCGAAAAGTTGTCAAGGACCGAATCTCACCCTCACCGCACTCTATCTGCCTTCACATTTCCACACTACCTGCAAAAAGTTTGTAATTTTGTAGTTCAGAGCAGCAATTGAAGCGACCCGCTGGGCGGCGCGTCAGCTCCCGGAGCATGGCGCTTGCCTGTTGGCTCGCTGCCAGAGGCCCGGTAACCAGGTCCTTGGTGTACCGGCAGAAGGCCGGGTGTTCCGCCTGCCTGGCCGCCCCACCGATCAGAACACCATGCGCAGGCCGAACTGGATCACGCGCCCGTCCGTGGCGTCGCTGATGATCCCGAAACCGGGACCGCCGAGCGCCCTTCCAGGCAATCCGAAATCGGCATGGTTGAAAGCGTTGAATGTCTCGCCACGAAATTGAAGGAAACGCGACTCGGAGAAGTTCACGTTCTTGACCAGCGAGAAATCGAAGTTGATGCGCCCGTCGGCGCGCACAACCCCGCGGCCGGCGGATCCGAAGGTGAAAGCGTCAGGGGCCGAAAAAGCCGACGTATCGAACCAGCGGTCCAGAGTCCGTTCCCCGGACGGCAGGTTGGGGTTATGTAACAGGTTGGCGCGCTGCGCTCCGGACGAAAATACGTTCGTCGTGTTGGTCTGGGTGGTAACGGTGAACGGCCCGCCGCTCTGCATGACGGAGATGGCGCCTACGGTCCAGCCGCCGGCCACCCGGGCCATCGGACCACTCGAAATCCATTTCTTGCCTTTGCCGAAGGGAAGCTCGTAGAGCGAGCTCCAGGTGAAACGATGATTGATGTCCAGCGCCGATGGTCCCTTATTGGCGCGCTGGTTGTAATAATCGGAGAACTGCTGGGAGTCGCCCAGGATGTCGGCGGAGTCGTCGATGTTGGAAATATTTTTCGACCACGTGTAGGTGGCCAGGAAGTTGAAGCCGTGCGAAAAGCGCTTCTCGACCTTCACCGTGCCGGCGTGATAGTCCGTGACACCGAGCGTGGGATTCTGAATATTGACGTTGTTGAATTGCGGGAAGGGACGGAAACCCTGCCGGAAGACGCCGGCCGGCCTGATGGCCTCGACGAACTGCGGCGCAATCTGATTGATGCCCATGGCCGCCAGGCTGAGTTTGCGCGACAGATTTCCGATGTACCCGATTTCGACCACCACCTGTCCCGGCATCTCCCGCTGAATACCCAGATTGAACTGCTGTGCGTAACCGGTGCTGCGGTTGGTCTCGAAAAAGTTGACGTTCGTGGTCGGGTTCCTCCCGGGAGCGACGGCTCCGAACGAGGAGGTCAGCGCGTCGCCGCCCAGGCTGATGTTCGGTACGCCATTCCGCAGCAGGAATGGGGCTGTTACACCGTTATCCGGAGTAGAGAGCCCGGCTGATTTTTCAAATCCCAACGAGTTCGCGTTGGGAACCCCGTGATCGAACGGATGCGCATAGGCAATGCCGAATCCGCCGCGCACCACCATCTTTTCGCTGCCGAACGCCTTCCAGGCGAAACCGATACGCGGACCGAAGTTGTTCCAGTCGGTGGAGTACGGCTTGGATGGAAATCCGTCGAGGCCGGCGAAGGTTACCACGCCCGGAGTGCGCGAAACGGGATTGATCGCCTTCATATCGAAGCCGTTCATGCGGTTGTTGGCGTCGATCATCGGAGTGTCGGTCTCCCAGCGGAGGCCCAGGTTTAGCGTGAGATTTTTCGTGATTTTCCAGTCGTCCTGGACGTATCCAGCCAGGTAGTAATTGGACCGGATGAGCGGCTCGGTGTTGCGGATGTTCAGGGAATTGGGGAAGCCGACCAGCAGGCTGGCCAGACCGAATCCGGTATTGGCCGTACCCTCGAGCGCGGTGGGCTGCGTCTGGAATCCGAACTGGCCGGAGATGGAGGTGCGCAGAATGTCGAGGTTGCTCGAGCGCCGCACCTCACCGCCGAACTTGACGATATGATTGCCGTGCACCCAGGTCCAGCTATTGACATACTGCTGCTGGCGGATGGGGAATTGAACGCGCTCGTGCGTTCCCGAGCCGAGATTGGAGAAGCCGGCCACGGTGAACTGCGGGAACGCGCCGCTTGCTACGCCGCGCAGGCCCAGTAACTGGCCGGGGTCCGCGCCCAGGCCAGGGCTGACGGCATGGTTCAGGCGGTCCGAATAGCTGAAGCGCGCATCGGTGATCAGGTTCGGCGTCAGCGTGTGGGTATCGGCGAAAAGCAAAACATTCTGATGCCGCTCCTGAGAATTGCGGGTATCGGCGACCTTTTGCGGATAGACGCTGGTGTTCGTCAAAGGGTCGCGATTGAACAAGTAGCGGAAGTAAAAGCGATTATTGTCGCTGAAGGAATGGTCTATGCGGGTCGTCAGGTTGTCGCGCTTGAAGATCGTGTTGTAGTTGCTCGAGAAGTTGTTGGCGCCGGCACGATTCGAGGCAGTCCGGTTGGGCAGCGGCCAGTACTCCACCAGTTTGGCTGCCACCGGGTCGATGCGAGAGGACGGAATGATGTTTCCGGCGAATGGATCGCGCACGTTGCGGCCGCCCTCGATCCGGTTCGTGCCCGGATCGAATACCCTGAGCAGGACACCGCCGGCGTTTGTGGTCTGGGAGAAATCGCCGCGCCGCTGCTCCGCCGTCGGCACGGTGATCACGTCCACCGCCCCGGTCGATTTGCGCGTCTCCTCGATCCCGACAAAGTAGTGGGTCTTGTTCTTGCGAATAGGCCCGCCGACGGTGGCGCCGAAGAGATTGTAGCGTAGGGAGGGCTTGTCGGCGGAGAAAAAGTTGCGGGCGTCCAGCTTGTCGTTCCGGAAATATTCGAACAGGCTGCCGCGGATCTGATTGGCGCCGGATTTGGTGGTTGAGACAATCAGGCCGCCCGCCGATCCGCCGAATTCGGCCGAGTAGGTGTTCTGGATCACGCGAAACTCGCGGATGACTTCGACGGGCGGATCAACGTCCACCTGGCCCACGCCCATCCGCATATTCTGGCCGGTTCCACCGTCCAGCCAGAACATCTGGCTCTGCACGCGCCCGCCGGCTAGCGAGAAATTCGGCTTGGCTTCGCCGCCGTAGTTGACCCAGACTGTAGCCGCCGCCAGGTCCACCAGAGCCAGCGCGCGGCGACCGTTCAGCGGCATGTCGGCGACGGTCTTGGCGTCCATGGTCTGCCCTACGTCGCTGGTGGTGGATTCAAGCAGCGCCGCGGTGGCTTCGACTGTCACCTTCTCGCTCACGTTCCCAAGTTCCAGCTGGATGTTCAAAGGGACTTCTTCGCTCGTTCCCAAGCCAATGTTCGGACGCTCGTATTTCTTGAAACCGCCGTGTGAAATCTCGACCCTGTACCGGCCTGGCGATAGAAAGGGGACAACGTACACGCCGGTCCCGCTGCTTACGGCTTTCGTGTGCACGCCCGTGTCCTGCTCGGTGACGACGACGCCGGCGCCGGGTACGGCCGCGCCGGTAGGATCCGTAATCTTGCCGGTGATACGGCCCGTCTGGCTCTGTCCGTAAGCCGCAACAGTAACCAGCACGAAAGCGGCAATCCTCAGAAAGCGCTGGGGGGATTCCCCCTTGGCGAATTTCGACACTTCTGCCTCCATTGGTTCTACCCCTGTGAAAGCGACTACAACAATAATGACAGGAAAAGAGCGCAAAGGCCAACCTCGAGGTTCCAAAGATAACAGACCGTCAATCCAGGTTTTTCCAGGCCCTGGTCTGGCATACTTGAAGTCGTGGGTCCGTTTGAAGCGCTCGAATTTCAGGGTTGCCGTCTGGCTTATCGCATTGATGGCGCGGGTCCACCCCTGGTCCTGATTCAGGGAGTCGGCGCGCATGGCCTGGGCTGGAATCCGCAGGTGGAGACGCTGAGGCGGCATTTCGCCTGCCTGACTTTTGACAATCGCGGTATCGGGGCCAGCCAACCGGCAGGGGAGCAGCTGACGGTGGAACAGATGGCCGCCGACGCGCTGGCGCTGATGGATCATGCGGGATGGGAATCGGCGCACATCGTGGGACATTCGCTGGGAGGCCTGATTGCACTTCAGCTTGCGCTGGCGGAGAAGAGCCGGGTGCGCAGTCTTTCGCTGCTGTGCACGTCCGCCCGCGGCGCGGATGCAACTCGAATGACGGCGGCGCTGCTCTGGGTCATGCTTCGGATCCGCTTCGGCACGCGCCGATTCAGGCGGCAGGCTTTTATGGAACTGGTGCTCCCCAGGGATAAATCCAAATGCTGCCCGAATGATATAGCAGAGCGGCTCTCCGCCGTGCTGGGACACGATATCGCCGATATCCCGCCTATCACGGGCCGGCAGCTGGCTGCGATGAAGCGGCACGACGTGAGCCTCCGGCTGCACGAGCTGGCGGGGATTCCCACACTGGTCGTCAGCGGGGAAAAAGACACGCTTGCGCCTCCGGCGTCGGGCCGGGCGCTTGCGGCCGGAATTCCGGGTTCCCGCTACATCGAGATCCCAGGCGCTTCACACGCGCTGCCTGTGCTTGAAGCCGAGCGCTGCGCCTCCCTGTTGCTCGATCATCTCGCTGAGGCGGAGCGCAAGATACATCAGTCCGCGCCGGGAGCAGCCGCTATCGACGCTTGATTTGGACACTCCGGCTCCGGGCATCCGGCTGATACGGTATTCAGGAGATCGCTTGCCAGCACTCAATATCGCCAGAGGACTCGTTCTCCTTTCGTTTGTTCTCGCCTTCACATTGTCCTATTCCGGATGGTTCGAGCGCTTCTCCTCGGCAACCCTGTTCGGAATGGGAGCGCTGGTTTCCGCCGGCGGATTCTGGACCTTGCATTGGCTATCCAGCCGATTTCGCGGGTATTCCCGGCAAAGAGGGCTGAAGCGCCTGACACGGGTTCAAACGCTTCGATTTTTCGGTCTCCTGGCGCTCGTCAAAGCCCAACAACATGTGCTGCCGGCGATTTTCGGCGTCCCGACCGGTGTTATGGACGCCGCAATGGCAATCACATCGTTCTATGTAGCGGACAGGCTCGTCCCGCCCTCAGGGCGTCCCCCCCGCAGTTTTTTCGTCTGGCACATTCTTGGACTGGTATCCCTGGCGATTTCCGTCACTCTGGCCATCCTGACGTCACCAACCCGATTCGGCCTCCTGAAGGGAGGGCTCACGAGTCAACCCATGACCTGGTTCCCGATGAGTCTGGTACCCACCTTTATCGGACCCCTGGTCCTCATCTGCCACCTGCTGGCGCTGGTCACCGCGAGCGCCACTCCAAAGCAGGACAAGTGACGAGCGAGAGCAGCGAAACTGCCTGCCCGATCGAAATCGGCGAGAATGAGACATGACCCGTTACGCCAGTTTCCTTCTGTTCTCCCTCGCCGCTTTCGCCCAGCCTGCGCCCGAAGGTCCTGTCCCCACCATCCGGGATATGTCTTATGGCGAGCATCCCAAGCAGACCATCGACTTCTACAAGGCAAATTCCAGCCGCCCGACACCGCTCGTCGTCTTCATTCATGGCGGCGGCTGGACTGCTGGTACGAAGAAGAACGTGCCGAACTTGCAGCGGATTCTCGACGCCGGGATTTCGGTGGCTTCGGTGGAGTACCGGTTTATAGAGGAGGCCATGCAGGCGGGCATCGAGCCGCCGGTGCGCGCTTCGCTCTACGACGCCGCGCGCGCGATTCAACTGCTGAGATCGAAAGCCGGCGAGCTGAACTTCGACAAGAAGCGCGTCGCCTACATGGGCGGCTCGGCCGGCGCGTGCACATCCTTGTGGCTGGCGCTGCATGACGATCTCGCCGATCCATCGAGTTCCGACCCGATCGCCCGCGAGTCCACCAAACCGGCGCTGATCGCCGTGACGGCGCCGCAGACCTCGCTCGACCCCCAGCAGACGCGGTCCTGGATTCCGAATATGGAGTATGGCGGGCACGCCTTCGGCTTCCGTGAAAAAGGGCGTGGCCGTCCGGAGGAGTTCCAGATGGCCTTCGACGCGCGTGAAAAGATTTTGCCGTGGATCCACGAGTACTCGCCCTACGAGCACGCCAGCGCCGGCGATCCTCCCATTTATATGGATTACCCGAATCAGAAAGATCCCGTTGTGCCCGGAACCACTCAGAAGGACCCCACGCATTCGGCGATCCTGGGCCTGAAAATGGCGGAGCGTCTGAAGGAGGTTGGCGTGGAGGCTCACTTGAACTACCCGGAGCGCCCGGCGGCGATCAAGAGCGCCGTCGAATTCGTGCTCGAACGGTTACGGCAGCCCGCCGGGGAACCGCTGAAGTCTTCGGGGACAGCGCGGTAAGCAGGCCTTACTGCGTCACGCCGCGGACGATCCGCCACAACAGCGCCGTGCCGGCAGCCAGATTCCGTTCGGCGATCCGCTCGTCGTTCCCGTGCGCGCGGCTTTCGTTCTTCTCGCGCAGGAACAACGGAACTCCGTAGACAGCCATTCCTTTCTCGCGGAGGAAGGCTCCGTCGGTGGCGCCTCGCGACATGTAGGGAATCACAACCGCCCTGGCCGAGTCGCCATGGAACACCATCTCCATGGCCAGATAAAGCGCTGTGGTCAGCGAGCTGGGCTCGGTGGCGGGCATCGTCTGCCCGGCGGCCGGCGATACCTCCACCGCCGGGTCGCGAATGATGCGCCGGATCCGCGCCACAATCTCTTCGCGTGTTTCGCTCGGAAGCCGCCGGATATCCACCTGAGCTTCGGCCGCGTTCGGAATCACGTTGATCTTCACCCCGGCCGACAGCATGGTAGGCGACATCGACGTGCGGAGCTGCGCATCCAGCTCCGGATCCCGGCCGCGGATTTCATTGGCCGCCGCCACCGCCGCCCCATCGTTCTCGAGCTTTGACAGATACGGCGCCAGCCACTGATAATCCGGCAGCTTGGCGATCTCGCGGAAGTATCTTCGCGTCGTCGTATTCAGGCGGATCGGCTGATCGGCGTCGGCGATACGGGTAATGGCGCGGGACAAATGAACCACCGGATTATCGGGTCGCGGAAGCGATCCATGTCCGGCCGTGCCGCGCGCCGTCAGCACCACGCGGCTCGGAATCTTCTCCGCGGTCTGAACCTGAAACACACGCTGCGCGGACGGAACATCGAAAGCGAATCCTCCTTCGTTTAGAGCGAACTCAGCGTCGATTTTCGAGTAGGCGTGGCGGATCAGCCATTGCACGCCGCTGGAATCGGCCTCTTCGTCCGCTTCCGAGAGCAGGATCACCGGACGCCGCAGCGGCACGCGCTGCCGCTTCAGCTCCACCAGCACGGCCAGCTCCGCCGCCAGCAGCGACTTGTCGTCCTGGGCGCCACGCCCGTAAACAAACCCCTCGCGCACGATCGCGGCAAACGGATCCACGCTCCACTGGGAACGGTCAGCCGGGACCACGTCGCTGTGCGCCATGAGCAGCAGCGGCCTTACCCCCTCGGCTCCCGCGAGACGGGCGATGAAATTGAGCCGCGCCGGGTCGCCGCCCAGGAGCTCGTTGGGGATCCCCTCCAAATCGGCTACCTTCTTCAAATACTCGGCCACCCGGGTTTCGTTTCCCGGAGGGTTGGTTGAATCGATGCGGATGAGATCGATCAGGTACCGGCGCGCACGCGCAGCCAGCGCCTCCTCAGCCCGCGCGGCGGGTACGGCGGCTGAATAGTTGAGGGCGCAGAATAAGCAGACGGCAACCCGCCGGCTCCAGCAGTGGCTCATTATTCTCCGGACACCGTCTCTTCCACGAATTTCTGCACGCTCACGCGATACAGGGCCGGCTTGCCGTCGCGGTCGCTTTGGAAGAAAATCCGCTGGCTGTCGGGAGAAAAGAGCGGCGCCACTGTGGAGGGATCGCTGGACTTGTGCTCGCACAGCGTCAACTCACGGCGGGTCAGGCGCAGCAGGATCAGAACGTGCGGCGAGCTCTTGTTGCGGCTCGCGCCGACGAAAACGGACGAGTCCCCGTTCGAAGAGAAGTGCGCGAACTGGCTGGTTTTGGCCACCGGCTTGTCCAGGTTCTCGTCCGGAGTGTGCTCGCGGATCGACACCAGCTGCGTCTTGTCGTCGGGATTGAACAGGTACAAAACGGTGCGGCCGTTCGGAGACCAGATCGCCGGACCAATCTTACCTTCCGGAGCGGTCTTGAGCCGTCGATTCTGCTTGCCGTCGAAGTTTACCAGCCATAACCCTTCATCGCCCTGGCGGTAGAGAATCTGCGCACGGCGCGGCCTGGCCACCGGATCGGATGGCGTGAACGCCGTTTCGACAACCGTCGCCGCCACGCCGGAGCCTACGCTGACGCGGCGCAAGCGTGAACTCTGATCGCGGACTTCGGAAAACAGACCGCTCAATCCGTCGCCCGTGACGCTAAACCCGGGACCGCGCTTCCAGCCGTCGGGGACCTGATATACCTGGCGGTCGCGCGCGTTCGCAATATTCACGTGGCGCAAGGAGCGTCCGTCGAAAAGGCAGAATCCACGGTCGTCCGGCAATAGCGTGAGTGAGCCGGGGTCCAATTCCCCGCTCTGTGTCACTTGCCTGCACTCGCCGGATTTCAGATCCATCCGGAAAGCCTGGCGGGTTCCGGTGCGGTCGCTGGAAAACAACAGGAACGCGCTTCGGTGGGCTAACGTCCGGTTGTAGTAGGCCGGGAGCTGGCTGGAATGCGCGGGATCAGTGAGGCGGTAGACCTCGAACTCAGTTGCGGGATCGGAATAACGCCGCCATTCGGGGGGAAACGACTTACTCTTTTCACTTTGACCGTGCAGCGCGGATGTCGCCAGAGTCGTAAGGAAAGAACGGCGGGTAGCCCGCATATCAAAATAGTAGCAGGTTCGGCGCCGCCCGCCAGTATACTGGTGCATTGATGATTTTTTCTCTTTGCCGCGGTTTGAGCCGGGCGCGGACGGTTTGGCCGCTGGCGCTGGCCACCTCTCTGGCCGCGTACACGGCGGCGATTACACCGGGCCGGAGAGCGGCGCTCGAGCATATTTCTCCCCAGTCTCTCGAGGGACACGTTTCGTTCCTCGCTTCCGATCTGCTCGAAGGGCGCGCGACACCCTCGCGCGGGCTGGACCTGGCGTCGGAGTACATCGCCGCGCAGTTTCGCCGCGCCGGACTCGAGCCTATGGGAGATGACGGCTACTTTCAAACGGCCCGCTTCGTCACTTCCCGGCAATCGCTCGAAGGCGCCGAATTCACGGTCGCTTCCGGAGAAACGGAGATCCGAATCGGAAAGAGTGAAATGCGGGTTCTGTCCGCCGGCATGGCGGACTTCGCCGGCGCCGTTCCGGTGAAGATCGATCTCGAGGACGCCAAGCCGGAGGACGTCGAAGGAAAAATCGTTGTGGTGGTCACGCAGCGGCGCGACGCGATCGTGTCAATAGCCAGGCTGAAACCAGCCGCGGCGCTGCTGGCCTATTCGAACGCGGGTAAACCACCGGAGGCGTCCGCGCGCCTGGAGGATGCGGAGCGGCGTCCGCCTTTTCCCGTGCTGCGAGTGCATAATCACGAATTCTTCAAGCTGGCCAAGGCCGCCCGTCCGGGCCCCATGAACGTCAAGCTGTCGCTGCGGCTGCCTCCCTCCGTGATCACACCGGTGAATCTCCGAAACGTGGCGGGGCTGTTGCGCGGGTCCGACCCGGCTGTAGCGGACACCTACGTGCTCATCTCGGCGCATTACGATCACATCGGAAGAAAAACGTCAGGAGAGGGAGATCTCATCTACAACGGGGCCAATGATGACGCCAGCGGGGTGGCAGCCGTGCTCGAAATCGCTTCCGCCCTGGCCGCCTCCAAGCCGGCTCCTCGCCGCAGCATCCTGTTCATTACCTACTTCGGCGAAGAGGAGGGTCTTTACGGCTCCCGCTATTACGGACGGCATCCCCTGGTCCCGCTGAAGAATACGGTGGCGGACCTCAACCTCGAGCAGTTGGGCCGAACGGACGGAGACAGCGGAACCCTCGCCGGCACGGCGACCATGACCGGATACGGGTACAGCGACGTCACCACCGCGTTCGAACTGGCCGGCGTGGCTACCGGGTTGAAGATTTACGCTCCCAAACATGACGGCGAGGCCTACTTCGCCCGAAGCGACAATCAGTCCCTGGCCGACCAGGGAGTGCCCGCCCATACCATTCTGACCGCCTTCGAATTTCCGGATTATCACAAGCCCGGCGACGAGTGGAACAAGCTCGACTACCCGCATCTGGCCCGCGTGAGCCGCACCGTTGCGCTGACGCTCATGATGATTGCCGACGATCCACAGCCCCCGCGCTGGAACGAATCGAGCGCCAATACCGGTAAATACGTCAAAGCCTGGCGGGCTCTGCAGTAAGCGACTTCTCTCAGAATCCGGCCGGAGCCTTGCCACAGGCGGCTTTCCGTCCACCTCGACCATCACCCATGGCGCTTCACAGACGAATTTCGCTCCGCCTCAATCCGCGCTCGATTGAGCTGATGCGCGAACCCCCAGGCTTCGAGCATGGACGCGCCAGGCCGTCCGGCCCAGGAGGCCCCTGGGGGTCCGATTTCCTGCTCTTACCGCAGGCCTCCGGAGGCGAGCAGCGTCTCGCCCGTCAACCAACCCGAATCCTGGGAAGCAAGAAATACCGCGATGGGCGCAATGTCCTCGGGTTGGGCGATGCGGCCCAGCGGGGTCTGCGCCTCGAGGGTCGCCTGAAATTCGCTCCCGATGACTCCCGCCGTGTGGGTACCCTCGGTCTCCACCATTCCCGGATTGATGGAATTGACGCGGATTTTCCGCGGGCCCAGTTCCTTCGCAAGCACATGCGTCACCGCGTCCACCGCCCCCTTGGTCGCTGTGCAGACCGTGGTAGTTGCCGGTGTCACCCGGCTGGCGGTCGAGCCGATGTGGATGATGCTGCCGCCTTTGGCGCCGAAATGCCTGGCGGCTTCCCGCGTCGCCAGAATGAGTCCCAGGACGTTGGTGTTGAACTGCCGGTGGAACTGTTCTTCGGTGATCTCGGCGAGCGGCGCGAACTGATAGACGCCGGCGTTATTCACCAGCACGTCCAGGCGTCCGAACTCCTTCTTCGTTTGCGTGAAAATGCGCTCGACATCGCCTGATTTCGAAACATCGCCCTGTATTGCGACCGCTTTGCCGCCCTTGCCCGTGATCTCCGCGACCACCTGGTCTTCGAATACTATCTAACCGATGCGGGATTCTGAAGAACGATGCATGTTCCGGCGTACGGTTCCGGGAGACGGGCTCAGCGCCCGCAATTCCATGGAAACGGCCATCCGGTGGGCGTGTTACAATTCTCTACGACTCCAGTGTCACCCCGTAACGAGGGAATCCCCAAAAACAGATGACATCCAATCCACTCGCCATCGCTATCGCTTTGTCCGCTTTCGCCATCACCGGCGGATGCGCTTCAAAGTCCACCGTCACTTCAGAAGCGCATGCCGAAAGCAAAGCCGCCGCCCGCGCGCCGCTGCCCGGTATGCCGCCGGTCCTCGATCCGCTCGATATCTATTCCGCTGACCGCGCCAATCAGCTCAGTCCGGCCGTTGCCGGCTTTCCATCGTATATCTACGTGCCAAACAGCGGCAGCAACACGGTCGATATCATCGACCCGAAAACTTATAAGATCGTGAAACACTTTGCGGTCGGCAGACAGCCGCAGCACGTCGTTCCTTCGTGGGATATGAAGCACCTGTGGGTGCTGAACGATCTGAGCGACAGCGTGACCCACATCGATCCGGCCACAGGCGCCGAAGGGAAGACGATTCACGTCGAGGATCCGTACAACATGTATTTCACGCCGGACGGCAAGTACGCGATCGTGGTGGCGGAGCGCCTGAGGCGCCTGGATTTCCGGAATCCCAACACCATGAAGCTGGAGCATACGACCAAGGTCGACTGCCGCGGAGTGGACCACCTGGATTTTTCCGCCGATGGAACCTACTTCATCGCAAGCTGCGAGTTCTCCGGCGAGTTGTTGAAGGTAGACGTAGCCACCCGGCAGGTGACCGGCAAGATTCAATTGAGCCCGCATGCCATGCCGCAGGACGTGAAGTTGTCGCCCGACGGAAAAGTTTTCTACATCGCAGACATGCACGGGAACGGGCTTTACTTGGTGGATGGCGAGAGTTTCAAGGTGATCAGCTTCCTGCCCACAGGCAAAGGGACCCACGGGTTGTACGCCAGCCGGGACTCCAAGGTGCTCTACATCTCGAACCGCGGAGAAGGAAGCGTGTCCGTGCTCGATTTCGCAACGCGCGCCATCAAAACCAAATGGGAGCTGCCTAAGGGCGGCAGTCCCGACATGGGAGGCGTGTCCGCGGACGGCAAGGTGCTGTGGCTGGCGGGTCGCTACCATCACGAGGTCTACGCCATCGACACGAATGACGGAAAGCTACTTGCGCGCATCAAAGTCGGAAAGGGTCCGCACGGGCTGTGCGTCTACCCTCAACCGGGCCGGTATTCGCTGGGGCATACGGGTGTGTTCCGGTAAGCGGGCTCAAATCCATTACCATAGAGAATTCCTTATGAGCCGCCACCACTGTCCGGACGCGTCCGGGTTCTGATGTCCCTTCGCATCGCAGTCCTCGGCGCCGGCAACATGGGCGCCGCGCTCATCGGCGGAATTGTGAACCGCGTCGCGCCGGTGGATCAGGTCATCGCCACGACGCGCACCGCCGAGCGCGCCGAGGCTGTCGCCGCGCGGTACGGGATCGCGGTCACGGCGGGCGGCAACCTGGAAGCCGCGGCGCAGGCGGACTTGATCGTGCTGGCCGTCAAGCCGATCACGCTGGCCAAAGTGATCGGCGAGATTCGCGGCGCGCTCCACGAACGGAAAGTTATCCTCTCGCTGGCGGCTTCGGCGTCCATCGCCATGATCGAGAAGCTGGCCGGACTTCGCGTGCCGATCTTTCGCGCCATGCCCAATATCCCGGTGGTGGTGGAGGAAGGCGCGACAGCGGTGGCGGCCAATTCCGCCTGCACCGAGGAACACAGGCGCATGATCGAGGACATTTTCCGCTCGGTAGGCGTGATGGTCTTCGTCGAAGAAGAGATGATGCACGCGGTGACCGCCCTTTCCGGCAGCGGTCCGGCTTACGTCTATATGGTGATCGAGGCGATGATCGCCGGCGGGTTGAAGATGGGACTTTCCCGCGAGATCTCGACGCGGCTTGCCGAGCAGACCGTGCTCGGGGCCGCCAAGCAGGTTCGTGAATCCGGCCAGCATCCGGCCGTCCTGCGCGACCAGGTGATCACGCCCGGCGGTGTCACCATCTCGGCAATCCACGAGCTGGAGCGGCACGGACTGCGCTCCATGCTGATCTCCGCCATCGAGATCGCCACTCACCACTCGGCCGAGCTCGCCCGCGCGCTCGAGGCCAAAACTGAAAAATGAGAATTCTCTTCATCGGCGACATCTTCGGTTCGCCCGGCCGCCGCATCGTGGCCGACCACCTGCAGGATATCGTCAAATCGCAAGGCATCGACCTGGCCATTGCCAACGCCGAGAACTCCGCCGGTGGATTCGGCATTACGCCGGCCATTGCCGAGGAGTTGTTTGGGCTGGGGCTGGACGTGCTTACCTCCGGGAATCATATCTGGGACAAGCGTGAAATCTACGATTACATTGGCAGGACGCCCCGGCTGCTTCGTCCGCACAATTACCCCGCCAGTTGTCCGGGCTCGGGGCTCGCGATTGTCAAGAATTGTGCGGTTCTCAATCTGCAGGGCCGCACCTACATGCCCAATACCGACTGCCCCTTCCGGGCGGCCGATCACATGCTGGCTTCACTCGATCCGTCTGTCAAGGTACGGTTTGTCGACTTTCACGCCGAAGTTACCAGCGAGAAGATCGCCATGGGCTGGTATCTGGATGGACGGGTCTCGGCCGTGGTGGGCACTCACACTCACGTGCCCACGGCGGACACGCGCATTCTGCCCGGGGGGGCCGCCTACCAGACCGACGCCGGGATGACGGGCCCGTATGATTCCGTGATCGGAGTTGATAAGGACATGATCTTGAAGAGGTTCCTTTCCGCCATGCCCGTTCGCATGGAAGCGGCCAAATACACGGTGGAGCTGCATTCGGTTATCATTGACGTAGACGAGAAGAGCGGGAAGGCGACCGCCGTCCGCCGCCACACGCTTCAGGGCGATTGAGAGCCCGGGATTCCGGTGGCTACCGATTTGCTCAGGAATTTCAGTCTCGACGGGGCACTCAACAGGCATTCCGTCTGCCGGGGCGCCGGCAACCTGGTTTTCGAAAGTACGGGCAGGGGCGTTCGGCGTACTTTTCAGTCGACGCTCGTTGCGCGCAGAGCACGTGTGCGGTATTGTAACGAGTTGTTGACCCTGCTCGCTTGGGGCGGGAGTCGATGTCCTGCCAGCCCGCACAGGCGGCGGGTTCCGCCGACAATTTGGAGGATTATTTGCTGACGAACAGCGCACCCACGCAGCTCGCGCTTCCCTTTTATCGCCGGACGCTTGCGGCATTGCCTACCGTTCTCGCGATCCTTTTTCTGCTGCTCGCGCCCGTCCCTGGACTTGCCCAGCCGCCCCAGCACTCCGGCGGCGAGGCGCACCTGGTGATCCCCGATCTCGATCAGGGGACGTTTCTCGGCTTCAGCGGCCGCACCCTTCTCATGGGCGGACTCGGCGTGTGCGCTCTCGGTCTTCTGTTCGGACTAATTACTTACCGCCAGCTTCGCGACCTGCCGGTCCACACCGCCATGAGGGAAGTGTCCGAGCTGATCTGGGAAACCTGCAAGACCTATCTCTTTACCCAGGGCAAGTTCCTGCTGATCCTCGAAATCTTCATCGGAGTCATCATCGTTTTCTACTTCGGATATTTCCAGCAGCTCGAGGTCATCAAAGTCATCGTCATTCTGTTGTTCAGCCTGATCGGAATCGGGGGCAGCTACAGCGTGGCGTGGTACGGCATCCGTGTCAATACTTTCGCCAATTCCCGCACCGCGTTCGCCAGCCTCCGGGGAAACCCTTACCCTTGTTACTCGATTCCGCTGAGCGCCGGAATGAGCATCGGCATGGTGCTGATCAGCGTGGAACTGCTGATCATGCTGTGCATTCTGCTGTTTATCCCGCGGGACTACGCCGGACCGTGCTTTATCGGATTCGCCATCGGTGAGTCGCTCGGAGCCGCGGCGCTGAGAGTCGCCGGCGGCATCTTCACCAAGATCGCCGACATCGGATCGGACTTGATGAAGATCGTCTTCAAGATCAAGGAGGACGACGCGCGGAACCCCGGCGTGATCGCCGATTGCACCGGAGACAATGCCGGCGACTCCGTCGGACCCAGCGCCGACGGCTTCGAAACCTACGGCGTTACCGGCGTTGCCCTCATCACCTTCATCCTGCTTGCGGTAACCAATCCGCTGGTACAGGTGCAGCTTCTGGTCTGGATCTTCGTCATGCGCATCATGATGGTGATTTCTTCCGGCTTGTCTTATTTCATCAATGAGGCAATCGCCAAGGCGCGTTACTCCGCGCTCGCCAAGTTCAACTACGAAGCGCCGTTGACATTCCTGGTATGGCTCACTTCGGTGATATCCATCGGGCTGACCTACGTGGTGTCCTACTTCATCATCCCGGACCTGGGCGGCGATACCACCTTGTGGTGGAAGCTCTCGACGGTGATCACCTGCGGAACGCTGGCCGGGGCTCTGATTCCCGAGCTGGTCAAAGTGTTCACCTCCACCGAATCGGCGCACGTTCGCGAAGTGGTGACCTCGTCGCGGGAAGGCGGCGCCGCGCTCACGGTTCTGTCCGGATTCGTCGCCGGCAACTTCAGCGCCTTCTGGCTTGGATTCGCCATGCTGCTGCTGATGGCGGTCGCTTACGGAGTCAGTACGTTGGGACTCGCCGGATTGATGGTCGCTCCGGCGGTTTTCGCCTTCGGCCTGGTGGCTTTCGGATTCCTGGGCATGGGACCGGTGACGATCGCCGTCGATTCCTATGGGCCGGTGACCGATAATGCTCAATCGGTGTACGAGCTTTCGCTCATCGACCAGATTCCCGGAATCGAGAAGGAACTGCAATCCAAGTTCGGATTCAAACCGGACTTCGACCGGGCGAAAGAGAATCTGGAAGAGAATGACGGCGCCGGCAACACTTTCAAGGCGACTGCCAAGCCGGTGCTGATTGGAACCGCGGTAGTCGGCGCCACCACCATGATTTTCTCCATCATCGTCGCCCTCACGAACGGTCTTACCGCGAACCTGGACAAGCTGTCGATCCTGCACCCGCCCTTCCTGCTGGGCCTTCTGGCGGGCGGATCGATCATCTACTGGTTTACCGGCGCCTCCTGCCAGGCGGTGACCACCGGCGCGTACCGGGCGGTCGAATTCATCAAGAAGAACATCAACCTCGAGACGGCCACCAAGGCGTCGGTCGCGGATAGCAAGAAGGTAGTGGAGATCTGTACGGTTTACGCTCAGAAGGGCATGTTCAACATGTTCCTGGCGGTATTCTTCGCAACGCTGGCGTTCGCCTTCGCCGAGCCGTTCCTGTTTATCGGGTATCTGATTTCGATCGCGCTCTTCGGCCTGTACCAGGCGATTTTCATGGCTAACGCCGGCGGCGCCTGGGACAACGCGAAGAAAATCGTGGAGACGGAGCTGAAGCAGAAAGGCACGCCGCTGCATGACGCCACCGTGATCGGAGACATCGTGGGCGATCCGTTCAAGGATACTTCGTCGGTGGCGCTGAACCCGGTCATCAAGTTCACCACCCTGTTCGGACTGCTGGCGGTGGAATTGGCGGTGTCGTTGACCGCGCAGCAGGGGCCGATGTTAGGCCATATCCTGGCCGTGGTGTTCATGGTCATCGCGCTGGTGTTCATCTGGAGGTCGTTCTACGGCATGCGGATTGAGAAGGAGTAGACTGCGCGGCAATTTTACGCTTTCGGCAGCAGCGCTTTCACCGTTTCCAGCGTGTCCGCGTCCTCGGGCTTCTTATCCGTCCGCCAGCGGGCCATTCTTGGAAATCTCACCGCAATACCGGACTTGTGCCTTCCGGAAAGCTGGATCCCCTCGAACGCCAACTCGAAGACCAGCTCCGGCTTGACCACCCGCACGGGACCGAATCGATCGACCGTGTTGTGCCGTACGAAGAAGTCCACCTGGCGGATCTCTTCATCGCTTAGACCGGAATAAGCTTTTGCGAAAGGCACGAGTTTGCCGTCGTCCCAGATACCGAAGGTGTAGTCCGTATACAGGCTGGCGCGGCGCCCGGAGCCTCGCTGCGCGTAAATCAGGACCGCATCCACCGAATAGGGATCGATCTTCCACTTCCACCAGTCGCCACGGCGGCGGCCCACCCGGTACGGTGACCCATACCGCTTGAGCATGAACCCTTCGACTCCGCGCGTACGCGCCTCTTCCCGGATTTTGGCCAACTCGGCCCAGGACGGCGCCTCGACCTTCGGCGACAGCGTCAGCGCCGGCGACGCCACCCGCGCGATGACCTCCTCGAGGCGGGCGCGCCGCCACTCGAGGGGCTGCTCGCGCACGTCGATACCCTCGAATTCGAGCAGGTCGAACGCCAGCAGCGCCACCGGAACGTCGGAGAGGATTTTCGGCCCCAGCTTCTTCCGGCCGATGCGTCTCTGGAGTTGTGCGAACGGCTGCGGCGCGCCGTCCTTCCAGGGCAGCGTCTCGCCGTCAATCACTGTTCCATCGCCCAACCGGGTGATGGCGGCCTCGATTTCCGGAAAACGATCTGTTATCAGCTCTTCGCCGCGCGACCACAGAAACGTGCGCCCCTGCCGCCTTATCGCCTGCGAGCGGATGCCGTCCCATTTCCATTCCACCTGCCATTCCGCGATAGGCCCCAGATCCCCGGCGTTCCCATCAAGCGGATGGGCCAGACAGAACGGATAGGGGCGGCTGATATCGGCGTCGCTCGTATCCGGCGATAGAAACTGCCGGACGAAATCGGCCCCGGGCTGCCAGTCGCCCATCAGCCGGTGCGCGATCACGGCCGGGTCGACGCCGCTTGCCTCCCCGAGCGCGCGTGTCACCAGATTCTGCGACACTCCCACCCGAAACTCACCTGTGATCAATTTATTCCAGACGAACCGCTGAGCGTCGTCCATCTCCCGCCAGGCCCAAACCAGCGAATCGCGCTGCTCGGCTTCGTCGAGAGCCCGCAATGCGAGCAAACGCTGCTCCACCCAGTAGTGCAGCGGCTTGCCGCTCGACGAGCCAGGCGCAGGCAGCAGCAGGGCAATCGTCTCGGCTACGTCGCCGACGGCCTCATAACATTCGCCGAACAGCCAGTCCGGTATCCCGGCTTCTTCTATGGCCCAGCGCCAAATCTTGCGCGATTCAATCAGCCTCTTCGGACGGCGTCCGATCAGGAAGTGGATAGCCCAGGCCGCGTCCTCAGGCGGCGCACTCCGGAAGTAGGCGACCAGCGCTTCAATCTTTTCGTTGGTCTTGTTGGTCGCGTCCAGGGCGGCGTAGAGGTCGGCGAAGGCCTTCATTCCGAATCCTCTGTCACTTCCACTCCCGGATCGCCGGGAGCTTCGTCCTGCTCGCCTTCGTATCTTGTTTCGACCGGCTCCGCCTGAAGTCCTTTCTCCCGCAGCCAGCGCACCATAGGGCTGCGGTATCCGTGAGTCACCCAGACGCGGCTGGCGCCCGTGCTTTCGATCGCCGCAAGCAGCCCGGGCCAGTCGGCGTGATCGGAGAGCACGAATCCCCGGTCGATCGCCCGCCGACGCCGCGCCCCGCGGATCCGCATCCAACCGGAGGCAAAACCGGTGGACCGGCGGCCGAACCGGCGCATCCATGGCGTTCCATTTGCCAGCGGCGGCGCAAGAATCAGCGACCGCGCCCAGTCCCCTGCCCCGGCGGTTACCGCCAGGCGGGTTTCAGGAAGCGCGATGCCGGTCTGCCGATAGATGCCCGTCATTCTTTCGACGGCGCCATGCGTGTAAATCGGTCCTGTCGCCGGGTCCACTCCCGCCAATACCCGCTGCGCTTTTCCCAGGGAGTAGGCAAAAATCACGCTTGCTTTACCTTTTTCCTGGTTCGACCTCCACCAGCGATTAACCTGTTGGAAGACCTCCTCCTGGGGCCGCCAGCGGTAAATCGGCAGCCCGAAGGTAGCCTCTGTCACAAAGGTGTCGCAACGGACAGGGTCGAACGGCGCACAGGTTCGGTCCGGGGCGATTTTGTAATCTCCGGAGACGACCCAGACCTCGCCGGCATGCTCGAGCCGCACCTGGGCCGAGCCCAGAACATGGCCCGACGGATGCAAGGAGATGCGGACTCCGTCCATCCAGACGGGCGAACCGTAATCGACTCCCTCGATGGCCGCGCTGTCGCCGAGGCGGGCGCCGAGCACGCGCCGGCCGGGCTCCGCGGTGAGATACCGCTTCGCCCCGGACCTGGCATGATCGGCATGAGCGTGTGTAATAATCGCCCGATCCACCGGACCCCAGGGGTCGATGTAAAAGCGTCCCGCCGCGCAATACAATCCATTTGCGTCGACTTGAAGCACATACCCTGTCTACCAATTCCAGTGAGATACGGCAATCCGCATGCAATACGAAATCTGGTAGGCGCTGGTAAATTCTCTCCGAATATGCATAGATCCAGTTGTGCTGCGTCATCCGCTCTTGTAAAATCCAACCAAGCCTCAGTGTGAGGTACATTGAGATGGATCTGTTCTTGAGTCCCGCGGCAAGCGGGGGGGATAAAATGAAGTTGCTTTCGGCAGTCGTACTAATCTGCCTTACATTCAATTCCGGGCTGTTCGGGAGCGAATCCCTGGACAGGGCACGGCAACTAACAAAATCCGGGGATGCGTCCGGGGCCCGCAATGTCCTGGCGCAGGCGGTTCGATCGAATCCCAAGGACGTCACCAGCCTGACGGAATATGCCGAGTTCCTGGATCGTTACGGCGATCCGGGCGCGCGGCCCGCATATGAAAAGCTGATCGAGGCGCTTGGTTCCACAGGCGATTCCGCGAAACGGTCAGCGGCCGCGAAACGGCTGGTGGCGCTGGACCTTCTCGCCGGCGATCACGCCGCCGCCAACCGGCATTTTCAGGTCTACAAGTCCGCGGGGGGCAACGGTCTGTCCGCGCCCGGCGCGGGCGCCACGGCGGCGCAACTTGCGGGGGCCAAGCAGATTTCGATTCCTGGACCGCTGCGATCTTTCGGCCGCATGGCCGCCATATCGAGCGATCTGACGCCGGAAGAGGTCCTGGGCGCGCTGGCACGTAACGTGGTCACCAACGGCTACCAGGCCTCGCATAGCAACGATGCGCTGGAGCAGACCGAATACCTCAAGCTGGTGCACCGGTATCTGGCGCAGGCCCGTGAGCTCGAGAAACTCGCCGGGGCGGAAAAGGTAATCAAGACCGAGAATTGCGAGTCGGCCAATGTAGCCGAGTTGCTCAAAATTCTCGGCTACCGCATGCGCGGCGGGTGCGGCAGTGAAGTGGTTCTGGAAACGGTCAACGCCAGCCGCGCGTTCCTGACGACCGACTCCGGCTTCCCTCTCACCGATCTGGAGCAGGCGCTCCGTACGAACCGGCCCTTCAGCTACGACTATCATCCTACGCAGGTCACCGTTCTTTATGGTCCTGAATATTGGCTCTCCGCCAAGGATAAATCGGCGGAATTTATCGACGCATTTCTCTCCGATCCATCCCTGTGCCGTCTTTACCTGGGTTTATCCAAACTGGACCGGGACACGGCCGAGGAGCTTCGCAAGGCGATGCCGGTGCAGCGCCTGAGGGCCTTCTCTCACGTCCTCGATTTCTTCGGCGGGATGTTCGAGATTCGCAACGGCAAGGCGGTTGTGCCCGGCGGCCAGCGCTCGGCGGGCGCCTGGACCGAATTGGTGGGCGCCTCGCCGGACAAAGGAGCGCTGTTTTTCGAAAAAATGCTGGCCAAGGATGACGGCTGGATGGCCAGCCTGTTTGACGCCCTGGCCCGCATGAACGGTCCGGCAAAGGATTATCTCACCGACCCCGCCCGCATGAAGCGCTTCTATACGGCCATTCGCGGACGGGTCACCAGCCCCGGCCCGGCCCGGCCCGTTTTCCGCTCGAACGCGGACATG
>DATJFH010000176.1:0-2996 GCA_035495815.1 Bryobacteraceae bacterium
ATCCGTACTGGCTCAACGGTATCCGAATCGGGAAATCATTGTTATCGATAACAACTCGACAGACGGGACGGTCGACATCCTGGAGCTGTTCGAAGATCGGTGCACGGTAGTTTACAACGACGAGAACCGGGGATTCGCAGCGGCGCAGAATCAGGCGATCGGCATATCCAGCGGAGAGTGGATCCTGACGCTCAACCCGGATGTGTTGTTACTTCCTAACTTCATTCAAGAGCTGGTGGACGCCGGCCATAGCGATCCGAAGATCGGTTCTGTCTGCGGAAAGCTACTGGCCATGACGGCGACTTTCGACATACCCGCCCGGCCGCTGGTGGATTCGACGGGCATTTACTTCAACCCGATGCTGCGGCATCTCGACCGGGGCAGCCAGGAAATCGATAACGGGCATTATTTGAAGCACGAATATGTGTTTGGAGCGACGGCCGCCGCGGCGCTCTACCGCCGCAAGATGATCGAGCACATTTCCTTCGACGGGGAATTCTTCGACTCCGATTTTTTTGTGTATCGCGAAGACGCGGACGTCGCGTGGCGGGCGCAACTGATGGGGTGGAAGTGTATCTACTCTCCCCTGGCGCGCGGTTATCATGTGCGGAATGTATTGCCGGGCAACCGGCGCGCGTTGCCTCCGGCGATTAATATGCATTCGGTGAAGAACCGGTTTCTCATGCGGATGAAGAACATCTCCGGAGATCTGTATTGGAAGAACTGGTTTTCCATTACGGTGCGGGATCTGGCGGTGGTCGGCTGCTGTTTATTGCGCGAGCACACCTCTCTGAAGGCTTTCTGGTTTCTGGCGAAGAACTGGAAGCGCGTGATGGCGAAGCGCAAGCTGATTCAGGAGCGGCGCCTGGCGACGACGGAAGACATGGCAGCCTGGTTCAGCTATACGCCGGTGAGCAAGCCCGCGCCGAAGAGAGAGGTTTTCGAGCTGAGGGCCGGCGCCAAGACGGCCAATACCTGATGCCTGATGCGCATCGCCATCCTCGGGACACGAGGCATTCCGGCCCGCTACGGCGGGTTTGAGACCTTTGCCGAGGAGTTAGCGACCCGCCTGGCGGCGCGCGGCCATGACGTCGCGGTTTACTGCAGGGAGCGGTACAGCGAACCGGTGTATCGAGGGGTAACACTCCGTTATCTGCCTTCCATCCGCCATAAGTATTTCGACACGCTGGCGCATACGTTTTTCTCCACCCTCCATTTACTTGGCCATCGCGCCGATGCCGCACTCTATTGCAACGGCGCCAATGCGCTGTTTACGCTGGTTCCGCGGTTATTCGGCATGCCGGTGGCGCTGAACGTGGACGGCCTGGAGAGGAAGCGAAAGAAGTGGAACAAGCTGGCCAGGAGCTGGTATCACCTGTCGGAATGGCTGGCGACGTTTTGTCCCACGTCGGTAGTCACCGACGCCAGGAGCATCGAGGATTACTACCGGGAGCGCTACGGGAAGCCGACGGTGTTCATCCCTTACGGGGCCGAGACAGGCAAGACGCCCGGGGATGCAACAGTGCGCCGGCTGGGGCTTGAGCCGGGCCGCTACTTTCTTTACGTGAGCCGCATGGAGCCGGAGAATAATCCGCTGGCCGTGCGGCAATCCTTCGAGAAAGTGCACACCGATTTCCGCCTGGCGCTGGTGGGAGATGCGCCCTATGCCGCCGATTACATCCGGCAGGTCCGCGATACCGGCGATACCCGGATTGTGATGCCGGGCGCAATTTATGGGGAGGGCTATCACGAGCTGGGGTCGCATTGTTTCGCTTATATTCACGCGACGGAAGTAGGCGGGACCCATCCGGCGTTGATCGAGGCGATGGGCCGGGGCGCGTTGGTGCTGTACCTCAATACGAAAGAGAATGCCGAGGTAGCGGGAGGCGCGGGGATTCCTTACGAGGACGATCTGACAGCGACGATGGAGATGGCGCTGGCGATGAGCGAGGCCGAGCGCAACGAGTATCGTCGCAAGGCGGAGCAGCGCGTGCGGGAGCGGTATTCGTGGGACGTGGTAACAGACAGCTATGAGCGTTTGCTGGAAAAGTTGGCCACGGGCCTAGAATGAAGATAGCGCTTTCAACGCGGAAACCAGTTCATGTCCAATCTTCCGTTCCGATCCTACGTCTCGATCTCACGCTCGCGGATTGCAGCTAACTTTCGCGAGGTACTCGGCGCGGTGGGGCCGGGCGTCACCGTCTGCGGGGTGGTGAAGGCGGACGCCTATGGCCATGGCGCGCTGGAGGTTTCCCGTATTCTCGAGCAGGAAGGGGTGGGGTGGCTGGCCGTCAGCTCGGTGGAGGAAGGGGTGGCGCTACGCCGGGCCGGGCGCTCCTCGCGCATTCTGGTGATGGCTGGATTCCTGCGGCACGAGCGGGAGGCGCTGCTCGCGTATAATCTGACACCCGCGGCGCATTCTCTCGAGGACATCGGCGAACTCGAGCAGTTCGCCGCCGCGAACGGCAAACAGATCCCGTATCATTTGAAAATCGACAGCGGCATGAGCCGGCTGGGGACCCGGGCCTGCGTGGACCAGATCGTCAGCGCCATCCAGGCCTCCGGCAACGCCCGGTGCGAAGGGCTGATGACGCATTTCGCTTCCGCCTCCGACTACGGCTCTCTACAGACGGACCATCAGGCGGCGGCGTTCCGCGAGATGCGCGACAAGCTGGGGCAGGCGGGGATCGCGCCGCTCTATTTCCATACGTCGAGCACGAATGCCATAGCCTACGGCCGTCGCGACGCCTGGCACAACATGGTGCGGGCGGGGCATGCCATCTACGGCTACGTGTCGCCGGCCCGGGGCGATGCGCCGCCGCGCATCCTGCACGTCAAACCGGCGCTCGAATGGAAGGCGAAAATCCTGCTTGTGAAGGATGTCCCCGAGGGCGCCCTGGTGGGATATGGGGGCGCTTTTCGCGCGCCACGCCCGATGCGTATCGGCGTGCTCGCGGTGGGCTACGCGGACGGCCTTCCCCACCGGCTATCGAACA
>DATJFH010000177.1:0-2055 GCA_035495815.1 Bryobacteraceae bacterium
CCGCTGATTGGCGATTGCCGGTTGCCGATTGCCAATCGACGGATTGGCGATTGGCGATTGGTGATCGACGAGTTGTTGATTGATGATTGGGGCGGCGATTCCTCGGAGTTGCCGCCCTTTCCTTTGCGCAGGAGGTCAGCAACTGTCTTGAGGCAAGGAGGATGACAAACGGTGAAGCCCCCATTGACCTCGGGCCGTACCACCCCGGCGTGGCCGGCCTTGTTTCAGCACAGGAGAGCGAGCTGTTGCGGCGCGTTCTGGCTCGCTGGAGTCGCCCGATTGCGTTTCACGAGTATCTGGGCGCGTACAGAGATGCCGTGACTGAGAAGGCGTTTGCGTGTGGATGTGGGCCAGGGCGAAATGGTTGATTCAGACCTCCGGCTGGTCCCTGAGGAAGCCCGCAGCCGCCAGGACGTCATCATCACGTGGATCCTGCGTCTGGCTGTCGCGGCGATGTTCATCTCGATCGGGCGCAGTAAGTTCGACGCCAGCTCGATGTGGATCAAGCTGTTCGAACAGATCGGATTCGGGCAGTGGTTCCGCCGCCTGACCGGTACGCTCCAGATTGCCGGCGCGATTCTGGTGCTGATCCCTCGTACGTTCGTGATCGGGATCGCGCTGCTGGCGTGCACCATGGCGGGGGCCGCGGTGATCTGGATCGTGCGGCTCGGTGCACCTGCCAACGCCATCATCCCGATGGTGGTGCTGGCCGGGTTGATCGGCGTCGGCCTTCACGGCGCGCGCGTGGATCGCTCCGATTGAAGAGCGAGCTCAATTCAGTCCGTTCCACTCGCCCCGGGGCGAGTAAGGCTTCCAGTCGTCGTCGACGACCTGATGGAGCCTATCCCGTAGAATGATTTTCCGATGGTCAAAATAGCTCCGCCCGCCCGGCGCTCCAGCAGCCTGCAGACGGCAACCGGCCTGGAGATATCCATTCCACCGAAGCGCAATCCCTTCCTCATGATCTTTCTCGCAGCCTGGCTCGTCGGCTGGGGGTTCGGGGAAGTGACCGCCGGCCGGGAAATCCTGCTTGGCAAGGAGACAACGCCGACCTTGTTCCTGGCGGTGTGGCTGACGATGTGGACACTGGGCGGTGCGTTCGCTCTCTATGCGTTGCTCAAGATGATTGGTGGGAGAGATGTGCTGCTGCTCCGCGCGAGCACGCTTCTGCTCAAGGGCGAGGTGTTTGGCCTCGGCAGGGGCCGCGAGTATGAGCTGGAGCACGTGAGAAATCTTCGCGTCGAAGGAGTGACCGCCTGGCCAAACGATATGGCCGGCGCGATGCGATTCTGGGGAATCGGTGGCGGTCCGATTACGTTCGACTATGGCTCTGCGACCGTTCGATGGGGCGCAGGCCTTGAGGAGCCCGAGGCGCGCCAGGTCATTCAGGAGTTGCGCGCTCGATATCCTTTCCAGCCTTGACCCTGAGGCCCTGGGCTGGCTTGGCATAGTTTCCGGGGCGGTTGCCTTCACGGTCTTACCGGTAATCGCCTGTGACGGGGCGAGGCTGCGGCGGTCTTCGTAGGTCGACCGGAACGATGCGCTCCATATCGGGACTTGTGGCACGATCCCACGACGGGAGGCAGGGTATGTTCGAGTACTTGAAGCGAATCGCCTCGCGGCTGCGCTTTCGAGCGGGAGGCTGGCCCCCTCCGAGCGCACCGGAGGATCCGTACGCCGGCGTGCGGCAGCCGCGATGGCGGCGTGGTTCCGGCGGCGGCGCAGCGGTGGCGGTCCCCGAGCCGCGCCAGCCGGATCCCGTCGTCGTAGCAATCGGACGCGTCGTGCGACGGCGCTCCGCGCGACCGGACGCATAAGATACCTGTCGACGCAGCCAGGAGGAGGACCGTATGGCCAAGGATTCGTCGCATGAGCCGTCGGGTCGGATGAATCGCCGGCAGATGCTGGGCACGGCCACCGCCGTTCTGGGTGGAGTGGTCGCCGGCGTGGCAGGAGACGCGTTCGGCCAGGAGAAGCCGGCCGCCGCGGCGCCGGCGGCCGCGCCCGCGGCAGGTCCGAACCTGAATCCGCCGGTGGTTCAGATCAAAGGCGGAA
>DATJFH010000178.1:0-4624 GCA_035495815.1 Bryobacteraceae bacterium
ATTTACATCCTCGAGAACGATAATCTGATCTCCACCATCATGCCGAAGGAAGACCTGGGTTTGAAGAACTTCCAGCACATTCACAATGCCGTGCTCCGCGAAGTCGGCGGCAAATATTACGTCATCGCCCAGGCCTGGAACCCGGGTGACTTCGCCATTCTGGAGCAGGTCGCCAATTAGAGCGCCGGGCAGCTCGAATCCCGCGGCGTGGCTTGAAGCCGCGCCGGATCTTCATCACGCAATGGCCGCGCGGCGCCCGAGCACCGACGAAACCTTTGCCGCCAGCTCTTCGGTCGTATACGGCTTCTTCAGGAATCCCGATACCGGGTTCCCGCTGTAATCGAACAGCGCCGGTGGCTCTTCGTATCCGCTGGTGAGGATGACCTCCAGATCGGGGCGGATCGCGCGAAGCCTGCGGAAAGCGTCCTCCCCGTTCATCATCGGCATGGTCCGGTCCAGCAGCACCAGCGAGATCTGCCCCGCCAGTCCCTTGAACACTTCCACCGCGTGATGCCCGTTCTCGGAAAGCAGGACCGTGTACCCGTGCCGCTCCAGGGCCGCCTTGGCCATGGACCGCACCAGTTCCTCGTCATCGACGATCAGGATGTGCCCATCCATCCCAGCCGCCCGCCGGCGCGCCGTTTCCGGAGGAGATTGCCGCGCGGTCAACGGCGGACTCGTCATGGCGGGAAACAGAATTTCAAACGTGCTGCCGCGTCCCACTTCGCTCGACACCTTGAGAGCGCCCCGGTGGCCCCGGACAATTCCGAGCGCCGCCGCCAGTCCCAGCCCGCGGCCCGCGAATTTGGTGGTGAAGAACGGGTCGAAGATACGGGTCTGGGTCGCTTCGTCCATGCCGCATCCGTCGTCGCTGACTTCAAGGACCACGAAACGGCCGGAGCTGATCTCCGGCGCCACGTGATGCGTCATCAACTCGCTTACATCCACGTCCCGCACGTCGGTCGAGACCCGCACGGTGCCCGATTCGCTTCCGATCGCTTCGGCTCCGTTGATGAGCAGGTTCATCACCAGCTGCTGAACCTGTGTCCGGTCGGCGTCGATCGGAGGCAGGTTCCGCGCCAGTTGCAGATCAAAAGTCACCTTCTTCGAGACAGTGCTCCGAACCAGCGAGCCGATATCATTGGTGATCGCGGAAATATCGGTGGGTTCGCTCACGAACCGGCTTTGGCCGGCATAGGCCAGCATTTGCCTGGTGAGATCAGCCGCTTTCTGGCTGGCCAGCATGACGTCCTCGAGCAGCGGTTTCACGGTATGGGTATCCGGCAGAATGTCCAGCGCCAGGCTGGTGTTGCCCATGATGCCCACCAGCAGATTGTTGAAATCGTGCGCCACCCCGCCGGCCAGCACCCCCAGGCTCTCCATGCGCTGGTCCTGTCTGACGCGCTCCTCGAGCTTTCTCCGCTCGCGCCGCACGGCTGCCTCCCGCAGCTCCCGCTCGACCGCCGGCGCCAGGCGCGCCAGCCGGTCCTTCATGATGAAATCGTGGGCGCCTTCACGCATCGCCTGAATCGCGTCATCCTCGAGGATGGTTGCCGAGACGATCAGGAACGGAAGGTCGGAATTACGCCTTCGTACGATGGCCAGCGCCTCGCGCATCGAAAGCCGGGGCATGGAGAAATCGGCGATCACCACCTCCCAGCCGTTGGAAGCCAGAGCCTCCTCCAGCCTTTCCCGGGTTTCCACGCGCTCGATCTCGACCCGCAAGCCGCCCCGCTTCAGCGCCAGCGCGATCAATTCGGCGTCGTCTTCCGAATCCTCCACCAGCAGCACGCGCACTGCGTTATTCATGTGTCAGTCCCCCGCTTTTCCCCTGACTGAGTGCAAAATAGAAAGTAGCTCCCCGCTCAACTTTTCCTTCGGCCCAAACCACGCCACCGTGGCGCTGGACGATTCGGGCCACGGTAGCCAGGCCGATGCCGTTGCCCGCAAACTCGGAACTCGAATGCAGCCTCCGGAAAGCTTGAAAAAGTTTGTCCGCCGCATTCGGCTCAAAACCGGCGCCGTCGTCCCGCACGAAATAGCAGGGGACCCCATTGCGCTCCGTCTCTCCGAATTCAATCCTGGCTCGCGGATGTTTTCCCGTAAATTTCCAGGCGTTGTCCAACAGATTGAAGATCGCCGAAGAGAGCAGCGTAGGATCCCCGAGCGCCGTCATGCCGGGCTGAATGATCACTTCGACCTGCCGCTCCCGGTCGCGCTGCTGCAGGTCGGCGGCGATGCCCGCGGCAAGGGCGCTGAGATCCACCCACTGGGTGTGCATCTCGGCGCGCGTCAGCCGGGAGAGTCCCAGCAGGTCATCCACCAGCCGGCACATGCGCTGCGTGGTGGCGCGGATGCGGTTCAGGTAGCCAACACCCTCTTCGTCAAGCCGTCCCGCATGCAAATCGAGCAGAGCCTCGGAAAACCCGTCGATGCGCGCCAGCGGAGCGCGCAGGTCATGCGCCACCGAGTAGCTGAACGATTCCAGGGCGTCGACCGCCATGCTCAGCTCGACGTTCCGGGCCTGCAGCAGTTCGGCCTGCCGCTTGAGGCGCACGAACACCGCGATCTTGGACTTCAGGATGGACGGCACGATGGGCTTGACCAGGTAATCCACCGCCCCGATGTCGTAGCCCTTGAAGAGCGCCTCCTCGCTGCGGCCGAGAGCGGTCAGGAACAGGATCGGAGTGTCCCGGGACCGCTCCCGCTGCCGGATGAGCGCCGCCGTTTCGAAGCCGTCCATCCCGGGCATCATCACGTCGAGGATAATGGCCGCGAAATCGCTGTCCAGCAGGTGCCGCAGCGCCTCCGCGCCCGACCGCGCCAGTACAAGCTCCTGGCCCGGCTCCTCCAAAATCGCTTCGAGCGCCAGCAGATTTTCGGCGTGATCGTCCACCAGCAGAAGCTTGACAGATGGCTGTTCGCGGATCTGCGCGCTTTTCATGGCCGGGGATCCAGTCATACGCTCGGGTTTTTCGGGCCCTTCATGGATCAATTGACGCCCGCGGCGCCGGCGATGCGGTCCGCCGAGCGCGCCCGCCACACGCGTAGCAGCGAAAACAGGTGATCGAGGTCAACCGGCTTCGGTATGTAGTCCGATGCCCCCGCTTGCACGCACTTCTCGCGGTCGCCCTTCATCGCCTTGGCGGTCAGGGCGATGATGGGAAGCGTCCGGAACTGCTCGATGCGCCGGATGGCCCGCATGGTCTCGTAACCGTCCATCTCCGGCATCATCACGTCCATCAGGACGATATCGATGTCGGGAACGGTCTGCAGCCGCTCCACGGCCGCCCGCCCGTTCTCGGCGTGCAGCACTTTGATGTTCTTCCGCTCGAGCACGCTGGTGAGGGCGAAGATGTTCCTCACATCGTCGTCCACGATCAGGATTTTGCTGCCCGCCAGCAGGGCGTCGCTCTGGCGCGCCTGCCGCAGCAGCATTTGCTGGCTCTCCGGCAGGTTGGCTTCCACGCTGTGCAGGAACAGAGCCGCCTCGTCGAGGAGCCGGTCTATGGTCTTGACGCGTTTCAGCACCAGCTTCTCCGCCGTCCGCTGAATGGCCGCCTCCTCCTCCCTCGAAAGATCCCCGCCGCCGAACACGATGATCGGCAAGTCCTGCGCGCCGGCGGATTGCAACGCCGCCACCAGCTCCAGCGCCTTCATGTCCGGCAGCGCCGCGTCGATCACGATACAGTCGAAATGCCCGGATGCGACCGCCGCCAGCGCCTCCTCGCCCCGGCTCAGCACCGTCGTGCGGACGTTCTGTGTCGAAACCAGGCCTTCGATGCTGCTGCGAATGGTTGCGTGCTCCTCGACCACCAGCAGGTTCTTCACCCGGTTCTCGATCGACGTCCGGATACGCGCGAACGCTTCGGCGTACAGCTCCGGTCCCGCCGATTTTCGGAGACAAGAGAACGCCCCCAGCGAAAGCCCCCGGCGCCGGTCCTCCTCGATCGACAGGACGTGAACCGGAATGTGGCGCGTCGATGAATCGTGCTTCAGCCTGTCGAGCACCGTCCACCCCTCCGTGTCCGGAAGGTGAATATCGAGCGTGATGGCGTCCGGCTTGGTCTTGCGGGCCAGCGCCAGCGCTTCGTCGCCCGTCGGGGCCACCAGGCCCTTGAATCCCTTCTCGTGGGCCAGGTCCAGCAGAATGCGGGCGAAAGTGCTGTCGTCCTCCACGATGAGCAGCACCCGGTCGCCCGGCTGGATCGCGCCGCGGTCGTCGTCCACCTCGTTTTGCGCCAGCACGGACGGCTTCGTGCGGGCCACCGAAAAGTACAGATCCATGCCGCCTCCGCTCTCGAGACCGCCGCCGTTCGCCAGCAGCGAGGCCTCGGGCTTCTCCTTCGCCTGGATCCCGGCCACAAAAGTCTGCGGCAGGTAGAGTGTGAACGTGCTTCCCGCGCCCGGAGCGCTCTGAAGTCCGATTTCCCCTCCCAGCAGGCGCGCGATCTCGCGGCTGATCGAAAGACCCAGGCCGGTGCCTCCGTATTTGCGGCTGGTGGTGCCGTCCGCCTGTTGGAAGGACTCGAAGATGATGCGCTGCTTCTCCGCCGGGATGCCGATACCGGTGTCCTCCACGGAGAAGGCGATGACCGATTCGGCGTTGGAGAGGATGGGATTC
>DATJFH010000179.1:0-4004 GCA_035495815.1 Bryobacteraceae bacterium
CAACACCATCATCGCGGTCGCGCCGAATCCCGGTGTTTTCGTGGAAGTGGAAAAATGGGTGGCCAAGCTGGATGTCCCCGTGAAGGTGACCGCCGGATCGGTGGACAATTACGTGTACCGGCTCAAATACGGCTGCGCCGAGACACTCGCGGGCGCGGTCATGCAGCTCTACGGCGCCTTCGCCAATTACGGACCCGGCTACGGCGGCGGCTACGGAAACTACGGCGGCTACGGCGGCGGCTATGGAGGCGGAGGCGGCACGGGTTGCGCCAGCGTGCTGGGCGGCGGATTGAATGGTGGAGTCTACGGTGTCGGCGGCTTCGGCGGCGGCGGATATGGTGGCGGCGGCTATGGTGGCGGCGGATATGGTGGCGGCGGATATGGTGGCGGCGGCTATGGAGGCGGTTATCCCGGCGGAGCCTACGGAGGCTATCCCGGCGGTTATGGCAACTACGCGCCTCCGCAGCGCCCCACGCCCACGCCTTTCGGCAATGCGCAAACCGGCGCCGCTCCGGGGACGCCCGGCGCCGCGGACCAGACCGGAACGTACCTGAGCGCGGCCGGCGGCGGCCAGATGCCGCACATGCCCCGTGTCATCCCCAATCAGTTCGACAACACCATCCTGGTTCAGGGCACGCCCCAGGAATGGGAGCAGATCAAGAAGCTGCTGGAACAGATCGATGTTCCGCCGCGGCAGGTTCTGATCGAAGCAAAAATCTATTCCGTGTCGCTGACCGGCGCCTTCGCCGGCGGCGTGAGCGCGGCGTTTCAGGCCGCCAGCAATCGGACCGGCCAGTCCCGAGCCTTCTTTCCCAGCATGGCCGCCACCGCGCTCGGGACCACCAGTCCCGCCGGCATTGCGCTCACCGCCGGAGCGCTGGTGGGCAGGCATCGCGAGCTGCTGGCCTTCATTACGGCCCAGGAGTCCAGCTCGCGCTCCAAAGTGATCTCCGCCCCCAGCGTCATCGCCACCGATAGCATTCAGGCCTCGATCAACGTGGGGTCAACCGTTCCGACGCTGGCTTCGCAGGGATTAGCCGGAGCGCAGGTCGGCGGAAATTCCCTGTTCACCAACACCATCGCCAACGTCAGCACCGGCGTCACCCTCAGCATTCTGGCGCGCGTGAACCCCAGCGGCATCGTCACCATGGTCATCAATCAGCAGGTGAGCGATCCCCAGGCGCCTTCGTCCAGCTCGGCGATTCAGTCGCCCTCCTTTTCGCAGAAGGCCGTGAGCACGCAGGTCACCGTGCAGGACGGCGACACCATCGCCATCGGCGGCATCATCCAGGAGACCAACGTGGAGTCTTCGGCCGGCGTCCCCGGTTTGCACAGGCTGCCGGTTGTGGGCGCGCTGTTCGGCTCCAAGTCGTCGTCGAAAGAACGCACCGAGCTGGTGATCTTCCTGACCCCCCGGGTCATCTATGACACCAATGAAATGGGCGAAGCCACCCAGGAGTTGAAGAACCAGATGAAGCGTCTGCAGAAGGTCTATCGGGAGTAGCCGGCTGCTCCTCGACCGGGGTCACAGCCGCAGTACCAGCTTTCCGGCCCCGTCCTCGTACCGCTCCGCCATTTGGAACGCGCCCGCGATCTGTTCGAGCGGCCGGGTATGCGTGATCAGCGGCGCGAACCGTGCAGTGTGCTCCGCAAGAATATCGCGCGCCATCGCCCCCTCGCCGTTCGACCGCCGCACCTGGTACAGCGCCAGCTCTTTTCGCCTCCACGTGTGAAATTCGATCGGAGTCTCCATCTCCGTCGGAATGCCCGTGAACACGACGCGGCCGGCGTGGCGCGCCGCCTGGATCGCCTGGCGCGCCGTCCCGGCCTTCGCCGCGCAATCGATCGCCAGGTCCACTCCGCGCTTCCCCGTTTCCGCCAGAATCCGGGCGGCCGCGTCCACTTCACCGGGATCGATCGCCCCGTCCGCCCCCATCGTCCGCGCCATCTCCCGCCGCGCGGCCACCGGCTCCACTACCCAGACCCGGCCCATGCCCGATAGCTTCAGCACGGCCAGCGTGAGCAGCCCGATCGGTCCCGCCCCGAACACCACGCCCGTCTCGCCCGTCCGCGGCCGCGCGAACTCCAGTGAATGCAGCGCCACCGCCAGCGGCTCGATCAGGCTCCCCAGTCCCGCGTCCAGGTGAGCCGGAAGCGCCAGCAGGTTCTCCGCCGGCAGATTGACGCAGTCCCGGAAAAAGCCCGGCTCTTCCGGAGTGCTCAGGAAGCGCAGCCGCGCGCAGACGTTGTGCCTGCCCGCCATGCAGAATTCGCAGTGATAACAGTAGAGCGCCGGCTCGCAGGCCACCCGGTCCCCCACGCTCCATCCGCTGACCCCCGCTCCCTTCCGGGCGACCACGCCCGCCGGCTCGTGACCCAGCACCATCGGATAGGAGCAGCGCGTGCTCCCGATCCCGCCCTCGGCGTAGGAGTGCACGTCCGACCCGCAGATCCCCACTGCCTGCACCCGGACCTGTACCTCGCCCGGTCCCGGATCCGGCGCTTCGGCCTCCACCAGCCGGAACGCGCGCGGCCCGCTCAGCTCCGCTACCCGGATCCTCACTGCGGCTTCTTTTCGTCCGGCGGTCTCTTCATCGTCAGCTTCGCGATGTGATCGAGCACCGCGTGGAAGTACGCCATGTCGCGGTCCTTCTCCGGAAGCTCGTCCTTCACTGCCGCCGGTCCCGACGGCAGGTAGCGGAATGGAAAACGCTGCGCCTGCACCCAAGGCATGTAGCCCCAGCCCGCGCCCTGGTTGAAGAACGCGTCACAACTCGCCAGCTCCCCCGCAAGGTGCGCCGTCGTGCTCTCCCGGCCGTTATCGTCCTCCGTCATCAGGATCGGACGAGCCCAGTTCTTCAGGTCCGACGCCCGCTGCGCTTTTTGCCGCGGCGTGCGCCCGTTGCCGTGCAGCAGCGCCACGTCGACCGTTTCCAGAAAGGATTCGGCGTAGTTCATCCGCCCGTCGCTCGAGACGCTGATCGGCAGCGCGAAATCGGCATGCAGCTTCTGGAATCGGTCCCGCGTCTCCTTGATCAGTTGCAGCACGTTCTCCGGAATGTACGACGCGAAATCCCAGCGGTCCCCGCGCAGATCCCATTCATTGGCGATGTCGATGATCACGTTGCGAAACTTGCCCGCGATCAGCCAGTCCGTGATCTCCCGCGCCGCCCGGTGAATGGCCTCCGTCGATTCGAACAGCTCGTCCTGACCCTGGTAGAAATACATCAGGTTCACGATCATGCCCCGCTGATCGGCCGCCTTGAGGATTCGATCCAGCCGGGCCAGCCATTCCGGTTTGAGCGATCCATCCGGCCGGAAGGCGCTCACGTGCGTCCCCTTCTCCCTGCCGTACCGGTATCCGTTCGAGCGCCCCTCGCCGTAAATCTTGCCGTCGTACCCCGCCTGCCCGCCCTGCATGCTGACATTGATCATCAGGATGCCGTGACGCTTGTAGAAATCGAGAGCCGCGATGACGGCGCCGGTGTTGGCGTCCGGATCGAAAGAATGGCCGCTCATCCATTCGTCGTGATAAATCGCCTGGACCAGGCGAAGATTCATCAGCTTGCCCCTCGCCTGCGGACGGTGCTCCGCCCCCGAGTAGGTCTTCTGCCACGCTTCGTTTGGATGGGCGCGGATGTAGAAAGCCCTGTAATCGTACTTGGGTCCCAGTAGATACCCCGTGGTGATTTCGGTCGCTCCGAGCAGGCAGGGAAAAAGAGCCAGTAAGATACGCATGAGTCAATGAGAATTTCAGTATACTGTGGCCGCTAATCGACATTTCCCTTCGCCACGGACTTCGCCTCCTGCCCCCGGAGTATCATGAAAAGAACAAAGGGAGGTTGTCCGTTGATGCCGGTTCTGTCTCCTCGTTCTTTTTTTCCGATCATTCCCGTCCTGGCCGCCGCGCTGATTCCGCTGCCCGCCCAGGTCGGCACCGCCAGCCTCGGCGGCTTCGTCACGGACTCGAGCGGCGCCTCTATCCCCAAGGCGTCCGTCACGCT
>DATJFH010000180.1:0-29177 GCA_035495815.1 Bryobacteraceae bacterium
ATCCGGTTGCGTAGAAAGCTGGATTTCGCCACACCGTCGAACTCGAAGCGCAGGACGCCGGCGGCCGATCCGGTTACGCGGCCTTTCCAGAAATAATCGATGTCGTCCTGTTTGCAATCGACATCGAAGGTCAATTCAAACGAGTCGCCCGCCGTCCGGGTCACGACGCTGCTGACTCTGGGCGCGACCGTGAGCCACGACCGGTCGCGGACGGCGGCGTAGATGCCTCGCAACACCTCGCGCTCCCCAAACCGGATGTGGCGGATGAACGCCAGCTCCGGCTCGAACGTGAGTGACAGCGGCCCCGCGGTCAGCGCGATCTGCGTCGGCAGCGGCGCGGTCGTCCCGTAAAACAGGACCGATTCGGGAAGAGCTCCGGCGGATTGCGCTCCAGGGGCCAGGCCCAGGGCGAGCGCGCCGCGAAGAATCTGCCGTCTGGATGGATCGACGTGGTTTGACATAGCGCAGAGCTACAGTATAATTCCCCACTGGCTCTGAAAACTCCATGAAACGGGCTCAGTGGGTGCTGCTGGCATTTCTCACGTTCCTCAACGTGCTGAACTTCGTTGACCGCCAGCTCATCCCGAGCCTCGCTCCGAAGCTCATGGCGGACCTGGGGCTGAACCGGGCCGAGATCGGGCTTCTCTACGGCTACGTCTTCATCGTGTTCTACACCGCGGTAGGACTGTGGCTCGGCACGGTAGCCGACCGCTGGCACAGGCCGCGCCTGATCGCCATGGGTCTGGGTTTGTGGAGCGCGCTGACGGCGGTCACCGGCGCGGCGCTGAACTTCTCTCACCTCGCCCTCGCGAGGATCTTCATCGGGATCGGCGAGGCCGCGCTGACGCCGGCCGCGCTCTCCATGCTCAGCGATACGTTTCCATTGAAGCGTCGCGCGTTCGCTTCGGGAACCTACTACGCCGGCGTTCCCATCGGGTCGGCGTTCAGCGCCGTCGTCTCGGGCTGGATCGCTACACGGTATGGCTGGAGGGCCTGCTTCTACGCATTGGGCATCCTCGGCGTGCTCGTGGTTCCGCTGGCGCTGCTGTTCAGGAACCCGCAGCGCGAAGGAGGCGCGGCTTCCGAGCCGGCCGGCACGACACGCGACATCTACCGCAGCCTGTTCCACGCTCTGCGCAGCTCCGCCGCGCTGCGGCTGGCGATGCTGGGCGGGATCATGCTCAACTACTACACGGCATCCAATAACCACATACCGACGTTTCTGGTCACCGAGCGCGGCTTCGATTTCGAGCGTGCTTCCTACGTCGGCGGCGGCATCCTGCTGTTGATGGGCGTGCTGGGCGTGGTGCTGGGCGGCGCGATGAGCGACTGGTTCCACCGGCGCTGGCGCGGCGGCCGCATGTATTTCCTGATTCTCAACACGGCGGTGATGTTCCCGTGCTCGCTGGCGTTCTTTCTGCTGCCCGCGGAATCGCCGTTGTTCTACCCGGCGTGGGCCATGGCGATCTTCGGATCTATGGTCTGGTACGGCCCCATCTTCGCCACGGTCGCGGACCTTGCGCCGCCGCGAGTCCGGTCGACGGCGCTGGCCTTCATGATCCTGCTGTTGAACATGCTGGGCACCGGATCGGGCGCGTGGATCACCGGCCTGCTGGGCGACGCCTATTCGCTGGAGCTAGGTCTGAGCAGCGGCGCGGCGGTGGGACTGTGCGCGGTCGTGCCCTTATTCTTTGCGGCGCGGAAGTACGCGGCGCACCGGGAAGCGGCCACCGCAGCGGGTTAAAAAAAGCAGCAGCCGATGAGTGATGGCGCTTTCCCAGGTCCGATTGCCGGATGCTGATTCTCCAGAATCAGCAGTGTGGTGAGCCTCTGGGGTAGGCTCCTTACTCGTACCGCAGCACCTCCACCGGCGAGATCGTGGTCGCATTGCGCGCCGGATAGAGCGTGGCCAGAAAGCTTACCAGGATGGCGGCTCCCGCGATCCACAAGCCATCCAGCGGACGAGGCTCGAAAGGCACGTAGCTCAGCGCGTAGATCTCCTCCGGAAGCCGCAGCCAATGGTATTTGTCGGCGAAATAACAGATCGTGTAGCCCGCGGCGAGACCGAGCACGGTCCCTACTACGCCGATCAGGACTCCCTGGATCATGAAAATATTCCGGATCTGGTTGCGCCGGGCCCCCATCGCCATCAGCACTCCGATATCACGGTATTTCTCCATCACCATCATGACCAGCGCGATCAGGATATTGAGCGCGGCCACCAGTTCGATCAATCCGATGGTCACCACCGTGACGGCTCTCTCGGTCTGCAGCGCGTTGAACAATTGCCGGTTCTGCTCCATCCACGTGGTAGCCGCGAACCGCGGACCGGCCGCGGCCTCGGCGGCGCGCGCCACCTGCGGAGCCAGGTACAGATCGTCGAGCCGCAGCTCGATGGCGTTCACCACGTCTTCCAGCGAAAGCGCCTGCTGCTCGGCCGCGAGCGACGTATAAGCCCAGTTGGCGTCGAAATCGTAGAATCCCGATTCGAAGATGCCGACCACCCGAAATCGCCGATAACTGGGCGCGGGACCGAACGGCGTCAGGTTACCCTGCGGGCTGATCACCGTAACGACGCTGTTCAAGGGCATCCCGATCTCCTGCGACAGTCTCGATCCGAGGACGATTCCGGGAGTCGCTTCCTGCGTCCTCAGCCGTTCGAGGGAGCCTTGCTTCAGGTGCTTGAGGGCTTCGCTGACTCCGAGCTCGGAAGTAACGTCGATCCCTTGCAGGGAGATCCCCTTGGATTGCTTCGGTCCGGTGACGAACACGATTGCGAACAGAGCCGGGGCCGCGCCGGTGACGTGAGGGATCTTGCGGAATTTGTCGATCAGCTCGCGCCAGTTTTCGATCCCGTTGGCATTCTTCTCGAGCACGTTGACGTGCGCGGTGACGCCGAGCAGGTTGCGCTGCAAGGTCGTGCGGAAGCCGGTCGTGATCGCCAGGGCGATCACCAGCGCCATCACGCCCGCCGCCACCCCCAGGATCGAGATAACCGTAATCACCGAGATCACAGCCTGCTTGCGCTTGGCGCGCAGATAGCGCAGGGCGACGAAAAATTCGAAGCGGTTCAAATCCGGTCCAGGTTCCGAAGCTGATCGGCCAGCCCGATGGCGCCTTCCGGCCGCAGCAGCGGGAACAGAATCACGTCGCGGATGGATCGCGAATTGGTCAGGACCATCGTCAGCCGGTCGATGCCGATTCCTTCGCCGCCGGTGGGCGGCATTCCGTAGGATAGCGCGCGGATATAGTCTTCATCCATCTGGTGCGCTTCTTCGTCGCCCTTTTCCCGCATCCCGAGCTGGAAATCGAACCGCCGGCGCTGCTCCTGCGGGTCGTTCAACTCTGTATAAGCGTTGCCGATCTCCATGCCGGCAATGTATAGCTCGAAGCGCTCCACCATCTCCGGCTCGTCCGGCTTGTTCTTCGAAAGCGGCGACGTCTCGACCGGGTAATCGTAAATGATGGTCGGCTGGATGAGCTGCGACTCCACAACGCGCTCGAAGATGTCGGCCAGCGCTTCACCCGGCGTGGATTTGCCGGAATGCTGCTTCAGCCAGCCGGGGTCCTTCACCTCCTGCGGCGTGGGCCGGCCGTTTTCGGTCCAGAATTCCACCACCGCCTCCCGCATGGTGAATCTACGCAGGCTGCTGAAATCGATGCGCGTTCCCTGGTACTCCACTTCCGTGCCGCCGGTGGCGTCGATCGCGACCTGCTTCAGCAGCTCGGCCGTCAGGTCCATGAGGCCCAGGTAGTCGGTGTAGGCCTGATAAAACTCGAGCATCGTGAACTCCGGATTGTGGTGCGCCGAAAGGCCCTCATTGCGGAAATTGCGGTTGATCTCATAAACCCGCTCCAGCCCGCCAACCACCAGGCGCTTCAAATACAGCTCCGGCGCGATCCGCAGAAACAGATCGATGTCGAGCGTGTTGTGATGCGTGGTGAACGGACGCGCCGCGGCCCCGCCGTAGATCGGCTGCATCATCGGGGTCTCTACTTCGACGAACCCGCGCGCTTCGAGCTGCCGCCGCAGCGAGCCGATCACCTTGGCACGGGTGACGAACACCGCTAATGACTCGGGGTTCGAAATCAGATCCAAATAGCGCTGCCGGTAGCGAATCTCGACGTCCTCGAGCCCGTGGAACTTCTCCGGCATATTGAGCAGCGTCTTGGCCAGGAAGTAAAGCCGGGTGACGTGGACGCTCAGCTCGCCGGTCCGGGTGCGGAACAGGTAGCCCTCGGCGCCGACCAGATCGCCCAGGTCGAGCAGTTGGTACAGATTGAAATCCGTCTCGCTGACCGCGTCTTTCTTGACGTAGATCTGCAGCCGCTGTCCGCCTTGTCCGAGGTGTGCGAAGCCGGCTTTCCCCATTCGGCGGATGGTCTGGATGCGCCCGGCGATCCGGACGTTGACCTGCGGCTCGAGCTGCTCGGCCGTTCTGGTCGAGTATCCAGCGAGAATATCGGGAATCGTGTGAGTGAATTCGAAGCGCTGGCCATAGCCGCGGAACCCGAGCGCCTCGATTTCACGGATACGGCGCAGGCGTTGCTCGAGCAGGTCGTCTTCAAGGGACAATGCGATCTCCTAAAAGGAAGACTTCATTATAACGAAGGCCTGCGCGTCGACATTTACGCCGGCGGCGGAAGCCGCCCGCCTGCCTTCCGAAATTACCAATTTCCGGGATTGAAGCAAGAGGGTGGGGCAGGCGCTTCGAGCGACGCCGGCGCCGAAGGCCGCGCCCCCGAATGCCAAGGCTGAAAAATTCAATCGTGGAGGAAAACTCCACTACGCCCGTTGATCTTCCTGACGAGCCGATCCGATGGCCTGCGGGAAGGAGGCGTGCGACCGGCGCGCAGCCGTATCCATTCGTCAAGTCGCGGAGATGGCTGCGCGGCTGATCGATTGCGAGGAGGCGCCTTCGCCTAGGTCGGTTTCGATGATCCGCGAGCCGCCTGCCGGGACCGTAAACGGGCTGCCGTCGTCTCTCCAGAAATTCACCGTGAGCTGTACCGGAGCCGTATCCGTGTTGACCAGCACGAGGGTCGTTTTCCAGCGGGCGGCGTCCGCGATGTGGGAGATCATCCTGGTCTCCGGAGGGCTGCGGCGACAGCGCCTCGCTGGACGTGAACGCGCCGTTGTCCCCAATCCCGAGGCGCTAAATCTGCCCTCCGCTCGATGCACCTCCAGCACGCCGCGCCAATCCCCGGCTGGTGCGACGGGTTCGCCAGCCTGGCGGTGAAAGGGGCGAGCATCAGAACCGGAATGCGAGGTTGCCGCCGGGCGTTGCTCACAGGCCCAGATGACTTTGTATAAACCGTCTGTCGCGGCGTCTTGCGAACCAGTCGTATGACAATGTTAGAGTGGATTAGGATGAAGAATCCGCTCTCAATACTGGCGCTCGTATCAGCGCTTCCCTGGTGCGGCGCCGCGCAGCAGGCGGGGGTTCCTACCGAGTGGGAGGTCCAGAAGCTGGTGGAAACTGTCGCTACTCAATCGGCGCGGATATTGCCCTTGATCGAACAGGTTCGCCCCAAGGAGTGGGTTGCCAAGGGCGCCTCCGACACGTATCTGCAGCAGTGGGATTCCGCCCACTCCCAGGCGGCTGCGTTGAAGATCTCGTCGCAGAACCTGGTGCATGAGCCGACGCGACTTACGGCCGCCATGGACACTTTCTTCCGCCTGCAGAGTTTGGAAACCGTGCTGGTCTCACTGATCGATGGAGTCCGTCGCTATCAGAATCCGGCGCTGGCCGACCTCCTGCGTGGCGTTTTGTCCGAAAGCAGCGCCAGCCGCCAGCAGCTTCGGCAGTACCTGACCGATTTGGCGGCTGCCAAGGAACTGGAAGCGAAAGTGATGGACCAGGAGGCGCAGCGCTGCCGCGAAAAAATCTCGCGTCAGCCGGTGGCCGCGCCTGTCAAAAAGAAAACGGGGAATTGATTTCTGCCATGCCATTCACCTGTAGCATCTGTGAAGAGCAATCCACACACATCTGCGTCGCCTGTACGAAGGATAGTTGCGACAATCATCTCTGTGAGAAGTGCTCGCGCTGCAGCGATTGCTGCGGATGCGAAGTGCGCCTTAACGAAGACGACCATAATCACTTCAACCACTCAGCGCTGGTTGGCGGGGCGGAGGCCCTCCTCGCTTCCGAGGCCCCTGTCGAGCCAGCCGGGGTACCAGCGGAAGACGTTCCCGGTAAGGCTGCCGATGAAGATCTCCCCGGTTGAGCTGACGTTCAGCCAGTGCCCGGGGCTCTCCATCGCGCCCAGAATCTTCCCCGACGCAAGATCGATCCGCATGATGCGGCCGGCCAGGGTGTCGTAGGTGATGTTCTCGATGTTGTCCCGGTGAGTGATGATCCACATCTCGTCTTTCGGCGTGATGAAGATGTTCTGGGTGGCCCCAAGATGATTCCATTGCCGCAGGAACTTCCCACCGGCGTCGAAGATCTGGATGCGGTTGTTCTCGCGGTCGCTGACGTAGACCGTGCCTTTTGAGTCCACCGCTACCGAATGCGGCGTATTGAACTCGCCGGGTCCGGTCCCCCGCTTGCCCCAGTCGAGCAGGTATTTCCCTTCTTTCGAAAACTTCACCACGCGGGAGTTGCCATAGCCGTCCGAGATGTAGAAATCGCCGTTCTTTCCGAAAGCGATATCGGTCGGACGGTTGAACGTCCTATTGTCCGTGCCCGCCTTTCCTTTTACGCCGAGAGTAAACAGCAGCTTGCCTTCCCGCGTGAATTTCATTACCTGGTGATCGCCGTTGTCGGTGACGAACACGTTGCCGTCGCCGTCGACGCGCAGGCCATGCGGATTCCCGAACATCCCCTTGCCCCAGGAGCGCAGATACTTGCCCTTATTATCGAAGACGATGAGCGGGTCTGCCTTCTTGCCGCGCTGAAAGACGTAGACCTCCGTTCCGGCGGGATTGGTGGCCACGGCCGAGACGCGTCCGAACTTCCAGCCGGCGGGCATGGTGTCTACAGGTTCCTCGCCGAAGCGGATGTTGACGCGGTACTTCATGAGTCCCCCTTCGTGCGGGAACCATCCCTGTTCAGCGGCGAATCCGGCGGTGGCCAGAAGGGCGAGGACGAAAGTTTGCCTGGTCATGGTATTTTCCTGATCGCGCTCAGCCTAACTTGTACGGCGCCCGGTACTTGTATTGGAGGTACCTGTTGGCGGCTTCGTTATTGGTGAACCGCTCCGCCTTTCCATCCCACTCGAGATAACTCCGCGTCCGCAGCGCGATGTTGGCAATCAGCGTCGCCGACGTCGACCGGTGCCCGATCTCGATATCGCAATTGCACTTCTTGCGCGACTTTACGCAATCGAGGAAATTGCGGGCGTGAAAAGCCGTGTCGGCGCTGCCCTTGGCCGACTTCGGCTCCATGGCCGGCTTGAACGACGGCTTGTAACCCTTCTCCGTCTGGCGGTCGAGCGGCGTGCGCGCGCTGGTGATCATCTTCGTGGTTTTCTCCGGGACCACCTCCCAGCGATTCCCGTACAGGTACATCGTGCCCTTGGTTCCACGCAGCTCCATGTCCGATCCGGGCATGCTGTTTCCGGGCGCGGCGTTGGCGTTGTACTGCGCGAAACAGACCATCGTCGGTCCGGTTCCGCCGCCTTCGAACTCCCACAGCGCTTCCATTGTGTCCGGGATCTCGCGGTCGTCCCGCACTGCGAATTTCCCGCCCATTGCGGTCACTGATTTCGGATACTCCTTTCCCAGGCACCAGCGGATCATGTCCATGTAGTGCACACCGAAGTTGGTCAACTGTCCGCCTGAATAGTTGAAAAACCAACGGAAGTTGTAATACATGCGGTTCTTGTTGTACGGGACCTTCGGCGCCGGACCGAGCCACCGGTCCCACTCCTCCGCATCCGGCGGAGCCCCCTCCGGTGGATTGCCGATGCCGTCCGGCCACTGGTTCATGATGTGGTACGAGCGCGCCACCGTTACCTGCCCGATTCCGCCCGACTGCACGAATTCGGCCGCTTCCTTGAGAAATGCGCCCGAGCGGCGATGGATCCCGACCTGCGTCACCCGGTTCGTCCTGCGCGCCACTTCCACCATGCGCCGTCCTTCCGCCACGGTGAGCGAGAGCGGCTTCTCCACGTAGACATCCTTGCCCGCGTTGCAGGCGTCGACGCACATCAGGGCGTGCCAGTGGTCCGGAGTGGCGATCACCACCGAATCCACATCCTTGTCTTCGAGCAGTTTCTTATAGTCCGTGTATTTTTTCGGCGTGGCGCGGGATTTCTTGATGGCGAAATCCATGTAGCTGTCTTTCAAATCGCAGACGGCGGCGGTCTGCTGATCGCCATGCTCGAGGAAGGCGTCGTGCACTTGATCGCCGCGGTTGCCGAGGCCGATGTAGCCCATTCGGACGCGATCGTTGGCGCCCATCACACGGGAGTAGCTGAGAGCGGTCAAAAAGCCTGCGCGGGCGAAATTGCGGCGGGTCGATTCGGTCATAAGCTAAAGTTTATCCCACAACATTACTTCCTTCCTGAAAACGATAGTGGGAGCGGACTATCTACAGTGGGCGGCGACCGGAAATCGTGCCTGGGCTGCGTCGTGGTGTCGACGGTTCAAGCCCTGTGGCCGGGACAAGAGCGGCGCCTGGCGTCCCGGCGGGCGCACTTTTCCAGCACGGTCTGAAGGGCAGAGGCGCAGGTCATGGGTAACACCCGGGCTGCTATCCTGATCCGGTGAGGACACTCACTCTCCTGCTCATGACGGCCGTCATCGGACAACCCGCCTCCTTTGTTGTTCACGGACACCGGGGCGCCAGGGCTGTGCGCCCCGAGAACACAATTCCCGCCTTCGAGTACGCCATCGAGGCTGGCGTGGACGTGCTCGAACTGGACATGGCAGTGACCAAAGACGACGTTCTGGTCGTTTCCCACGATCCAACGCTGAATCCAACCATCTGCAAGGGTCCGGCCGCTGCCAGCGCTATCCGGACTCTTACCCTAAAGGAGCTGCGTCAATGGGACTGCGGCGCCCTGCGCAACCCGCGCTTCCCCAAACAGATTCCCGTACCGGGCACAGTCATTCCCACGCTGGACGAAGTCTTCGCGCTGGCCCCGCGCGGCAAGTTCGATTTCAACATCGAAACAAAGATTTTTGCCGACCATCCGGAGTACACGCCCTCGCCGGAGAAGTTCGCGCGGTTGGTTCTCGATTGCGTCCGGCGTAACCGTCTGGAATCCCGGGTGATTGTACAGTCGTTCGATTTCCGCACCCTGCACGCCATGAAGACACTGGCCCCGGGAATGCGGCTGGCGGCGCTGTATGAGAAGGGCGCGGAGAGTTTTGTGGACGTCGCCAGGCGCGCCGGCGCCCGGATCATTTCCCCCGAAGCCCAACTGGTGACTCCCCAGAAAGTGGCGGCTGCGCACGCGGCAGGGCTCGAGGTGGTCGCCTGGACTGCCAATACGCGATCTGAATGGGACGCTCTGGTAGCCGCTGGCGTGGACGCCATTATTAGCGACGACCCGGCCGCGCTGATCGCTTACCTGAAGGAGAAGAAGCTGCGCTGATTACTTGCGCGCGCTTTTGAGGGCCTTGGCGATGGTGGCTTCGCGCCGGCCATTGCTCCAGGTGTCCTGAATCTGCTGATCGCTCATGCCTGCCGCCCGGCCGAGCAGCATGTAGGGGCCGATCGCGTGTGTCAGGCTCTTCCACCGCGCCATCTCCGCCAGCGACGGCATGGCGCGCTCGCGAATCAGCGCCAGCATTCTCTCCGGGCGGCTGTCGGTCAATGTCAGCAGAGCCGCCACCGCCTTGGTTCGGTCGGTCCAGACGATGGAATTGAGCATCTCGACAAACCAGGTCGCCGAAACTTGTATCTCGAGCCCCGGATCGCGCGAGGCCAGTACCGAGATGGCCGCCAGCGCCCGCATGGCGTTGTGCCGGACGGCGTCGTCCGGGTCCTGAATGGCCAATTGCAGATCGTCCACCACTTCGCGCTTCCTCGGGGCGTATCCGATCACATAGGCGGCGATCGCGCGATGCTCTTCGTCGGCCGAATTCCGTAGCACCTCGCGCAGGACCGGCAGCTGCTGCCCGGCCAGGACGGCGAAGCGTTCCTGCAGCCGCCGGGCGTCCGGATCCGCCATCAGCGAATGGCCGCTCCGCAGATCCTCGGCCACGGTCCCGCTTCGGCCGGCGGCTTCGAGCGCCGTCAGAAACTGTTTGTACGCCGCCACGACGTCGCCCGGCAGACGGACGTCGCCGTCCGGCGCGCTGCGGAAGTCAAAATGCGCCGCGCCGCGCTCCTCGATCCCCACGAACAGGATGGCCTTGCCGCTATCGCAGCAGACCGCCTCGAGGTGTGACCGTACTACGCCTGGAATCTTCTCGATACGCTCCTCCACGTCGCCCTTCGAGGTCGGAAAAGGGTCGCCCTCCTTGGTAGCCAGAACCCGTTGAATCCGCTCGGGCGAAATCTTGTGGAGGCCGTAATAATCCAGAACTCCGACGCGCGGGACACCTATAGGCGTCTGGGCGCAGAGCAACCCGTAAGAAACTAACAGCAACGGAATGAGCTTCACTTCGAATTTAGACGCGCCGGTCTGCGCCTGGGCTACGCCTGTTTTTCGGCGATGGGTCCGATTACGGGCAGCACGATGCGGTCGCCCGAGTAGGTCTTGAACATCAGGAAAAGCCATACTCCTACAAAACACAGGTGGATGAAAGGCATAAGGAACCAAAGGCCCCACATGACGCTGGCCACAGTGGCCAACACGATGTTAACCACGATCGACGCCGCCAGCAGGAACAGCCCCTGGAAGGAGTGGAAGCGTACCGCGCGGTTGCGGTTGTACGGCTCCACCAGCAGGAAGATGATGCCGACGATGGGAATATACGCAAGCGCGCCGGCCACATTGTCCGCTATCGCGGAGGAGACCGATCCCGGCGCGGGAGGGATGGATCCGCCGCCCGCTACCCCGGCATCTGATCCAACCGCCGAGCCGCACTTCGCGCAAAACCTGCCGTCTACGGAAGCTCCACAGTTCGGACAGAAAGCCATATTTTTTACCTGTAAGCCAAATGTACAAGGGAGCGAAGGAATTTGCAAGAACTATCGAAGGCCTTTCCGCGCGGCCCCGGCTTGCTAGAATGACCTCGAATGTCAGCCGACACGAGCGCCGTCCGCGCCGAAGAGAAGCTCGATCTTGAAGCTCTTTCGTCCTACCTCGATCGAGAAGGTTTCTCTCGCGGCCGCACCCTGTCGGTCGAGCAGTTCCCTGGAGGGCATTCCAATCTCACCTACCTGCTCCGGTTCGACGACGGTTCCGAGTACGTTCTGCGCCGCCCTCCGCTGGGACCGGTCGCCCCCAAGGCGCACGACATGGTTCGCGAGTTCCGCCTGCTGCGGGCCGTGCATCCCGTGTTTCCGCCCGCGCCGGAACCGGCGCTTCTGTGCGAGGACCTCTCGGTCCTCGGGGCGCCATTCTACCTGATGGAGCGCAGAAGAGGTTTGGTTGTCCGGCGCGAGAATCCACCGGAGATCGGAGACGACGTCCCGCTTCGCCGCCGGATTGGCGAAGCGCTGCTCGATACCCTGGTTCTGCTCCACGCCGTGGATGTTACCCAACCGCCGGTTTCCGGCATCGGCAAACCGGCCGGTTTTCTCGAACGGCAGCTCACCGGATGGTTCGGACGCTGGCAGCGCGTCCGGACTCGCGACCTGCCCGCCATGGACCGGCTCATGGAGTGGCTCTCCTTCCGCCTTCCGCTGTCCAGCGAAGCCGCGCTCCTGCACAACGATTACAAGCTCGACAACGTCATGCTGGACCCGTCCGATCCGGCCCGCGTCGTGGCGGTGCTCGATTGGGAGATGTCCGCTCTCGGCGATCCGCTCGTCGATCTGGGCATTCTGCTCTGCTACTGGCCCGAAGCTGGCGATCCGCCCGAGAGGCGCGAATCCATCAGCCCGGTGACCTGCATGCCCGGCTGGCCCTCCCGCGCGGAGATGGTCGACCGGTACGCCCGGAAGACCCGGCGGGATGTTTCGCGCATCGCTTATTATGAAATATTCGCTATCTTCAAGATCGCCGTGGTGCTGCAGCAGATCTACCATCGCTACTATCTGGGCCAGACCAGCGACCCGCGCTTCGCGTCCATGGAAGAGCGCGTACTTGGACTGGCGCGGGTGGCAACCGAGTTGACGGACAAGGCGCCTTTTTAACGTGCAGCTATACCTCATTCGCCACGGGCAGGCGGGATCCCGCGACAACTACGATCTGCTCTCCGAGCTGGGCCGCCGCCAGGCTCGTTTACTCGGCGCATATTTCCGCTCGGCCGGCGTTTCGTTTCGCGCCGCCTATGCCGGCAGCATGCGCAGGCAGCAGGAGACGGCTGAGATCGTGCTGGGTGAACTGCCCGAGAAGCCCGAGATCCGCACCGACGCCCGATGGAACGAGTTCAGCCTGGAAGGGCTCTGGAAGACGCTGGCGCCGCGCCTGATGCGGGAGAACGAGCAGTTTGCCCGTGATTACGAATCCCTGCACGCCGCCAATCCCCACATCGACCGGGTCATGACGCCCTGCGATGTGGAACTGATCCGCGCCTGGGTGCGGAATCACCACCCCTGTGAAGGAGTCGAGCCCTGGACGGCATTCCGACAGCGTGTGGAAGCCCCCCGTCCAGACCTGGCCAGTTACCGGTCCGGTGAATCCGTGGCGGTGTTTACCTCGGCTACCCCAACGGCTGTCTGGTGCGGGTCCGCGCTGGAAGTAGAGGACCGCAGGATTTTTCGGATCGCCGCCGTGCTCTGCAACACCAGCTTCTCCACCCTCCGCCTGCGAGAGGACGAGCTGACGCTGTTCTCGTTTAACAATCTGCCTCACCTGCAGGAACCTTCGCTGCGCACTTTCCGGTGATTCATGCCCCCGAAGGCAGGACGAAGCAAAGCACGCGCCCCTAAACCGGATCGTCCACCGGCGGCCGACTGGCGGCTCTGGCGCCCGCATGCGTTCCGTATCTTATTGATTTGGCTCGCAGCGCTGCTGGCCTATTCCAATTCGTTTCGCTCAGGTCTGATCTTCGACAACTTCTGGCTGATCGTAAAAGACCCTCGTGTCCACGCCGCCACCAGCCGGAACATCGAACTGATCCTGACCCGGGAATACTGGTATGACTCGGCGCTCACCGGTCTGTATCGTCCGCTGTCCACGCTTTCCTACCTTTTCAATTACGCGATCCTTGGCAATGGCGACCAGCCGGCGGGCTATCACTGGTTGAATCTCGGTCTGCACGCTTTCAATATCGCCCTGGTCTACCTGCTGGGCCTGATTCTGCTCGAGAAAGCCGCCCCGGCGATGGCGCTGGCCGCGCTTTGGGCTCTGCACCCTGTCGCTACCGAATCGGTGACCAATGTCATCGGCCGCGCCGACATTCTGTCCGCATTCGGCGTCCTCGGCGGACTGCTTTGTCACATTCGCTCCGCCGGCGCGGCCGGCCGTGGCAAGCTGGGCTGGCTCACCGGTCTCATGCTTTTCGCCGCGGTGGGTTTGTTCTCCAAAGAGAGCGCCGTCGTGGTCCTGGCAGCGATGGCGTTATACGACGCCACCTTCCGGCCGGCGGCCTGGCGCCACTGCATTGCCGGATATGCGGCGCTGGCTCCGCCCTTGCTGGCTTATTTCGCCATGCGCGCTCCCGTCCTGGCCGGGTTGCCCCCCGTGCATCCGTTATTTGTCGAGAATCCTCTTCTGGGCGCAGAATTCCTGACCGCGCGCCTGACGGCGGTGAAAGTCATCGGCAAGTATTTGTGGCTGCTGGTCTGGCCCGCCCACCTTTCAAACGACTACTCGTACAACCAGGTCCCGCTGGTGGAGTGGAGTTTTCGCACGTGGGAAGACTGGAAAGCGGTGATCGCCCTGTGTATTTGCCTCGCCGCCGCCGCGGGCGCGATCGCCTGCTACCGCCGCTGCAAACCGGTGTTCTTCTTCATCGTCTTCTTTTTTGCGGCGCTTGCGCCGGCCTCGAACGTGTTCCTGCGCATCGGTACGATCATGGCGGAGCGCTTTCTGTACCTGCCCTCGATCGGATTCGCCGGTTGCGTCGTGGCCGGCGTCTATTCTGTCGCTCGACGTCTACCCGCAGCCTGGCCCGCCGCTCCGGCCGTGCTGGCTGCCATCGCTCTTGCATCCGGCGCACGCACGTTCGCCCGCAACCGCGACTGGCTCGACGCCCGAAGCCTCTGGACCAGCGCCGTTCTATCAGCGCCCAACAGCTTCCGGACCCACATGCTGCTGGGCGCCACGTCCACTCATCCCAAGGGACTTGACCTGGCCTTGTCCGAAACGGAGAGGGGGCTGGCGATCCTGGATCCACTTCCCGATCGTCTCAATGACGCTTCCTCGTACTCCAAAGCCGGATTCCTCTATTGCCGCATCGGAGACTCGGGGAAACCGCGGAGCGCGGATTGGTATCGGAAATCGGTGAACGCTTTTATTCGCGCCGGAAGAATTGGACACGTCGCGGGAAAAATTTCGGCTGAACCGTACTTCGGGATGGCAATCGCCTACTTTCGCCTCGGCGACTCGGCGCGCGCTGTCGAGGCGCTGAACGCCACTTCGATCGAGTGGCCCCGGCCCGAGTTTTTCGAAGGTCTGTCGGGGGCGTATTCCGCGGCCGGCGATCTACGCCAGGCGGCGGTGACGCTGATCGAGGGGCTTGTCCTCGATCCCGGAGCCGCCAGGCTGGCCGCCGTCGCCCTGGAGCTGTACAAGCTGATCGATCCGGGCGGGTGCTCGGTACGGGGCGCAAGCCTGGATCTCCAGTGCCCCCTGGTGCATGACGATCTGTGCGCGGCGTCGCGCAACGTCGCGCGGGAGCTTCAAAGAAGAAACCAGGAATCGGCCGCGGAGCAGACCAGACGCAGCGCGGTCACGGACATGGGGTGTCTGGCGACCCCGTAACGGACGCTTGAGCGGCAGCGCCCGCCCCACATTCTAAATCTTCAGAAACAGTTTCCGCCGGTACATCCACAACAAAATCAACCAATACGTTCCCAGCACCGCGATGCCCTGCATCAACGGCTGCAGTCCGGTCCCGAAGAATGCGAAGAAGTCCTTTCCTAAATGAATCCGGAACGAGTCCACGATAAACCGGTCGAACAGGTGCGCGATCATGTACGCGGCAATGGAATTCATGCCGATCACGATAAGCGGAAACGCCCACTTCCGGTAGCCCTTCGTATCGATCACCCAACTGAAGGCCGCCACGAAAAGGAAGCAGATGCCGCCGCTGAACAGCGTCCAGCTCGGCGTCCAGATGCGCTTGACTACCGGGCAGATGCCTGAGAAATGGAGCAGCGCGCCGGCGGCCACGCCAATCGACCCGGCCGCCAGCAGTTTCCGGTACGGTATGCCGGGCGCGGCGTCGCGCAGCCAGCGTCCGCAAGCCAGCCCCAGAATCATGGTGCCGAGGGTAGGAATGAAACTTAGGGTCAGGTAGCCGCCGCTATTCGCCACGAACGGCTTGGCGCGGGGAAGCAGGTTCAGGAACCACTGATCGAAAGCCGACCCAAGGTTGCTGTTCTTATTCCAATGGGCTGCGAATCCCGTGTAATGGTGCGGCCAGTCAGCCGGAACGCCTACCGCCGGATAGTCGAATCCCGCGCCCGCAACCGGATACAGCGCCCACGCCAGCCAATAGCCCGTGAGAATCACGCCCAGAGCGCTCCACTGCCACTTCGGGGGACGGAAGCCCAGCAGGAACAGAATCGGATATCCCAGGCCGATCTGCGACAGGGTGTCCTCGAACGTGAAGTTCGTCTGCGGACTGCGCATCGACCGGAGAAAAACTCCCAGCCAGATCAGCAGCGCCGACCGCCATACGGCGTGCAAGAACATCTTCCAGAACGAGCCACCCTTGGCCATCCGGCTGGCGATGGAATAAGGCAGCGCCACACCCACTAGAAAAGAGAATGACGGCTGGATCATGTCATGCAGCGAGCAGCCCGCCCACGGCACGTGGGACTGGTTGAAAGCCAGCGCGCTCCAGAACCAGTTGCCGGGGAATGCCTCGGCCACGCGGGCCAGGCGCAGGACTTCCGCCATCATGAGAAACATGACAAACCCGCGATAGACGTCGATGGCGACGTTCCGGGTGATCGGCGCGGGAATTCCATGGGACGGCTTCGGAAGCGGCTTGGACTCGATGATTGACGGTTCGAGTACGGGTGGCAAGTGTCACCTCCCAATCAGATTCAAACTGACCATATCATACCGCCGGAGCCGAGCCAGATTTTGCCATACCGGTTCAGCCATGCCGGATGACCAGCACATCGCCGTCCTTTACGATGTACTCCTTGCCCTCGAGGCGCAGCAGCCCTTTCTCCCGCACTCCGGGATAGCCGCCCAAATCGACCAGCGATTTCCAGTTCACTACTTCCGCCCGGATGAACTTTTTCTCGAAATCGGAATGGATCGCCCCGGCCGCCTTCACCGCCGTGCTGCCGATCGGAATCGTCCAGGCGCGCACTTCGGTTTCGCCGGCGGTCAGGAAGGACATCAAGCCCAGAAGGGTGTAGCTGGCCGAGATCAGCCTCTCGAGACCGGACTCCTTCAGCCCGTAGCTCACCAGGTACTCGGCAGCGTCCTCCCGTGACAACTCCGCCAGTTCCGCTTCGATCTTGCCTCCGATTCCGGCCACCGCGGTATTCTTCTTCTGCCCGAGCTGCGCGCGGAACTCCTCCTCCTTCTCGTGCATCCGGGGCGCGTCCGTTTCACCCACGTTCAACACGTAGAGCATCGGCTTCTGCGAAAGAAATTGAAAACCTCGAATCCGCTTCTCCTCGTCGGCGCTGAACTCCATCGCGCGCAGCGGCAGGTCCTGTTCCAGCGTCGCTTTGCACTTTTCCAGCAGCTCCGCCTCGCGGTCGAGCTCCGGATTCTTGATTTTCTTTCGATCCTTGTCCAGACGTTCCAGCCGCTTTTCGAGCACCATCAGGTCGCTCAGCACCAGCTCGGTTTCGACGTTGGCCAGATCGCGCATCGGATCCACCGAGCCGTATTCGTGCGGAACCGTCTGGTCGTCGAACGCCCGCAGCACGTGCGCAAACGCATCCACCACGCGCAGACCGGCCACATAGGCCGGATCACGCAAGGACTCCTTCGATACCGCCGGCACGTCCAGAAAATCCACCGTCGCGTACGTAACCTTGGGTGGATCGAACAGTTTCGCCAGCGCGTCCAGACGCGGGTCCGGCACCTTGGACACCCCCGCCCTCACCGCCGTGGACCCGATCCGCGACTCCTGATGTACGCCCGTCAGAATCGTGAACAGGCTTGTCTTGCCGACCATGGGGAGGCCGATAATTGCGGTTTTCATGGATTCGATTTTCAGGCGGGCACGTCGACGTGCTGCAGTATTTCCTCGATCACGCGATCTCCCAGGTCGGACTTCCGGTGAGCGAGAGCCGCGCGCGTCGAGACCACCACGCGATGGCCGAAGATGGGCACGGCCAGCCGCTTTACGTCGTGCGGAATCACGTAGTCGCGCCCTTCGATCATGGCCAGCGCCTGCGAGGCGCGGTACAAGGCCTGCGAACCGCGGGGGCTGACTCCGAGCGCCAGGGATTCATGCGCGCGAGTCCGGCCCACAATGGCCAGCATGTAGTCGATCAGCGAAGAATCTACGCTGACGCGCTGAGCCGCGTTTTGCAGTTCCACCACGTCCTCACCGGACAACACAGGCTGCACGTTTCCAGCGGAATAGCTTTCCGAGTTGCGTAGAATGTCTCGCTCGCTCTCCAGTTCCGGATATCCGATGCGCAGCCGCATCAGGAAACGGTCGAGCTGCGATTCGGGCAGCGGGTACGCGCCGTGGTGCTCCACCGGATTCTGGGTGGCGATCACCATGAAGGGGCGCGGCAGGGGGTGCGACCTCCCATCGATGGTCACCTGTTGCTCATTCATGGCTTCGAGCAGCGCCGACTGGGTTCTCGGAGTCGTTCGGTTGATCTCGTCGGCCAGCAGGAAATTGGTGAAAATGGGCCCGCGCTTGAACTCGAACAGCTCGCTGTGGGCGTTGTAGATGGTGACTCCCAGGACGTCGCTGGGCAGCATGTCGCTGGTGAATTGCAGCCGGTGGAACGTGCAGGTCACCGAGCGCGCCAGCGCCTGGGCCAGGGTCGTCTTTCCCACCCCGGGCACGTCTTCGATGAGCAGGTGCCCCCGGGCCAGCATGCACGCCAGCGAAAGGGTGACCGCCTCCGGCTTGCCGCGCAGCGCCGAGCTTACCATGGCGTCCAGCTCACCGAGCCTGGCGAGCGGCTGCGCCACGGCGGCAGGCGGGGCCTCTACTGTTTCCCGCGAGGGCATTATAGCCATCTTACTAAAGATCGGATTTCCATCGCTGCCGAATTGCGCCCTTCGATTCCCGGAAATGCTGCCAGCCGGAATTGGCGGCCCACGATAGAATGGGATTTCTATGCAATTTCAGGAAGTCGTCGAAGCGCAGGGCCACCTTATCGATTCCCACGTGATGGAGCAGATTTTCGACAAGGTGGTGGAATACAACAGCCGCTTCGAAGTCGAGCAATTCCGGATCGGACGGACCAACAGCGACGCGTCCTACCTGCGGCTAAAGGTGGAAGCGCCCAGCCAGGAAGTGATGGATCATCTGCTGCAGCAGCTGCTGGGGCTGGGCTGCTCGCCGGTGGATTCCGGCGACGCTCAACTGCGCACTGTGGAGCGGGACCGCTGCGCACCCGAGGATTTCTACTCGACCACCAACCACCGGACGCTGATCCGCCACAAGCAGCAGTGGCTGGAAGTGGAGAATCAGCGCATGGACGCCCTGGTCGTGGTGAAGGGCGGACACGCCGTGTGCCGGCGTCTGCGGGATATCCGCGCCGGGGACGAGGTGGTGGCGGGGATGCGGGGCATCCGGGTCGTGCCGGAGTCCAAGGAGCGGGACCGCCTTTCCTTCGCCTTCATGTCGAACGGGATCTCGTCGGAGCGGCAGCTCGAGACAGCCGTCCGGCAGACGGCGGCGCTGACGCTGCAGGTAATCGAGCAGAAGCAGAGCGTGGTTGTGGTGGCCGGTCCGGTGGTGGTCCATACCGGCGGAGCGCCGCCGCTGGCCGACCTGATCCGCCGCGGTTACGTACAGGCGCTGCTGAGCGGCAACGCGCTGGGCGTACACGACGCGGAGGCGGCGCTGCTCGGCACCTCGCTGGGGGTGCGGATGGCCGACGGCCGGCAGGAAGAGCACGGGCACCGCAATCACATGCGGGCGATTAACACGATTTATCATTGCGGCAGCGTCCGGCAGGCGGTGGAGACTGGCTGCCTGCGCTCCGGCATTCTGTACGAATGCGTGCGCCACAACGTCCCGTTCGTGCTGGCCGGCAGCCTGCGCGACGACGGCCCGCTGCCCGACACCATCACCGACATGAACGAGGCGCAGGACGCCTACGCGGCCCAGCTCAAGTGCGCCGGGCTGGTGCTGTGCCTGGGCTCCATGCTGCACTCGATCGCCACCGGCAACATGCTGCCGAGCTGGGTGAAGATCGTGTGCGTGGACATCAACCCGGCGGTGGCGACCAAGGTCAGCGACCGCGGCACCGGCCAGGCGGTGGGCGTGGTGAGCGACGCCGGGATGTTCCTCGACCTGCTGTCGAAAGCCCTTCCATGAAACGAGCCTACACTGACGAACACGCGCAAAGCGGCGTCGACGCCGCGCTGCCGGAGATCGAAACCTGGCCCAACCAGTTTCCCGGCTACCAGATCGAAGTGGTCGTGCCGGAATTCACTTCCGTCTGCCCGAAGACGGGGCTGCCGGATTTCGGCAAGCTGACGCTGCGCTACACTCCGGACAAGCTGTGCCTGGAATTGAAGTCGCTGAAATTGTACCTGCTGGCGTACCGCAATCTCGGCATTTTCTATGAGAACGTGGTCAACAAATTTCTGCGCGACGTGGTGAAGGCGGCCAGGCCGGTGTCGGCGGAAGTGGTGGGAGAGTTCACCCCGCGCGGAGGGTTGCAGTCCAAGGTGACGGCGGCCTGGAGCAGGAAGCGTGGAGCCGGAAAATAACGGCGGATCGAAGAGCGAAGAGCTTGCCGCGCTGGCGCAGGAGATTCGCGACCGAGTGCGGGCACGCTACCCGCAGCGGGATTCCTCGCGCCTGAATCTTCCATTGCCGGACCTGACCGCGCTGGTCCACGCCCGCGACGCGGCGGAGGCGAAGGTGGCTTCCATCGGGACGGTGAACCCTCGGCGGGGCGGCCCCCTCAACTCGCTGGTGCAAGCCATGAAACGAACGATCGCCCGGGGACTCGACTGGCACGTCCGCGAGCAGGTGGAGTTCAACCGCGGCGTGATGAGCTGCGTGGAATCGGCTCTCGAAGCGCTGAACGAGACCAAGCGCGCTCTCTCCATACTGGCCGGGCAGCTCGAGGACATGAACGAGCTGCGCGATATGCGGTCCCACTGGGCGCAGTGGCGCGCGGAGTGGGAGCACAAGCTGTTTCTCAACGAGACCCGGTTCCTGCGAAGCGTGGCCGATCTCCAGGGCGCGTTCCAGCACCGGGCGAGCCTGATGGAGGCAAATTTCCGGGATATCACGCGGTCGCAGCACGCCGATTATGCTGGCGCGCTCGATCGCTCCGTCCTGGAGACCCAGAAGCGATTCTGGGAAGAAGTGGGCAAGGTACGGCTGGAGTACGAGCGGGTCATTCACGAGGAGCTGCGGCTGGTCCGGCAGCGGGCGCGCGCCGAGCCGCGTGCTGAAGCGGCGCCCGCTCCAAGCCCGCCCGCCGAACCGGCGCCGGAATTCGACTACGGCCGATTCGCCGAGCGTTTTCGTGGCGGGGAAGACTTTGTCCGGCAGAGCGTCGAGCTTTACCTGCCGCGCTTCGAAGGACGGGCGCCGGTGCTCGACCTGGGGTGCGGACGCGGCGAATTTCTGGAAATGCTGCGCGGCGCCGGTATCGCGGCGCGCGGCGTCGATCTCAGCGCGGAATCGGTGTCGCTGTGCCGCGGCAAGGGACTTGACGTGGAGCAGGCGGACCTGTTCGCGTACCTGAGCGACCTGCCCGGCAAGTCGCTGGGCGGCGTCTTCTGCGCGCAGGTGGTGGAGCATCTGCCGCCGGCGCGTTTGCCGGAGATGATCCGCCTGGTATCGGAAAAGCTTTCAACCGGCGGATTGCTGGCGATCGAGACCCCCAATCCGGAGTGCCTGGCCATCTTCGCCAGTCATTTCTATCTGGACCCGACGCATACGCGGCCGGTCCCGCATCCGCTCGTTTCGTTCTACCTGCAGGAGTGCGGATTCGGCGGGATCGAGGTGCAGCGGCTTTCTCCGGCGGTGGAGTCGATGCCGGCGCTGGCGTCGCTGCCCGAGGATTTTCGCAATGCGTTCTTCGGCGGGCTGGACTACGCGATTTTTGGAATCCGGCTGTAGGCTCCCATCTACTCTTTTGGCGGCGCTGCTTTACGGGACGGCGGACAGGCGCCGGACCGTTTACGTTCCGCAGGCGCGCAGTACAATGACCGTGTCATTTTTATTCGCCACATGAATCGTCAAATCACTCTGGCCGCGCGGCCCTCGGGCCTGCCCACGGAATCCGACTTCCGGCTGGTGGAATCGGACATTCCCTCTCCGGGACCGGGTGAAGTCCTGGTCCGGACTCTCTACCTCTCCATCGATCCGTACATGCGGGGACGCATGAATGACGCCAAATCCTACGCCGCGCCGGTGCAGATCGGGCAGGTCATGGTGGGCGGAACCGTGAGCCGGGTGGAGAAATCGAACGATCCCGGTTTCCAGCCCGGCGACCTGGTGGCGGCGAACTCCGGCTGGCAGGACTATGCCCTGGCAAAGCCCAGGGAACTGCGCAAACTCGACCCCATGCAGGCTCCCATTACGACCGCGCTCGGCGTGCTCGGACACATCGGCCTCACGGCGTATTTCGGTCTGATCGACGTCTGCGATCCCAAGCCGGGGGAGACCGTGGTGGTCTCGGGAGCCGCCGGAGCGGTCGGGTCGGCGGCCGGACAGATCGCCAAGATCCTGGGGTGCCGCGTGGTCGGCATCGCCGGCTCGGACGCCAAGATCCGGTACCTGCTGAACGAACTGAAATTCGACGCGGCGTTCAATTACAAGACAACCGCCGATTATCGGGCGGCTCTCGCCGAGCACTGTCCGAAGGGAGTGGACGTGTACTTCGACAACGTCGGCGGACCGGTCACCGACGCCGTGCTTTTCAACTTGAACGTCCACGCGCGGGTGAGTATTTGCGGGCAGATCTCCCAGTACAACGCGGCCAAGCCGGAGACGGGTCCGAGGCTGCTGGGCCTGCTCATTCTTTGCCGCGCCAAGGTCCAGGGATTCCTGGTGAGCGACTACGCGCCTCGCTTCGGAGAAGGTCTTCGGCAGTTGAGCGCCTGGTTCCGGGAGGGCAGGCTTTCCTACAGGGAGACGATTGCGGAAGGCCTGGAGAACGCTCCGCGCGCGTTCATCGGCATGCTGGAGGGCGCGAACCTGGGAAAGCAGCTGGTCAAAATCGCAATGTGATAAAATCGGGCCGCTGATTGGGAGGCACGATGCGCGCTCTGAGAAGCGTTCTATTGCTCTGCCTGGCCGCGGCTTCCGCCGACGCGCAGGCTACTCTGGGCAGCGCCGCCGTGGGAGGCACGGTGCGGGATCCGACGGGGGCGGCCGTTCCGGAGGCCAGGATTGCCTTGACGGAGACGGCGCGCGGCCTGGTCCGCGAAACGGTGTCCAACTCCGCCGGCTCGTACCTGTTCCCCTCCGTCTCGGCGGGCGTGTATTCGCTGCGCGTTTCGAAGGAGGCCTTCGAGGCATACGAGCTCAAGGACGTCCATCTCGATATCGGGCAGCTGGCGACCCTCGATGTGTCCCTGAAGGTCGGCCAGATTTCGACGGTGGTGTCGGTATCGGCGGAAAAGCTGGTCCTGCTCGAGACCGAGTCGAACGGCATCGGCACGGTGGTCGATTCGGCGAGGGTGGAAAGCCTGCCGCTCAATGGACGAAACTTTTTGCAGCTGGCGCTGATCGCCGGATCGAATGAGCCTACGGGGCGGTCCGACGTGATCAACACTCAGGTGGGACATCCCAGCCGGGGCGTGATCATCACGGGCAACATGGCGACCACCACCGGCTACTCCATCAACGGAATCGCCACCCGCGGCGGGCGTCTGGGCGAGTCCTCGCTGAACCTCTCCATCGCCGACATCGATCAGTTCAAGGTCCAGCAGAATTTCTTCATGCCGGACCAGGGACCCAATCCGGGGCTGGTCAATGTGACCACGAAAGGCGGGACCAATCAGTTTCACGGCCAGGCGTTCGAATTCGTTCGCAACGAAGTTTTCGACGCGCGCATCTTCTTTTCGCCGGCGCCGGAAAATCTGAAGCGGAACCAGTTCGGCGCGGCGGGCGGCGGGCCTATCCGCAAAGACAAGATGTGGTTCTACGCCAACTACGAAGGGCTGCGGGAGATCACCGGCTTTTCGGCGCGCGCTTTCGCGCCCACGGCGGCGATGTTCGGCGGAGACCTGAGGGAGGTCACCCAGACCATTTACGATCCGGCCACATTTTCCGCCGAGACCGGATTGCGGCAGCCGTTTGCCAACAAGATCATCCCGGCCAACCGCATCAACCCGATCTCGAAGAGCCTGCTCCGATACTACACGCCGGGGAGCAGCCTGTCGCAACTGCCGAGCAATGTTTTCGCCAACCCGCGCAATACGCTCGACGACGATCAGTACGGCTTCCGGATCGACGCCTCGCTCACCGACCGGCAGAACCTGTTCGGGCAGTTCATCCGTCAGAATTCGCCCGTGGTGAAGCCCGGCGTATTCCCGCTGAGCGGCGCTTTTTATCCGAACTCGAACACGTTCATGATGCTGCAGCACACCTACACGCCGCGTCCGAACCTGGTGAATACGGCCCGCGTCGGCGGGACGCGCAACCTGGCGCTGTTCGCCAACGAAGGGAGCACGCACGGAAACATCCTCAACGAGCTCGGGATTCCGAACACGAAGGACGGGCGCGGGGTGATCGGCGTCGGCATCACCGGATTCTCCGGGTTCGGACGCTCCAACGGCGACCTCGGCAACATCGACAACAACTACCAGCTCGACGACGGCGTGAACTATATTCGCGGCACGCACAACTACCAGTTCGGCGTGGGAATCCGCTACCGGCGCACCTGGCAGCAGAACGCCAACGCGGGCGCCAACGGGAATCTCGCCTACCAGCCGACGTTCAGCGCGCAACTGGCGCCGAATGCGCAGCGGCAGCTCGTTCCGCAGGCGGGAACGGGGAACGCCTTCGCCGACTACCTGCTGGGCATGCCCACCAGCGCGGGCGTGAACGGGCTCGCCATGTTCCCGTACCGGTTCACGCAATACATTCCTTACGTGCAGGACACCTGGAAAGTCACCCGCAACCTGACGTTGAACTACGGGATTTCCTGGTTCCTGGCCACGGTTCCGAATCCCCAGGGCTCGGCCCGCCAGCTCCCGCACGGTTTCGACACGCAAAGCGGGCTCATCCAGTACGCCGCGCTGGGGGAAGTGGATCCCAGAATTCTTTCCGAGGACAGGAACAATTTCACGCCGCGTTTCGGATTCGCCTGGAAACCGGAGTTTCTGCCGAATACGGTGATCCGCTCCGGCATCGGGATGTATTACGGCGATTCGGCGCTGATCGAGATGCAGTTCGCCATGGTCTCGCCGCCCTTCAATTCGCCGGTGACGCTGATCAACAGCCAGACCGATCCGCTGCCCACTTACGAGCTGGGGAGGAACATCTTTCCGGTCTCCACTTTCCCGCCGCTCGACAAGACCTTTGCGGCTTCGCTGCCGAACGGCAGCTCGGCGTTTCTGCTCGAGCCGAACGGCCGGACGCCGTACGTGACGCAGTGGAATTTCTCCGTCCAGCATTCCTTCAGCGACAAGGATCTGCTCGAAGTGGTGTACCTGGGATCGAGCGGGCACAAGCTGCAAAACCGCTACGATTTCGACCAGTGCCGGGTGGGGGCCGACCTGCGCTGCGATCCGGCGACGCGTCCCTGGCAGCGGTATACGGGGTTGTTGATGGCGGATTTCAACGGGAATTCTTCCTACGAATCGGTGGTCACCAAGTTCCGCCGCCGCGCGGGCGGTGGATTGAATCTGAACCTTGAATACACCTTCGCCAAAGCGCTGATGGACGGCTGGGAGAGCGGCGGGTCCACCGACAGCCAGATCACCGTGTGCCGGCGCTGCGACAAAGGGCCGGCGAGCTTCGACCAGCGCCACCGGTTGACGGCAAGCATCGTTTACGACCTGCCTTTCGGACGCGGAAGACGCTTTGGAAAGGCGATGCCGCGCGCCGCTGACCTGGTGGCGGGAGGATGGAGCTTGACGGGGCTCGCTGTTTTCGCAACCGGCGTGCCGATTTTTCTGACGGGTCCCAATCGCACAGGCAGCCCCAACGTCAGTCACCGGCCGAACCGCGTGTGCGATGGGCGCGACGACAGCCTCTCTTCCAACCTGCGCGGCAACGGCTTCGTGCACTTCGACACGTCCTGTTTCGTCATCCCGCCGACGGGCTTTTTCGGCAACGCGGGCCGCAGCGTCCTGAACGGACCGGGCGGGGCCAACTGGGACATCGGCCTGGGAAAGACTTTTCCCCTCCCGTTCAACGAGCAGACCAGGCTGGAATTCCGCGGCGAGTTTTTCAACGCATTCAACCATACGCAGTTCGGCCTTCCCAACGCCGATTCGGGCGCGGGGCCGAATTTCGGACGCGTTTCGTCGGCGCACACGCCGCGGCTGATTCAGTTGGGAGCGAAAGTGATATTTTGAGAATTGCCGCTGGTTCCACCCTATATTGAGTCGCTGCATCCCTACGAGCCGGGCCGCGGGATCGAAGAAGTCCGCCGCGAATTCGGGCTCGGGCGCGTGCTCAAGCTGGGGTCGAACGAGAATCCCCTGGGTCCTTCACCCCTGGCTCTCCAGAGAATGCGGACTTCGATGGAGGACCTGCACCGCTATCCCAACGGAGGGCTGGACCTGAGGCGCGAGCTGGCGCGGCAGTACGAAGTGCGGGTGGAAAACGTGATTGCCGGCAGCGGCTCGGAAGGCATCATGTCGAACATCATCCGCGCCTTCCTGTGCGACGAAGACGAGGTGCTCACCACCGAGTCGGCGTTCATCGGCTTTCAGGTTCTGGCGAAGTCGCGCGGCGTGAAGTATCGCACCGTTCCGTACAAGAACTGGCATTACGATCTGGAAGCGCTGGCAGCCGCGGTGAACGAGCGAACCAAGATCATTTACCTGGCGAATCCGAACAATCCGACCGGGACGATTTTCACCCGACTCGAATTCGACCGGTTCTACGCCCATGTGCCGGAGCGCGTGCTGATCATTCTGGACGAAGCCTATTTCGAATACGCCAAGGACAATCCGCGCTATCCGGATTCGATGCATTACCGCTACGACAACGTGATCACGCTGCGAACCTTCTCGAAAATCTACGGCCTGGCCGGCGTGAGGATCGGCTACGGATTCGCGCACGAAGAGCTGATCGCGAATCTGCTGAAGGTGAAACTGCCGTTCGAGCCGAGCACGCTGGCGCAGGCGGCGGGTGTGGCGGCGCTGGGAGACAAGGAATTCCTGCACCGCTCGCTGGAGATGAACGCGCGCGGGATCCGGTTTCTGACGGAATCGCTGCGGGGGATGGGGTTTGAAGTTCCACCCTCGGACGCCAACTTCGTGATGATCCCGCTGGGCAGTGAGCCGGAAGCGGCGGCGTTGGCGGACGGGTTGCTGCGAGCGGGCGTCATCGTGCGGCCGCTGGGCGCTTTCGGGTTGCCCCACGCGATCCGTGTTTCGACGGGAACCGACGAGGAGAACCGGTTGTTGGTGGAGTCCATCGCCGGGCGCCGGCCGATTTGATCCTGCCGCGCCGGAATCATCGCTAACCGAGGCGCTTGCGGAGCCAATCCACCATCAGGCGCTTGTAACCGGTGAGTCCGGCGCTTTCCCACCGGCGCAGTCCGTGTACTCCGCCTTTGACGGCGATCAGATCGCACTCGCCGCCCGCTTTGCGGAGCGCGCGGCAGAGATCCCGCGACTGGTCGAAGGGGACCAGCGCGTCGGCTGTTCCGTGAATCAGCAGGAAGGGCGGAAGTCCTCCGCGCACCTGGCGCGCGGGCGAAAACTGGCGCAGACGCTCGAGAACCATGCTCTCGAACGGCGAGCCCCGGACGGCCCGGCGCAGATGTTCGGGAATGAACTTCGAGGCCTGCGCCAATTGCTCCAGGTCCGCGGGCGCGTAAAAACTGACGACGGCCTTCACGCCGGAGCAGGCCTCGCCCAGCGCCGCCATGGCAGCCAGGTGTCCACCCGCCGATTCGCCCACCAGCGCCAGCCGCCCGGGATCGACGGCGAATTCCGCCGCATGCTCCCGCGTATAGCGCACCGCCTGTTCCACGTCCTGCACCGCTGCCCCGAAATCGGCGATGCCTTCCGCCAGCCTGTAGGAGATCGAGAAGCAGGCCAGGCCTGCTTCGAGCAGCGGCGTCAAGAGCGGCTCCACATTCCACCGGCGGTCGCCGCTCACCCAGCCTCCGCCGTGCACCAGAACCGCGCCGGGAAAGGGGCCCGCGCCCGGCGGCAGAAAGGCGTCCAGGCGCAAACTTTGCCCGGCTGCTGCACCGTACTCGATGTTGCGGCGAACCTCACCGGAGGCCATTGGGTTCGGGGTCGATGACGATTGAGTGGATTTGATCCTGTTGTACCATGCAAGGCCGTCCGGAGGCGGCGCGCATGCCCCGGCGATTCCTAATGTGACACTCGTCCGTCGCCGAAATACTTCTGCAGGATGAGCGCGAATGTTCCCCGCAGCCGCGCGGTCTGCCCCTGGTTCGCCGGCAGTACGCGCGGGACGCGGCCTCCCGGGCTGTGGGCAGCCACTTCGGCTTCGATCGCCGGACCGAAGCGGTCCCAAAGCTGGGTGAACTCGCCGACTACCATAATGACTTCGGGAGCCAGCCCCACCGAGAGGATGCGCAGGCCGCGCGCCAGGTAGCCCGACATCTTCTCGAAGGCTGCCACCGCGCGCTGATCTCCGTTCTGCGCCAGTTGAAGGATGTCCATAAAACCGGCGCTCTGCCTGGAGGGCTTCGATTCCCGGTAATACCGGACCACGGCGCGGTTCGAAGCAAATACCTCCCAGCAGCCGCGCGCGCCGCAGGTGCACGGAGGGCCGGACGGGTCGAGCTGCACGTGTCCGAACTCGCCCGCCATCCCGTTCGCGCCCCGCACCAGGTGGCCGTTGGACAACAGTCCCGCGCCGACGCCCTCCGAGACGGTCACCACCGCAAGGTCGCGAATTCCTTCCACCTTTCCGAACCACACTTCCGCCAGCGCGCAGGCGTTGGCGGCATTCTCGAACTCCACCTCGAGCCCGGCGCCGCGCTCGAGGGGGGCCTTGAGGTTGAAGGACCGCCATTTCAGGTTCGGGGCGAAGATCAGCCGCTGCGACTTGGGGTCCAGACGGCCCGGGAGGCTGACCCCGATTCCGTCGAAAGTCCGGTCCGGATGGGACTTCGTCCACGCCCGTACGATGGAAACCAGGCGTTTGACCGCGATTTCCGGATCGGCCGGGGTGGCCAGCGTTTCCTGGGCCAGGAAGCGGCCGTTGATGTCCGCCAGCGCCACCGTGGTTTGGACCGGACGGATGTCCACCCCGATCATCGCGCGCCGGTCATTCAGATTGAGAAACGTGGGACGGCGTCCCCGCGGCAGCCGTCCGGTGGGGCCTTCCACCACCCAGTTCTCTTCGATGAGCTGCTCGATAATCAGCGAAACGGTGCTGCGCTGAAGGCCGGAGAGGCGCGCCAGGTCCGCTCTCGAGACAGGCTGGCAGCCGCGGATGAGGTTGAGCAGGACGATACGATTAATGTCCCGTGCCATCTCGCTCGAGGCCACCTGGAGGTTTTTCAGATCGATTCGGCGCATGGGGGGCGGGGCGGTGCCTCGCTAAGCTTATGTAATTTCAAGGGTTCAGATACTGGCTTCGGCCTGGTGGGGCCAGTCCGCCGGGCTGTGTTCGGCTCAGTGTTCATCTCTCTCAGACGAGCGTAACTACGTTTTCGCCCTACCCGGAGTTCGGATAATCTTTATACGATAGCGGCGTC
>DATJFH010000181.1:0-4928 GCA_035495815.1 Bryobacteraceae bacterium
TCTGGAACCGGACGTCGCCCACCACACCGACGACGGTCATCCACGGATTGTCCACGCCGGCTTCCACCTTCAACCGCCTGCCGATCGGATCCTGGCCCGGCCAGAAACGATCGGCGATGCTGCGGCCGATCACGGCCACCAATGGGCCTCCCCGGCGGTCGGATTCGGCAATGAACCGGCCCCGCACGAGCGGAATTCCCATAGCCGTGAAGTAGCCCGGGGTGACGCCGTAGATCCCGACCACCGTCTGCGGCTTGACCAGCGTCTCCGGACGATCCTCGATCACCAGCGCGTAGGTCGCGCTCTCGGCGGTGAGCGGCGGAGCGCTGATCCCGCCGGCCGCCTTCACGCCGGGCAGGGCCGAGATGCGGTCCGTCACCCGCTTGAAGAAGTCGGCGATCTGCGCGGGCTGCGGATACTTGGACGCCGGCGCGGTGATCTGCAGGCTCAGCACGCGCTGCGGCCGGAAGCCCGGGTCCACGCTCTGCAGCCGCAGATAGCTGCGCAACAGCAGGCCCGCCCCGGCCAGCAGCAGCATCGACATGGCGATCTCGGAGGCTACCAGGATCTGCTGGGCGCGAATCCTGCCTCGTCCCCCGGCCTCGCCGCGGCCTTCCATCTTGAGGACCTCGTTCGGCGCCGCCCGGTTCGGCTGGGCGGCGGGAAGCAGCTCGCAGAGAAAGCCTGTCGACAGGGAAAGAATGAGCGTGAAAGCCAGCGCCCGGCCGTCCAGGCGAATCTCATCGAGACGCGGCAGCGCATCCGGCCCGAGCGCCACCAGCAGGTGTACCGCTCCATAGGCCAGCGCCAGTCCCAACAGCCCGCCCATCAGCGCGAGCAGCACGCTTTCGGTCAGTAACTGCCGCGCCAGCCGCCCGTCCGCCGCGCCCATGGCCCGCCGGATGGCGAGCTCCTTTTGCCGGGCCGAATTTCTCACCAGCAGAAGGCTGGCCACATTGGCGCAGGCAATCAGCAGGACGAACAGCACGGCGGCGGCGAAGATCCGCAGCGCCGGCCGCACTTCGGCCACCACCTGCTCGTCCATGGGAATCGCCGAGGCGCTCCAGCCGGCATTGGACTGTGGATACTGCTGCTCCAGGCGGTGCGCGAGCAGCTTCATTTCCGTGTCCGCCTGCCCCACCGTAACCCCCGGCTTCAACCGGGCGATCACCAGGTTGGTGTGCAGCGTGGCCAGTACGTGCTGCGCGGGAAGCGCCATCGGCTCGAACAGGTCCGCCTGGCCCGACAGGTATCCCAAACCGGGAGAGATCGCCTTGGTGGGAAACCGGAAATCGGGAGGCATCACTCCCACCACCGTCCGGATGCGCGACCCCGACCGGAACGTCTTGCCGAGTACGGCCGGGTCGGCGCCGAACATCCGCCGCCAGAAGCTGTCGCTGAGGATCACCACCGGCCCTCCATACGGCAATGCTTCTTCCTCGGGCAGAAACAGGCGTCCCATGCGCGGCTGGACGCCCAGGAGCGGAAACAGGTTCGCCGTGACCCGGCATCCCGCAATCCGCAGCGCTTCCGACTCGCCCTGAAAAACTTCGTTCACGACCGAAAACGCGCCCACCTGGGAGAACGCCGGGCTCGGCTCGCGCCACAACAGGAAATCCCTCCAGGCCACCCTCTCCGGCCGCTGGCTGTTTTGGGGATTATTCTCCCAAAGCATCACCAGACGATCCGGCTCGGCGAACGGCAGCGGGCGCAGCAGCACGGAATTGACAACGCTGAAGACCGCGGTATTGGCTCCGATCGCCAGCGCCAGCGTGACGACCGCGTTCGCGGTGATCGCCGGAGACTTGGCCAGCATGCGAAGGCCGTAGCGGACGTCGTAGAGCAGATCGGAGAGCATCGGGTTGCCGGTAATGGAAAACTTCGCAGATCATACCACCGTTCGGGTTGGGCTATCGTCCCCTCTAACGCATAAATCCCGGCAAATACCTTCAAATCGGGGATGATTCGAACGCCCGACGGGTTCCCGACCGGTTCGTACTCGAAAAATCTTAAATAATTCCCCGGGTGGTCCGATGGAGTAATTGTGAGCTCGTTTCAAAGACTGTTTCGTCTCTCCGCAGCCCTGCTAGTGTGCTTCGCGGACGGTATCGCAGGTGGAAAACAGAGTCCGCGGGACCTGGCGGACAGGAGCCTCGAAGATCTGATGAACATCGAGGTGACCACGGTTTCGAAAAGAAAGCAGAGGCTGGGCCAGGCGCCGGCGGCCATTTATGTGATCACGCAGGAGGACATCCGCCGTTCGGGAATGACCCACATTCCGGATCTGTTGCGCATGGTGCCCGGCCTGCAGGTCGCGCAGTTGCAGGGCGGCCAGTGGGCGGTCAGCTCGCGTGGCTTCAACGACGACATCAGTTACAGCAACAAGCTGCTGGTGCTGGTCGACGGCCGCAGCGTTTACTCGCCCATCGACTCCGGCGTGTTTTGGGACGAGCAGGATGCATTCCTCGAAAATATCGAGCGGATCGAAGTCGTGCGCGGCCCTGGGGCGGCGCTGTGGGGCTCCGGAGCGGTGAACGGGGTGATCAATATCATCACCCGGACAGCCGGCGAGACGCAGGGTTCGATGGTCAAGACCGGAATCGGCACGGGGAGTCAGAGCCTGGCCGGATTCCGCTACGGCGGAACTGCCGGCGCGAACGGACACTACCGCGCGTTTGGAAGGTACCTGCACGGGCAGTCCTTGTGGAACCAGGCCGGACGGCCCGGCATCGGCGGCCTGGCGACGCTCACCGGCGGCGTGCGCGGCGATTGGACGCTCTCCGAGCGCGACTCCCTGATGGTCAAAGGCGAGCTGTTCCGCGCCGCGGCCGACCCCGGAATCACCGCGCGGGAATTGTCCTTCGTCCCCAACCACAAACCCAGCGCCGAAACCTCCGGTGGAAGTCTGCAGGCCAATTGGACGCGCCGGCAATCCGACCGGTCCGAAACCGAACTACGCGTCTTCATCGCCCATCCGCAGCGGTCCGAATTGATTTACGGAGACAGCTACACTTCCACCGACGTCGATTTCCAGAACGATTTCACGATTTCGCCGGCGCACGAGCTTATTTGGGGCGGCGCGTTCCGGACCTCGTCCCTCACCACCACGGGAACAGATTATGTTTCCTTCCTGCCCGCCAGCCGCAAGGATGCCCTGTTCAGCGGCTTCGTCCAGCACCAGTGGACGCCCATCGAGGATCGGCTGTCGTTCATCTTCGGCTCCAAGATCGAGCACAACAGTTTCAGCGGTCTGGAATTGGAGCCGGACGCGCGGATTCTCTGGACTCCCAACAACCGCCATACCCTGTGGGCGGCGGCTTCGAGAGCGGTGCGGGCGCCCTCGTTCCTGGAAAACAACGCGCTGGCGCACTCACCAAGCCTGATGTCGCCGCTGGGATTGCCCATCCTGCCCGAGACGCGGGGCAACCCCTCCTTTCAGTCCGAAGAAGTCGCCGCGTTCGAGACGGGCTACCGGATGCAAGGGAGCCGGCTTTCCGTCGAACTGAGCGCGTATCAGAACATTTACACACACCTGAGGACGTACGAGCCGTCCACGCCCTCCCTCCGGCTCGCCCCTTATCCGCATTTGTTCGTTTCCACCCAGTTTGGAAATCAGATGCACGGCCGGACCAACGGGCTCGAATTGAATACCAACTGGAAGGTCAACAGCCGCTGGAAGCTCATCTCTTCCTATTCGTGGCTACGAATGAATATGCGTCTCGACGCAGGCAGCAGGGATACGCAGAGCACGCGGGTGGCGGGCGAGAGCCCCCGCCACCAGTTTCAGGTTCGCTCCAATCTCGATCTCACCCGGCGCTGGCAGTTCGACACCTCTCTCTTCTACACCGGCAATCTGCCCGCGGTCAGGATTCCCGCTTACGCGCGCGTCGACAGCCGCCTCGGCTACCGGATCCGGCCCGGCGTCGAGATCAGCCTCAGCGGCCAGAACCTGCAGGGCGGAAAGCATGCCGAGTTCTATTCCGTTGTTCCCGCGTACCCGCACGCCAGAGTGGGCCGCAGTTTCATGCTGTCACTAACGTGGGGGGAATAGCCCGAGCCGCCGGAGGCGCAGTTCCGATCTGCACCCACAGGTTCACTCGATGAATACCAGCCTATCAGCGCCGGTGGTCCGTGTCCGCGTAGACGGCGCGCGGGCTCCCGCATTCCACCCACGGCGGAAAGACTCTCTCCGACCGGCCGGCCAGGCGACGCCAACTCATCCTGAGCTTAAAACTTTCGTTTTCCGGGCCGATTCACCAGGTGTGAGCACTCGCACCAGTCATTCCTTCGGCCTGTGCCGGAAGGTGCGCAAATCTCCGCCTGCGTCCCGCGGAGGCAGGTAGAGCCTCGACATGCGCCTCCTCTCCAGACAACTCCTGCCGCTGGTCCTGGCGTGCGTCCAACTGGCGCCCGCCGGGGCTGCCGAGGCCCTGTCGGAGTACCAGGTGAAGGCCGCGTTCCTCTACAACTTCGTCAAATTCGTCGAATGGCCCGCCACCGTTGCCGAACAGCGTGGATCCATCGTCATGTGCGTGATCGGAAAGGATCCCTTCGGCGACGCGCTGACCAACGTGGTGGAGGGAAAGAAGGTGAACGGCCGCGGCATTGAAATCCGGAAAATCACCGAAGTCGCCGCCGCGGCTTCCTGCCATGTTCTGTTCATCAGCGGATCGGAAAACGCGCGCCTGCCCGAAATCACGAAAGCGGTCCGCGTCTGGAGCGTGCTGACCGTGGGTGAATACCCGAAGTTTACTCAGCAGGGCGGGATCGTCAATTTCCTGATGGACGGACATCGGGTCCGGTTTCAGATCAACGCCAGGGCAGCCGTCGACGCCGGGCTCAAAATCAGTTCCAAGCTCATGGAGCTGTCCGTCCCGGACAGCAAGGGGAAAAGCTGATGCGGGCTTATCGCGATCTCCCCATTGCTT
>DATJFH010000182.1:0-5601 GCA_035495815.1 Bryobacteraceae bacterium
CGTCGCGATCGTCGGCAGCGGCCCCGCCGGACTCGCCGCCGCGCAGCAGCTCACCCGCGGCGGACACGATGTCGCTGTCTTCGAGAAGAACGACCGCATCGGCGGCCTGCTCCGCTATGGCATCCCGAATTTCAAAATGGAGAAGCACCTCATCGACCGGCGGATGCGGCAGATGGAGCAGGAGGGCGTTCGCTTCGTCACCAATGCCCATGTCGGGCAGAACGTCGCCGTGGACGATCTGCGGCGCGAATATGACGCCCTGCTGCTCACTGGCGGCGCCGAGTGGTCGCGCGACCTGAAAGCGCCGGGCCGCGAGCTCAAGGGCATCCACTTCGCCATGGAGTTCCTGCCGCAGCAGAACCGCCGCTGCGAAGGCGACACGGTTCCCGAGGAAGGCGCCATCCTGGCCACCGGCAAGCGCGTGGTCATCATCGGCGGCGGCGACACGGGCGCGGACTGCCTGGGCACCTCGCACCGTCAAAAGGCGCTGTCGGTGCATCAGTTCGAGCTGATGCCGGAGCCGCCCAGGGAGCGTTCTCCGCAGACCCCCTGGCCGCTGTGGCCGATGCAGCTCCGCATCGAGAGCTCCCATGAGGAAGGCGGCAAGCGCGAGTGGGCCATCGCCACCACCAGGTTCGTCGGGGACGAGCAGGGCAACGTGAAACAACTGCACGCCGTGCGCGTCGGTCCGCCGCCGAAGTTCGAGCCGATTCCGGGAACCGAGATCGTGCTCGAAGCCGATCTCGTGCTGCTGGCCATGGGCTTCCTGGGGCCGGTCCGCAACGGCATGCTGGACCAGTTGGGCGTCAAGCTGGACGCGCGGGGCAATGTGGAGGTGGGCCCGGACTGGATGTCGTCGGTCCCCGGTGTCTTCGCCGCCGGCGACATGCGCCGCGGCCAGTCGCTTGTAGTATGGGCGATTTCCGAAGGACGCAAAGCCGCCCGCGCTGTGGATATGTATCTCATGGGCGAGAGCCGGCTGCCTTAGGGTTCACGCGTCTCGGTTCATTTCCCTTATGCTCGCCGAGCCGGGGGGGCCAGTCCAGGCTACCGGCTGGCGCTTCTGACGGCCCAAAGCTCGTGCCGGATCGTCCGCAGCGTGAAGCCTATCTGCCCATCGGGTGAAACGCTCAAATCGAAGATTTGTCCCTCGATCTCCGGACCCAGCTTTCGGGCGGCTCCCCCGCTGGATGCCACCACCCAGAGCTGGCTCTTTCCAGCCGGTCCGGAAGAGGTGGGATAGACCAGGTACCGGCTGTCCGCCGTCCAGATGATCTCGCGCCGCTGCCGGATCGGCTGCGCGTTGACTATTGTTCGGACCTGGCCGGTTTCCAGCGTAACGATCTTGATTCGGGCATTGCGGCCGCTTGCTTCCGGGGCCACGACGTAAGCGATCTCCTTACCATCAGGAGATGGGGTGGGTTCATAAACGAATGTCGACGTTGGTTCCGTTAACACCTTTCTCCACTCGCTCGAACCCTTCCGCATGGCGATCGCGTTCAATCCCTCCACCCGGTACAGTGTCGAGCCATCGTTCGACCACGCAGCCTGGGAAAACTGTGACTCCAAGGTGTAACGGGTCACCTCGGCGGCCACTTCCACCGCTCTGCCGGACGCCGCGTCCACCTTGTATAGCGACAAGACGCGACGGTCATCGACAGCCATCATGAGCACGTGACGGTTGTCGCTCGTCCATGCTGGGGAAGGCATCCATTGGGGCATAGACCGGTTGGCCGGAAGCTGAATGGGCGCCGTGGTTTCACGGCCCGTCGCCAGATCGCGCACCGTGATGGACGCGCCATCCATGTGGACGTACCCGCTTTGCAGACCGATCCACGCGAGCTTCTTGCCATCCGGCGACCACATAGGAATCGCGTTCAGGTTTTCGAGTTTTGAAGTGACCCGAGCCGGTTGGCCGACCAGCTTTCCGGCGCCCGCGTCAACGCTAGCCGTGTAACCATTCATCAGGCCATGATGCTGTAGGTCGTAGTAGATGGCGCCGGAGGCGTCAATTCCTACCGCATCAAACGTTTCGAGGCCGCCTCTGAGCAACTCCGGCGGCCCCGGCTGGCCTTCACGAATGGGAACCCGGTAAATGCCGAATGAATCCGGGGTCCTGAGGCCGCTGCCGATGATCAGGTCTTCGGAGTCGGGTAACCATCCCAGGACGCGGCTCTCCGAACCGCCGGCATTGGCAACGGTAGCCTCGCCGGGGCCGCTCGCTGCAAAGATCCGGGTCTGCCTGCCGTCGGAATAGGCGACGTAGCGTCCATCCGGCGATATTCCTCCGGAGAGGGCCTGCCGGGCGAGGCCGAGGTCGGTCTTTATCGTATGCACCGCTCCGCTTGGGATGTCCAGCAGGACGAGATTGTTTTTCTGCTGTGTCATGGAACCCTCGAGGCTTTGGCTGAGACACAGCAGCTTTCTGGAATCGGGGCTCCAGGCGAGCGGCCGCAGCCCGCCGGTTCGCTCGGAGCGAAACAGGGTCCTGGCTTCACCGCCGTCGGAACGAGTGAGACGCAACTCCCAGGGGCCCAGAAAATCAGGCCCGACTACGAAGGCGATCCACTGTCCGTCGGGAGACACGCGCACGCCGAGAGCTTCGTGAGGGCCGCTTACCGTGCGAGGCTGGTCGGCAATGGTCCGCGTTTGGCCGGAAGTTGGATCGTGAATGATTACGCCCGCGGTCTCGGCGCCTCGGCCCACGACGCTCCTCCCGTCGCCGCTAATCCCGGTAATAAAAGACCTTGACGTCCAAAGCTGCTGCGGGGTGGTCAGGCTGCCGGCGGGACTGTCTTTCCTCTGTTGCGCAGCCGCTCCGATATGGAGTACGAAGTATAAGCCGAAGGCGGCTGCGAAAGCTTTGAGTGCTCGCGCGGCAACTCCAGGCTCAGGTGTCAACGCGAAGGAGTTCAACGGGAGTAGGCTCCGGGTATCCGATTGGCGCCGGGTGACGCGAACGTCGCCGCCGGCGCCGCAATCCGAAGCGCGGTTACCGGTGACTGGTCTGATAGTGGGCTTTCAGCATGTCGAGCCCGAAATCCCCGTTGTAGTCACGCCACACCGAGTGGATGTGGTTGGCGTTGTTCTGGGTATTGTCGTACTCGATCAGGAAAATCGGAGACTGCACGCGGTAGTAATGCGGTCCGCCCCGTTCGAGCGATCCGGCCCAGGCGAAGTGCAGGTTCTTCCCCGCCTTCTTGATCTGCTCCATCCGAGCCTGAGCCATCTGCTCCGGCACGTTGTGGGCATATTCCTCGAGCAGCGCCATCAGCATCGCGAACTGCTTGCCGTTCATCTTCGACGCGGAAAGCCCGGAGGGCTGCCCCTCGAGAGCCGCCTTGCGCGAGGCCATGGTGAAGATGTCTTTGTACGCCGTCTGATCGACCACGGCGGTCTTCTTCTGCTCGCCTTCTAGAGAAGTCACCAGGTCGCGGGCCAGGTCCTCCTCGGCCGCCAGCACGCGCGTTCCTTTACGCGGACCGTCTTTCACATCGGCCGGATTCGATCCGAAGAAGCTGGGCGAATCCACCACCTTTCCGCCCACCACAGTGTAGTTCTGGCTCAGATGGTGCCCTTCCACCCGATATCCCCACACTCCGCTCGAGGAAGGTTCGCCGAAGATCGTGAAAAAATATCCATCCGGATTCCGGCGCTCCCCGCTATCCTTCTCCATCACCTTGAGCACGTCTTCCAGGCTCATGATGGTCACCGCTTTGATGTAGCCGCGCTGGCTCAGTCCGGCGCTCAGCAGCGCATGCGCCAGCTTGGTCTGGTAGGACGTCATCTCTTTCAGCGGAAGTCCCTTCCGCGCCTTGGGGATGAAGTGCCAGTCGAAACGCTGGTCGTCGTCGAATTTGTAGGTTGCCTGCGCCCGCTGCTGGGGAGTCAGCGAATTCAGGAAGTTTTTAGCCGCCGTCTCCATGATTCCGGAGGACGGGATCCGAACGTAGGCAGAAGTCAGCAACATCGCTCCCGCTCCAATCGCCAGAAGCCGCAACAGAGGTGCTTTCATAGGAACTCCAGGCTCCATCATACTGCCAAAATCGCAAATGTCAGAACGGAAAATCGGACTTGACCGGCTGGGTCACAGCCACGGTCCGGACCAGAAACCGGTAGGGGTTCACGGGCACGCCCCCCACCCTGACTTCATAATGAAGATGCGGCGCCGTGACCCGGCCCGTACTTCCGACCCGCCCCACCAGCTCGCCCTGCCGGATCTCCTGCCCCGCGATGACGTCAAATTTCGACAGATGGGCATAGTAGGTCTGCATGCCGGTGTTGTGGGTAATCACCACCAGCTTGCCGTAGCCGCCGTAGTACTGCGCGTAGCTGACCACGCCGTCGGCCGCCGACTTGACCGGTGTCCCCATCGGCGCCGAAATATCGACTCCCGTGTGCATCGCCCCTTCCCCGGAGAACGGGTCGCTGCGCCGTCCGAACGGACCCATCAGTCGGCCGTCGATCGGCCAGATGTTCGGCTGTGTATTCCGCTGCAGCCGCAGCATGTAGCTACGGTCGAACCGCGCGAAGGTGGTAGCCTTCAGGGCATCATACTCTTCCAGGGTTTCGGAGAAGGTCGGCACCAGCCTGCCTTCCGTCGAGATATCCGTCGGCCCGATCAGGCTCTTCTTGACCCCGATCATCAGGGAAACTTCTTTGGCATTCAGCTTCAGCGTTGCCAGCTGCTCGTCTGTCTGGTTTGCTATCTTCTGCAAATTCTGATATTTACTGCGCAATACTTCGGCTTCCTGTTTAAGCGCATTGTAGCTCGATACCTTCAAGGCCATGCGCACATAACTGGAAACAAAGCCGAATAGCGAGAAACAGCCGAGGACTGCCAGCCCGAGAATGCCGTAGATGGCCTGATGGGGAATATGAATGCGGCGCAGCCGACCGTGAATGGAATGAGCGAGGACGACAATAAAGTAGTTCTGCTTCATGATCTCCTTCTGAATGACTGTGAGAGCCAGGGACAGCCGAAAAATGCCTGCCGCTCCAGTTCAGTCGGTACTGGGAACCGTACTTCAACCGGTGAATGTTGACTGTAACAATTTGAGTAACAGAGTGTCAAGCCGGCCCGTCTATCGATTTGTCCTGCATTCGGCCTCCCAGTTCTTCTCTTTCTGGCGGCGATCGATACCAGGTCAAGGTTACCGCCTGGAAGGAAGTCCGCCCGGTCATCGTTTTGCAACGGTAGTGGTGTGTCTTGCATCCAAATGACAGGAAGACTTCTTTCCGGATCCCCGCCGACCTCAGATGAAAAAGCTGAACAAACTGCACAAATGGAAGAGTCTGGGCGAGCGGGGCCGGGGGCGAGCGACGTTGGTCGGTCGCTTTTGAGGTCGACCCAGCGAGAGTGGTCCTATGGAAATGTTTGAAGAACAAAAGTCTGCACCCGATGTGCTCAATTTCCCGCTCGGCGAGTCGCCGGAATTTCTGGATTCCGACGCGCCTGAGGGCGACGAGCCACAGCAGGCGCACGAGGAAGCCTTAGAAGAGTCCGTTACCGACGATCCGGTGCGGGTTTACCTGCGCGAAATGGGATCGGTTTCCTTGCTCAGCCGGCAAAAAGAAATCGACCTGGCCCAGCGGATGGAG
>DATJFH010000183.1:0-3865 GCA_035495815.1 Bryobacteraceae bacterium
CCCGCAAACCCCCATGCCTTCGTCCAGCTGCAGATTGCTGCCGACCATGCTGACGTGCTGCAGCGATTCCGGCCCGTTGCCGATGAGGGTTGCGTTGCGGACCGGGCGGGTCAGCTTGCCGTCTTCGATGAGGTAGCTCTCGGAGGCGGAGAAGACGAAGTTGCCGCTGGTGATGTCTACCTGGCCGCCGCCGAAGTTGGCGCAGTACAGGCCGCGCGGGACTGAGCGGATGATATCCGCCGGGTCGCTCTCGCCGGCCATCATGAACGTGTTCGTCATGCGCGGCATCGGAATATGCGCATAGCTCTCGCGCCGTCCGCTGCCGGTCTGCGGCATCCCCAGAATGCGGCTCGACAGCTTATCCTGCAGGTAGCCGCGCAGGATTCCGTTCTCGATCAGGACATTCCGCTGCGTGACCGAGCCTTCGTCGTCCAGATTGAGCGATCCGCGGCGGTCGCGAATCGTGCCATCGTCGACCACCGTGCACAGCTCGCTGGCGACCTTCTGTCCGATGCGATTGCTGAAGGCGGACGTGCCCTTCCGGTTGAAGTCGGCTTCGAGGCCGTGCCCTACCGCTTCGTGCAGCAGGATGCCCGGCCATCCCGGGCCGAGGACCACGGTCATCTCCCCGGCGGGCGCTTCGACGGCGTCGAGCTGAACCACGGCCTGCCGCGCCGCTTCGGTGGCGAAATGCTCGGGCGTTTTTTCCTTGAGGAAGAAGTCCAGGCTGACGCGCCCGCCGCCCCCGGCGTGCCCGCTTTGGGGAGGTCCGCCGTTCTGGCGGGCGAGGGCGCGGACGTTCAACCGGGCCATGGGCTGCCGATCGAAATTGAGCACCCCCTCGCTGGTGGCGATCATGACCTGCCGGAGGTTGTCGGCATAGCTCGCCTGCACCTGGAAGATGCGGGAGTCGTAGGCGCGCGCGCAGCGGTCGGCGCGCTTGACCAGTTCGACGCGCTCGGAGAAGGCAGTCTCGGTGGGCGCCGTCAGCACCGGGTACAGGTTCCGCCGCAAACCTTCCTCGAGAGGCACGGTTTCCACCTGGGCGGGACCGGCGGCGATGCAGGCGGCTACTCCCGCGGCCTTCAGAATTTTCTCGGGACTCAGATCGTCGCTGTAAGCGTATCCGGTCCGCTCGCCGGAGATGACCCGGACTCCCACTCCCAGCGAAACTCCCTGAGTGGCGCTCTTGACGATCGACTCGTCCATGCTGATGTTGCTGGTGGCAAGATATTCGAAGTAAAGATCGGCGTAGTCCCCGCCGCGCCCCAGCGCTTCATCCAGATAGCGTTGCAGATCACCGGCGGTGATATTGAAACGCCGGCCGAAAAACGAATCAGAGAGGCCCATATACCTTCAGGTTAGCATGCCGCCTCAGGCCCGACTTCCATGCGGCAAACTCCGTCTTTTCCGCTATGAAGGGACTTTAATTGCGCCTTAATCGCCCCTTCATTTGCCGCCGCGTCTTTCCCAGTGAGGGCAAAAAGTGCCCCGCTTTTAGGAGATATCGAAACCATGAAAAGATTCAACGCTCTGATGTTGGGGACGGCTCTGGCCGCTGCCCTTTCTTTTGCCCAGGCTGACAAACCTGCTCCTTCGAAAACCGCGCCGGCTCCGGACTCGTCGTCGACTACCGCTCCCGCCAAGACGAAGAAGCACAAGAAAAGCAAAAAGAATGCTCCGGCGGCCAACCACGCCAAGACTCCGGCGCCCAAGGACGCCACCCCTCCCGCAACCAAGTAGTCAGGATATCGGGGCAGCCAATCCTGGCGTTATGCCATGGCGGCTGCCCCGGATCGATCGACTAGCGCAGGGTACGCCCGCCCGAGTGGCGCCCGGACGCGCGAAAGGGCGGTATTCTGGAGCATGCGACGACGCGCTTTCCTGGCTTCCGGCTCGGCTCTGGCGGTCCGTCCCCCGGTTCCTGCCGCTTCCGGCGACCCCTCCGCTCGCGTGACCTTCGCCGGCGACGGCCTCGGTCTCACTCCCCTCGAATATTCCCGCCTCCTCACCCGCGTCGTGGAAGAACGAAATATCCAGCCCGACAGCTATGCGCTGGGCGGAGTGATCGAGCAGCTCGAAGAGCGTTTTGCTTCGATCCTCGGCAAGGAACAAGCGGTTTTTCTTCCTACCGGAACCCTGGCCAACCATCTTGCGGTACGCCTCCTGGCGGGCGGCCGGCGGCGCGTCCTGGTGCAACAGGAAAGTCATCTTTATAACGATTGCGGCGACTGCGCCCAAACCCTGAGCGGTCTCAATCTGGCGCCGCTCGCCGCGGGCCGCGCTACGTTTACGGCCGACGAGACCGCCGCGCAGCTGCGCACCGACGGGCGTGTGCCGACTCCCGCCGGGGCGATCCAGATCGAATCTCCGGTGCGCCGCAAACAGGGTGAGCTGTTCGAACCCGGCGAAATGCGGAAAGTCTGCGCTCTTGCCCGGACGAAGGGAATCGGGCTGCATCTGGATGGCGCGCGGATCTTCCTGGCGTCCGCCTACACCGGCGTTTCCCCCGCCGGGTACGCCGCTCTGTTCGATACGGTCTACGTCTCGCTCTACAAGTATTTCAACGCCGCCTCCGGCGCCATCCTGGCGGGACCGAAGCGCCTGCTCGACGGCCTGTTCAACACCCGGCGGCAGTTCGGCGGCGGACTCGCCCATGCCTGGCCGATGGCAGCTGTGGCGCTGCATTACGTGGACGGGTTCGAGCAGCGCTACCTCGCCGCCCGGAAGGCCTCCGAGGAGCTGTACAGCCAACTCGAAAAAACCGGCCGCTTCCGAATCGGACGGATTCAGCCGGGAAGTAACCTTGCGTGGCTTCGTGTGGCCCAAGGCGACGCCGCGGCGTTCCGGACACGGCTGTCGGCGAATGGCATTTCTGTACCGGCCCCCGATTCATCCGGCGGCATCCTCGTCGCAGTGAACGAAACCCTGCTCCGCCGTCCGGTGGACGTCCTCACACGCGCTTTCATCTCCGCCCTCGGCTAATCCACTAGTCCGCCCGCCTCCTGGTTCCGTCCCCCGTCTAAGATGTTTGACTTAGATGGATTGTGGCGGGAAAATATTGGCAAGAGTTGCTTTAGAGGATAGTTTAAATGCAAAAACCCTTTGTTTTCCTGGCACTTGCCTGTATTACCCTGATTCCCGGACGAGCCCAGACGGTGACGGGCTCCATCACGGGCACAGTAACCGATCCGGCGGGAGCGGTAGTACCCAACGCGACCGTTACCGCCAAAAATGTGGACACCAATATCGCCACCGAAACCAAGACGAGTTCGGCCGGCGTTTACAATTTATTATTCTTGCCGGTCGGGAGATACACGATCTCCGTCCAGGCGCCCGGATTCAAGAGTTCCAGCCTGGCGCCGTTCGAGCTGGGAGTCAATCAGACCGCCCGCGCCGATGTGAAAATGGAGGTCGGCGTCATCACCGAGTCGGTGAGCGTCGAAGCGGCCGCGCCGGCGTTGCAGACCGAGTCCGCCCAGACAGGGGATGTGATCAGCTCGACCCAATCCTCGTCCCTTCCGCTGAACGGCCGGAATTTCGTATCCCTGACGCTGCTGGCGCCGGGATCGATCACTCCTTATCCCAACAACTTCAACAACCCGTCGAGAAGCTTCGGCGGCGGCCGTCCCTACGTCAACGGCAATCGCGAGCAGACCAACAATTTTCTGCTCGACGGCGTGGATATCAACGAGCCGATCGACAACCTGGTAGCCTACAACCCGAACGTGGACGCAATCGCCGAGATGCGTGTGCTGACCGGCAACGCGTCAGCCGAGTTCGGCAACGCCAGCGGCGCCACGGTCATCATGGCGACCAAGAGCGGTACGAACGAATTTCACGGCAATTTGTTCGAATTCTTGCG
>DATJFH010000184.1:0-2102 GCA_035495815.1 Bryobacteraceae bacterium
TTCCTTTTGCATAAGCGTCTCCTGAGATTCCTTCCCGCCCGGAATTCTTCATTCTACCCGGGAATTCCGCGGCCCATTACAGCTCATGAGACGGCCAGCGGGGCGGCCGTTTTTCGCGAAACGCCTGGATGCCCTCGGCAATGTCGGCGGACCGGAACAGCTCCTGACGGAACCGGTGCGCCGTTGTTCCAGCTTCCTCGTGATCCAATTCCCCGGCCTCCACCACGTATCCGAGGCCGGCCTGAACGGCCACGGAACTGGCGCCGGCGATACGGGCCGCGAGTTCTTCCGAGTAGGACTCGAGCTCCCCTTCCGGCGCCACGAAATGGACCAGGCCCATCCCGGCGGCTTCCCGTGCGTCGAAGATTCGGCCTGTCAGGCTGAGCTCCACGGCGCGCCGCTCCCCGACCGCCGCGGCTACAGCCCGGAAGACTACGAAGGGCCACAACCCGATCCGGATCTCGGTGAGTCCGAAGGCAGCGTCCGCCGCGGCGACCACCACGTGCGCATTGGCCGCCAGCCCCGTGCCGCCCGCCAGCGCGGACCCGTGCACGGCGGCGATCACCGGCGTCGTCACCCGCCGGCCGAAGGTGAACAGGCGCTCGTGCAGCGGCCCGAGCGACTCCTCCGCCGGGGTGAGCATCTCGTCCAGGTCCATCCCGGAGCAGAACGACTTCCCCGCCCCGGAAATCAGGATGGCCCCCACCGTGCGGTCGTCGTCGCCCTGGTCGATGGCCAGCAGCAACTCCCGGCACAGCGCGCCGTCGAGCGCGTTGCGCTTCTCCGGCCGGTTCAAGACCAGGCGCATGACCCGGCCCTGACGGCTAACCTCGACCATCCTGCTCATCAATCTCGATCTCCATGCCAAGCAGCGCCGCGCCCAGCGTCTTGCCCTGCGCGTCCACGCGCAGCGAGACCGTGCCGCCGCCGCCCAGCGCCTCATGCAGCAGGAAATTCAGCGCTCCCAGGTTGGGCAGCTCGAACCGCTCCACTTTGCCCCGAACCATTTCCCCGAAGAATTGCTTGACGCGTTCCGCGGTCACCTCGCGAAGCAGCGCCGGATAGTCCTGCTCACGCCAGGCGATCACGCCGATATTGGCTGTGTCGCCTTTGTCGCCGGAGCGCGTGTGGGCCAGCGTGGAGAGGGGCGCTTTCACATTTGTCAGCATACCTGATACGCTCTATGGACGGGCAGCGGCGCTCTGTCCCTCTCACACTATGCAGGCAAGAATACTGGCGATCCACGCCCACCCGGACGACGTCGAAATACTCGCTGGAGGGACGCTGGCGCTGCTGGCCGCGGCCGGCCACCACCTGACTATCGTCACCATGACGCCGGGCGATTGCGGATCGGCCGATCTTCCGGCGGACGAAATCGCCGCCGTGCGCCGTGCCGAGGCGGGCTCGGCCGCCGCCCTCATCGGAGCCGATTACCGCTGCGCGGAATTTCGCGACCTGGCGGTTTTCAGCGACGACGCGTCGCGCCGCCGTATCGTCGAAATCCTGCGCCGCAAGAAGCCGGACCTGGTGTTGACCTCCTCGCCCATCGACTACATGGCCGATCACGAGGCTACCAGCGCGCTGGTGCGCGACGCCTGCTTCGCCGCGCCCGCCCGCAACTACAACACCCGCGACGTGCAGGCCGCCGCTCCGCTGAAATCAATTCCGCACCTGTATTTCATGGATGCGGTCGGCGGCGTGGACCGCGAGGGCTGCCCCATCCTGCCGGACTTCTACGTCGACGTAAAGGCGGTTTTCGGCAAGAAGGTCGAAATGCTGGCCAGGCACAAAAGCCAGCGCGAGTGGCTCAAGAAACATCACGATATCGACGACTACCTGGAGATGATGGAGAGCTGGACACGCGAAGTCGGCCGGCGCGCCGGGCTGGAGCTGGCTGAAGGGTTCCGGCGTTACAAAGGCCATCCCTATCCCCAGTCCGCCCTTCTCGAAGAGCTTTTGGGCAGCCGGGTGGGGATAGTGACCGCCTGACAGGCAGGGGACGCCGGCCGGAGCATCGGGCCTGAATTCGCTGTCCCGGAGGGATCGATGAAACTTACCTGCTTTTTTGCCGGAATCTGCGCGGCAACGGCTGGTCTGGGGGC
>DATJFH010000185.1:0-22245 GCA_035495815.1 Bryobacteraceae bacterium
GTGGACGCACCGGGATCCTTTACAAGGACATGGTGCGCGACAAGAAGCTCGCGCTCGCCGCCATCAGCGCCCCCACCTTCCCAGGGGGACGGTATCCGAATCTCTTTGTCTTCCTTCTTGTCCCCGGCCTTGGAAAAACCACCGACGAAAACGAGAAGGAGTTTTACGCCATCCTGGAGAAATTCAAAACCGAGAAAGTGGACAACGAGACCCTGGCTCGCGTGAAAACCAAGGCTCGAGCCGGCCTCATCCGGCAACTGGACAGCAACGCAGGACTGGCGTCATTGCTCACGACCTTTCATGTCGCCTATGGCGACTGGCGCAAGCTCTTCACGGCGCTGGACGATGTGAACAAGGTAACCGCCGACCAAGTGCAGCGGGTGGCGCGAAAGTATTTCGTCCCCGAAGCCCGGACGGTCGCCCTGACCGTGCAGCCCAAGAAAAAAGGGGGCTCGCAATGATGAGGGCGCGGTTCGCCGCCGCCTTTGCGCTGGCCGCGTGGCAGGCCGCGTCGGCTCAGCCGTCCCGGGCGCCGGCTTCCTACAAGGATCTGAAATTTCCCCCCTTGCGCCAGATCGAGATCCCGAATATCGAGCGGGTAACGCTGCCGAACGGCATGAAACTTTACCTGCTCGAGGAGCACGAGCTGCCGCTGGTCGGCGGGTTTGCCCTGGTCCGCACGGGGAACCTGTTCGACCCCAAGGACAAAATCGGACTCGCCTCGATCACCGGAACCGTTATTCGCAGCGGTGGAACCAAGAACACCACCGGCGATCAGCTCGATGAGAAGCTCGAAAATATCGCCGCATCCGTGGAAAGCAGCATCGGCGAATCCAGCGGGCGCGTCTCCTTTTCCGCGCTCAAAGAGAACGCGGACGAAGTGCTTTCCATGTTTCACGACGTCCTCACCGGGCCGGAATTTCGCCAGGACAAGGTCGACCTGGCCAAGACGCAGTACCGCAGCGGCATCTCACGCCGCAACGACGACCCGCACGGCATCGCGCAGCGCGAGTTCAGCGACATCATTTTCGGCCGTGACAATCCGTACGGCTGGCGCGAAGAGTACGAGACCATCGACCGCATCAAGCGCGAAGATCTGATCGCCTTCTACAAGCGCTACTACTTCCCGGCCAACGTCATGCTTGCGGTCCACGGCGATTTTTCCGCGGCGGAAATGAAGGCGAAGCTGGAAAAGCTGTTCGCCGATTGGACGATGCAGCAGACCGCCGTACCGCCCTTCCCGAAAGTCACGGCCAAACCGGCGCCCGGCATCTACTTGGCCGTCAAGGAGGACGTGACCCAGACTTTCTTCGACATGGGTCATCTGGGCGGCCTGTTCCGGGACAAAGATTATCCTGCGCTCGAAGTCATGGGAGACATTCTGGGCGGCGGATTCCCCAGCCGACTGTTTCAGAAGGTGCGCACCAAGCTGGGCTACGCCTACAGCGTCTCGGCCGCCTGGGGCGCCAACTACGAGCATCCCGGCATGTTCCAGATTTCGGGCAGCACCAAGTCGCTCTCCACTACGGAAACGTTCATCGCCATCCGCGAAGAGATCGACCGCATCCGTTCCGCCGAGGTCACCGACCAGGAGCTCAAAACCGCCAAGGAGACCGTCGAGAACAGTTTCATCTTCAACTTCGACACGCGCTCGAAGACGCTCAACCGGCTGGTCAACTACGAATATTTCGGCTACCCCAAGGATTTTATCTTCCAGTACCAGAAAGCCATCGCCGCCGTCACCAAGGCGGACGTTCTGCGGGTGGCCAAACAGTACCTGCGGCCGCAGGACCTGGTGATAGTCGCGGTGGGTAATCCGAAGGATTTCGCCAAGCCACTCGACAGTCTGGGTAAAGTAACGCCCATCGATCTGACCATTCCGGAGCCGAAGGTGGAAGCGGCGAAAGTGGACTCCGCCTCTCTGGTCAAGGGAAAGCAGTTGCTGCAGCGGGTCCAGCAGTCAGTTGGCGGCGCGGACAAACTGGCCGGCGTGAAGGATGTGCGTCAGGTGGCCGAAGTGCAGATCGACCCAGCCATGGGAGGTCTCAAGCTGAAGCAGACCAACCAGTGGCTGTCGACCGGACGCTTTCGCCAGGAAGTCGAAGCGCCCTTCGGCAAGCTTTCTTCCTTCACCGACGGCAGATCCGGTTGGGTCAGAGGTCCCCAGGGCGAAGGCGCGCTCGCCGGCCCCATGCTCAAACAGGCGCAGGGCGAGATCTTCCGCAGCTATTTCGGGCTGATGAGCAGCGATCGGAATCCGGACCGGACGGTCAACTACGCCGGGCCGGGGGCGCTCGACATTTCCGACCAGTCGGGCAACTCCGTGCGATTGATGGTCGACGAAGCTACAGGAATGCCGCTCAAAACGTCCTACCCGGGATCCCAGGGCACGATCGAAGAAAGCTGGTCGGACTTGCGGGAAGTGGACGGCATGAAGGTTCCTTTCAAGATCAAGGTCACGCAGAACGGGAAGAACTTCGCCGAGGTCACCGTACAGGAACTGAAGGTCAACACGGGCATTACCGAAGAGCAGTTGAGTAAACGTCAATGATGCGATCGCATGAACAGGCAGGAGAGGCTTCCCCGCCAGTCGGGCGCAGTTCCCTGCCCCTCGCCGCGGCGGTGCAATGCGCCCTGATGTGCCTCCTGGCGCTACCCTCTCTGGCGGCCGAATCCAATCAGGACCGCGGCAAGCGCATCGTCGATGAAGCTTTGGCCGCAATCGGCGGGAAGAATTTCCTCGGGTTGCGCGATCTGGTGGTGTCCGGCCGCGCCTATTCCTTCTACCGGGAAGAGCTCTCCGGCCTGTCCATCGCCAAAATCTACACCCGCTATCTGATCCGGCCGGAACCGCCCGTCGCCGGGTTCTTCGGCCTTCGCGAACGGGAATCGTTCGGCAAGAAGGAAGAGAGCTCCGTGGTGTTCACGGAAAAGGACGCCTATGAGATCACCTTTCGCGGCGCTCGTCCGATTCCCGAGGATCGCTACAACCGCTTTCGCGAGAGCACGCTCCGCGACGTTTTGTATATCCTCCGCCAGCGTCTGGGCGAGCCCGGCCTGACGATCGAATCGCGCCACACCGACGTGATCGACAATCAACCGGTCGAAATCGTCGACATTTCCGACAGCGACAATCGCATTGTGACGGTCTATTTCCAGCGCTCCACCAAGCTCCCCATCCGGCAGGTCACCGAACGGCGGGACCCGAAAACCAATGAGCGTAACGAGGAGGTGACCGTTTACTCCAAGTTCCGTGACGTGGGCGGCGGCGTGATGTGGCCCTTCGCCGTACAACGCGAGCGAAATGGTGAGAAAATCTTTTCCATGTTCGCCGAATCCGTCAAGATCAACCAGGATCTGACCGACAACCTGTTTACGCTGCCGGCCGATATGAAAATCCTGGGCGGGCCTAAGAAGGCCATCGAGCTGAAGAAATGAGACGCCGCGAATTCGTTGCCCTGGCAGCCGCGCCGGCGCTGCCTTTCCAGACCGGCCCACGCAAGAAGATCGCCGCCATCTCGAGCACCTACCACGTACGCTCGCATAGCGACAATTTCATCACGCGCTTCCTCGAGGGCTACTGGATTGGGGAGAAATACTATCCTCCGCCCTGCGATATCGTGTCGCTGTACCTCGACCAGACGCACCCGGCCGACATCGCGCACAAGCTGGCGGCATCCTACGGCTTTCCGATCAAGCCCACTATCGCCGATGCCCTCACGCTTGGAACCGGCAAACTGGCCGTGGACGGGGTGCTTCAGATCTGCGAGCACGGCGACTATCCTTTCAACGATAAGCAGCAGCAGCTCTACCCGCGCTACGAGTTCTTCGAACAGGTGGTACAGGTGTTCCGCAAGTCAGGCCGTTCCGTGCCGGTGTTCACCGACAAGCACCTCTCGTACGACTGGACGAAGGCCAAGCGGATGTACGATTTTTCGCGCGAGTTGAAATTCCCGCTAATGGCGGGCTCATCCGTATCGGTCACCTTTCGCAGGCCGGAGCTCGACTTCCCGCTCGGCGTCGAGTTCACGGACGCGCTGATGGTAGGCGGCGGCTGGGTATCGGACGGTGGCGTGTTCCACAACCTGGAAACGCTGCAGTGTTTCGTCGAGCGGCGCAAAGGCGGAGAGACGGGGATCCGCTCGGTGGAGCATGTGGAGGGTCCGGCGGTGTGGAAGGCGGCCGAGCAGGGGCGCTGGTCGAAAACCCTGATGCGCGCGGCATTATCGCGCGGGCTGAAGGTAGGTCCGGGCGCACCCGAGGACGTGCCGAAGCCGGTCGTCTGCCTGCTCGAATACAACGATGGCTTCCGCGCATCCGTTCTGATGCTTCCCGGCTTGGTCAATGAGTATCTGGTGGCATTCCAAGTCAAGGGCCGTCGGGAGCCCGACAGCGCCCTCTGCTACATTCCTATTGAGAATTCCAATAACTTCAGCCCGCTGGTCGACGCCATTGCCAACATGTACCTGACCGGGAAGCATCGTTATCCGGTCGAGCGCACCCTGCTCACCACCGGAGCCCTTTCCTTTCTGATGGAATCGGCTCATCAGGGCCACAAGCGCATCGATACTCCGATGCTCAAGGTGGCATACAAGGCGCCCGAAAAGTCTTATTACGCTCACGGGGAGGGGTCCTGAGATGCAGGCTTCCGCCTACAGTGTCGAAAAGGTCGCCGGCGGTTTCGGCTTCACCGAAGGTCCTGTTTTCAGCCGCCGCGGGTACCTGTTGTTCAGCGACATCCCCGCCAATCGCATCATGAAATGGGAGCACGGCAAGGTCACTGTGTTCCGTGAGAAAAGCAACGGAACCAATGGACTGACGTTCGATCACCAGGGCCGGCTGTTGGCCTGCGAAACCGGCCGCGTCACGCGCACGGAGAAAAACGGCAGCATCACCACGCTGGCCCAGAAGGGACTCACCAGGCCCAACGACATCGTCTACGCCATCGACGGCGCGATCTATTTCAGCGATCTCGTGCCGCGGGACGCTTCAGGCAAGTCGCTGGTCTATCGCATCACGCGGCAAGGCGAGCTGCGTGTCGCCAATGGCGATTGCGAAAGGCCGAACGGAGTCGCTCTCGCGCCCGATCAACGCAAGTTGTACGTCGCCGACAGCGGGGCGCGCAACGTGCGGGTGTTCGATATTGCAGCGGATGGAGCGTTGGGCGGGGGCCGCATCTTCGCGGATTTGAAGTCGGACGAGCCCGGTGTTCCGGACGGACTCAAGACGGACGAAAGCGGCGGCGTCTGGGTGGCGGCGTCCGGTGGAATCTGGGTTTTCGACAAAGAGGGTCGGCGGGTGCAAATCATCAAGACGCCGGAACCGCCGGCCAACTGCGGTTGGGGCGAGGGATTCCACAACCTGTACGTAACCGCACGGACCTCGGTTTACAAGGTTCAAACCAACAGGGTGAACGGAACCCGCACCTACTGAGGATTGGGTCGGGTCGGACAGGCGTTACCTCTGTCCGGTAACGCCACCGGAACAACTACCAGCGCCGGTAGTGCCCTCGCCCGTAGAACCCCCGGCCTGAATAGAAATAAAAGCTGGGACCGTAAAATCCCGGGCCGTAGTAATACGGATAATAACCACCGTAATAATAGGGCGGCGGCACAGGACGCCCGTACCTTAGCGTCGGCGCCGGGCGCGACTGAGCTTGCTGCTCGTAATCTTCCTGCATCACCGGCGGATACGCCTCCGCGTATTCAGCGGCAACCGTGATCGGGGTTTCCAGACGGAATGTCAGCGGCTGTTCGGGATAAACCTCGGTCGCCCGGCCGCGCGTCGCCAGCACGCCGATGGTCGAAACGACGGCCCCGCCGATCGCTCCCATGCCGGCTCCGAATCCGCCGTCCACTGCCCCGCCGATAGCCGCGCCGAGGCCCGTAGTAGCCCCAATAGCGGCTGCATCCGACCCTACCGAGGTGTTGCCGTTGCGCTCGGTAAGCTTGCTGCCGATCTGGACCTGCCGACCGTCTGCAAGGCTCAGTTCGGTCAGTTGCAGTCCGAGCCGCGAAGTTCCTTTGACATGACCCGCTTTCTGCGCGTCGGCCACGATCCCGCCAACCGTCTGTCCACGGCGCGCGATCACCCGGCCGTTTGCTACTACCGGCTGGGCCAGCGTTGCGGTAAAAGGATCGCCCTGCTGATTTCGATCGCTCGAAAGATGCTGGTTCATTCGCACCGTGATCCACGTGCCCGCCGGTACGACGAGTGTGTGGGGCGCAGGCGCTTCGACAGGGGGCGCCTCGTCTGCCTGCTGCACCGGATCTCCAACTCTCCGCCATCCGGTGTTCGGCTGTTGCTCCTGCGCGAGCCCCGGCAGCGCGCCCGCCGCCGAGAACGCCAGGAGAGTCGTGAAAATCCATTGCTGTTGATTAGGCATGGTCCCCATCTCCTTCCTTCGCGCAGCAGCGTAGCACGCAAATAACCAATCGCCAAGCAATTGAAAATCCATGGTCGAATAGGCCTGGCTGCAATTCGCCGGTGGTGGTTTTCAGCCACACCTTTTCTTTTAGACCAGCGCTTATAATCAGGTCATGGCCGAATCCATTACCCGGCGCTCCCTTTTGGCGGCGGCCGTTCCCGCTTTCCGCCTTCCGAAGAAGATTCGTGTCGGTGTAGTCTTCATGGAGGGTCATACCGGTGAAGTATTCCGGCCCATCGAGGGCGCCCCGGACATCGAACTGGCGGCTGTATCCGATCCAAATCCAGGCAAAATGGCCAAGCTGGCAGCCGGGGTACGGCGCTACGGCGACTACCGGCAGATGCTGGAAAAGGAACAGCTCGACGTGGTCGGAATCGGCGGGCCCAACCACCTGCGCAGCGCCGTGATTCTGGCGTGCGCCGCGCGCAAGGTTCATATCGCCGCGGAGAAACCGCTGGCGATCGAGCGCGCCGACCTGGAACGAGTCCGGGAGGCGGTGCGGCAGAGCCAGGTTCACCTCACCATGTTTCTGCCCATGCGTTTCTCTTCTCCGTACCTGGCGATGAAGCAGGTTGTGGATTCCGGCGAGATCGGTGAAATCGCACAGATCGACGCGCAGAAGTCGTACAAGCTCGGCGAGCGCGCGTCCTGGATGCTCAAACATGAGACGTACGGCGGCACGATCCCTTACATCGGGGTCCACATGGTGGATCTGATGCGATGGATCAGCGGGCGCGACTTTGTGGAAGCGGTATCGTTGCAGAACCGGGTCGGCTACCCGGAATACGGGCAGATGGAGAACACGACGGGCACCCTGTTCCGGCTCGACAACGGCGGTGTCGGGGTCCTGCACATGGACTATCTGCGGCCGCTGACCGCCGTCACGCACGGCGACGACCGACTCCGAATCGCGGGTACGAAAGGCGTGGTCGAGTATCAACAGTCGACTGGCGTTACCGTGATTTCCGGAAAACAGAAGGCGCGCACGATTACCGACCTGCCGCCGACACGGTCGCTGTTTCTGGATTTCCTCGATTCGGTTTACAATCAGAAGCCTGCCGGTCTACCGCTGGCGGATATTTACCGAGTCAACGAGATCGTGCTTGGCGCCAGGGAAGCGGCCGAAAAGGGCGCCTTCGTGAAGCTGTAGCGAAGGTCCTGATTGAAGCCCTGAGTCATTCCGCCGACCTTAGGTGGATCTTCACTTGCGAGGCCGGAGGGTCTCGATTCCGTCGCTGTACGGCGCCGCAGCAGGACTCGACCACCGCGTTCCGCCCGTACTTCGGGTTCCGCGGCTACCGGCCGCTGTTAGAGCCCGGCCCAGACGCAGCAGCGTCCAGGCGTTAGCGCCGCAGGGCGCTTCCGGGTAGGTAGCGCCTGCTGTCACATCCGCGGCGGCCCCGTGTTAAACCGATCAGGGAGGGCGTGATTCGGTCCGCTCTCAAAGCTCCGGACCCAGTCCCAGCTTTCGGCCCAGCTTCAGCCAGCGCGACTGGCGGGCCATCTTCACCTGCTCCCGCAGAATCTCGGCTTGACGGTGGTCCTCCCCCGCGCCGCCCGATCCAGCCCGCCACTGGTCAATCAACTGGCTGATTGCGTTCTTCTCCATGACAAACGGCGCCTTCCGGGCGATCAACGGTTGGGACACATCGTAATCGAAATACACCCCGGCGGAAGGAATGTTCTCCTCGAGGAAACTCACCTCACAAAATCCCGCGCTGAGCAACTGCTGTTTCAGCGCCGTCGCCCCGTATTCGCGCATCTCCAGCGTCGCTCCCGACCCGCCATGAAAGACCAGATCATCCCGCGCTTCGAGCGATCCGTCGGGCCGGCGGTTGATCAGGACCATCGTGCCGCCAAGGGGCACGATTCGGTATTGGCCCAATTCCGGAAAGTGCTCGCGCAACTGGTCCGAGGGGTGGCAAAACACGGTGATACCCAGTACGCCGTGCGGCTTGAGCAGGCGGCAAGCTTCCTCGAGCGCACGCTCCACCGGCGGCGCGATGTGCTCGATCACGTCGGCCGAGAGGATGAAGTCGTAACTGCCGTAGAGCTCCGGATGCACAGCAGTGAAGTCGAACCGCGGCTCGCGATCGTAGTACGTGTTGGTGTAGTCGAATCTTTCGGCCAGAATGCGGGCGTAGCCCTCGTGGTCGCTCATCCCGAGCCCGCGAATCGCCCGCAGTCTGGGAAATTCGGTCAACGTCAGGCTCTGGTTGAACAGTTCCATCGAGAGGAGATGAATCAGGGCCCGGATTCGCACGTTGGATCCGCAGGCGCAACTGGCCGGCTCGGTGGCCAGTTGTTCATGCTGGTTGTAGGCCCCGCAGATATTGCAGGTGAACGAAACCACGAGACCAGAATAGCCGACTCCGTGAAAAGGCGGGAGCGCTCCGCCGCCGCCGGTGCACCGTTATACTTGAACCAGCAATGTATTTGAAAATCTTAGCCCATCCGGTCTTCGTCAATCTGAATTTCCACATGCCGATGATTGTGGACCTTTCCCATCCTCTGGTCATGCTCACCGGCGAGAACGGGTCCGGCAAGTCCACTCTGCTGCACTCCATCCACTACGCGCTGAAGGGCGAAAGCGTGGACGGATTCGTCTACCGTCTCGATCCCGGCAAGGCTCAGTTCAAAAAGGTCTTTCTCTTCGATGCCGAGCATCACAACCCGCGCACCCAGCTCGATTTCTTCGAGGACGATCCACGCATGAAGGAGTTTCTCCAGATGGCTAGCCACGGGCAAGTCATGCTGGCCATGTTTCGTGAGAACTTCCCCAGCCTGCCCGACCACACCGTGCTGCTGCTTGACGAGCCGGAGATGGCCCTCTCCCAGTCCAACCAGCGCCGCATCCTGAAGATGATGATGGAACTTGTCGATCAGAAGAACTTCCGTGTCATCGCGGCCACGCATTCACCGGTCCTGACGGAAGCTCCGGAAACCTACGTGATCAACCTGGATAAACACATCAACAAGAACATCGCCGCCGCGGACCTGGGAATCGAAGGACAGAGTACGATTCAGTAAGTGCGGCAAACGCTCCTTGACTTTTTCGCCGAATTCTCCCGGCATTCCGGCGAATTCCTGATCCATGACGACGGGTATCGCAGCCGCAGCTTCAGCTACGCCGAGGTCGTGCGCGGCGCCGTCGTTTTCGCCGCGCGACTGCGAAAGCATGGAATCGCCAAGGGAGAGAAAGTCCTGTTCTGGAGCGAAAACCGCCCGGAGTGGATCGCCGCGCTGTGGGGATGCCTCATTGAAGGCGTGATCGCCGTTCCGGTCGACTACCGGTCTTCGCCGGACCTGGTGCGCCGCATTCACCGCATCGTCGGCGCGCGGGCGCTGCTTGCCGGCGACGAAGTTCCGGTTCTTGACGATATCCCTTGCTGGAAGCTTGCCGGCCTGGAGTGGACCGGCGATACGTCGCCTGGCGCGGCGATCACGCGGGACGACGTAGCCGAGATTCTGTTCACGTCCGGAACCACTGCTGAGCCGAAGGGCGTCCTGATCAGCCATCGCAACGTGCTGGCCAACATCAAGCCGGTGGATCGCGAGGTGCGGAAGTACCGAAAGTACGGCCGGCCGTTCTTTCCCATCCGGTTTCTGAACCTGCTCCCGCTGAGCCACATGTTCGGACAGGCCATGGCGACCTTCGTCCCGCCGATGCTGCCCGGCGTAGTGGTCTTCATGCACGGCTACAACCCGCGAGAGATCGCGCGCCAGATCCGAAAGCGCCGCATTTCCGTGCTCGTGTCGGTGCCGAAGATTCTCGAAGTGCTGCGTGAGTATGTCGTGCAGACGGTCCCGGAGGCCGTCCGGCCGGAACCGGAGAAGATGCATTGGATGATGCGCTGGTGGCGCTACCGCAAAGTGCATCGCCTGTTCGGCTGGAAATTCTGGGCCTTCGTCTCCGGGGCGGCGCCGCTCGATCCGGAGTTGGAGGCGTTCTGGTCGCGGCTCGGCTTCCTGGTGATCCAGGGCTACGGTCTTACCGAAACCGCACCCATCGTGACTCTGAATCATCCGTTCCACGCCCGCCGGGGAACGGTAGGAAAGCCGATTGCGGGTGTGGAGGTTCGAATCGCTCCGGACGGCGAGATCCTGGTGCGCGGGGAGAATGTCACGTCCGGCTACTTCAACGCGGAATCTGGAACCGTATTCGAAGACGGCTGGTTCCACACCGGCGATATCGGCGCGATCGACAGCGAAGGCAGGCTCTCGGTCCGCGGGCGCAAGAAGGAGATGATCATCACACCGGAAGGCCTCAACGTTTTCCCGGAAGACGTGGAGCGGGAGATCGACCGCGCGCCGGGCGTGCGCGAGTCCGCCGTGGTGGGTCCGGATCGAGTACACGCCGTACTTGTGCTCGAACCCGGCGCGGACGCGGAAGCGGTGATTGGGAAGGCCAACTCGGCGTTGGAGGAGCATCAGAAGATCCGCAGCTTCTCCGTGTGGCCCGGAACGGCGCTGCCGCGAACCGAGGGGACCGGCAAGCTCAAACGCAACGAAGTTCGTCAGTGGGTGGAAGGCCGCGCGTCGCCGGGTCCGGCGGCCGAGCCCGGCGAGAGCATCGAGGCTGTGGTCGCGCGTTACGCGCGGGGCCGCCGGATCCGCCCGGAAACAACTCTGGACGAGTTGGGTCTCAGCTCTCTTGAGCGCGTCGAGCTCATGCTGGCGATCGAGCAGAACTCCGGCGCCAGCGTGGACGAAAGCCGGTTCTCCGCGGCTCGCACAGTCGGCGATCTCCGCTCAGCGCTCGATGGTCGGGCCGCCGCTCCGGAGCCGATCGTATTCCCGAGTTGGAATCGCAGGGCGCCGGTGATGCTACTGCGCAACCTCAGCCTGGCGACCTGGATGCAAGCCATTGCCCGGTTGTTTCTTTGGGTGAAAGCAAAAGGCCGGGAGAACCTGGAGCCGCTCGAGGAACCGGTTATCTTCGCGGCCAATCATCAAAGCCATCTGGATACGCCTGCCATCCTGCTGGCGCTCCCTGGCCGCTGGCGTTACCGAATCGCGCCGGCGATGGCCAAGGAATTTTTCAAAGCGCACTTCTTCCCGAAGCAATACAGCCGCGGCGAGTGGTTCACCAATAGTCTGAACTATTACCTCTCGACGATGTTCTTCAACGCTTTTCCCTTCCCTCAGCGCGAAGCGGGCCTGCGGGAAGCATTGCGCTATGCCGGCGACCTGGTAAGCGAAGGGACCAGCATCCTGATCTTTCCCGAAGGCCGCCGCAGCGAAACAGGGGAGATCGACCGGTTCCGCCCGGGCGTGGGCATCCTTGCGTCTCGCCTCGGGATTCCGGTGATTCCGGTGCGGCTGGAAGGCGTGGAGAATGTGCTGCGGGTCGGCTGGAACATGGCGCGTCCAGGCAGAGTACGGGTCAAGTTCGGCAAGCCGATGAGGCTGCGTGGTGACGATTACGCGGCTTTGGCTGCGCAGGTTGAAATGGCTGTGAAGGCGCTTTGAATGGGCCTCAGGCGGCCAGCGCCGCGGGCTGGCGTATGTCCACGATTCGAGAAGTGACAATCGGGCCTTCGTAGTCCGGATGGCCGAATTCCAGGTGCATGCCGCGCCCGATGTAGCGGTCTTTCAGCATTGACCCGCCCCAGGTCGAGCCATGTATAGTGACCAGCACGGGTTCAGGGCAGAACATCGGGTGTCCGTGCAGCAGCGCGTCACCTTCGCCGCAACTTACCAGTGTGTAAACACGATTCTGGGTTTCGATCTCGACTACTGCCCCCTTGGGCAGGTCGCGCAAGGACACGCCGCCTTCGATCTCGGACTGGATGATGGCGCTGTTGATCTGATCGCTCAGATGAGGGTTCGGCGCGAACATGGTGGGGCACTTTGCGCCGTCGTCGGCCATGGCTTTATTCTACAACGCCTTTTTGCCGGAGCCCGGGGCCTCTTCAGCGAATTTCGAACACGCCGAAGACCAGCCCCAGTTCCCGGTCCTCGCCTGGAGGCGTGAACGTGCGGCCTACATTTACCGTAACCTCGACCGTTTCCTTGCCCGCCAGCCCGGAAGGCAGCGCAAAGTCAAAATCGAAACGGGCGGTCCCGGGCTGAATCGCCACAGCCGGCAGCGCCTTTCCGTCCACCGATAGCGATAACGGAAGCGGTCCCTTCTCGAGTTGGCCCTCCGGACAGAATCCCGAGACATAGAGCCGCTGCGACGCCGTCTTCGGACCGCCCAGGCGCACGGTCGCCTGTTTCGGCATCCAGCGGTGCTGGTCATCCCGCGGATACCAGCTCTTGCCCAACAGGTGCGCCAGCAGATCGTTGGCGACGTCGACCCGGCGCGGCGTTTCGGCGGTCAACTGCAGCTTCGATCCGTACGTGGCGGTGATGTTCTTCAACCGGTCGCCGGCGGCCGAGTACACCACGATCCTGCCGCTGTTCAATGCGCTCAGCGTCGCTGAGGGGGGCAGCGTGAATTGACGCGGATCGCCGAGCGCCGGATGAGGCGTCAGCGCTCCTTCCACTTCCGGAGCCAGATACACATCAGAGACCCCCACCAGCCGGAACGGACTATCCAGAATGCCGTTCCAGAACAGATCGTCGTTGACTTCGCTCAGCAGGATGATCTGGTCGGGATGCAGCCTCCGCGCGTCCTCGACACCCAGAACCACGCGCTCGATCTTCCGGCTGAGCAGGTAGCGGGTACGCGTCTCGGCGCGCGTGGCCGGAAGGGGGACCAGGTAGATCAGGAGAATCACCGCAGCCGCCAGCCGCCATAGGGTCCGTCCCGATTGCCAGGCGCCGGCCAGCGCCCATCCGCCCAGCATCGAAAGTCCGATAGCGGGCAGCGCCAGGTAATACTCGGTCAGGTGCTCTCTCAACGGCAGCACCGGAGCGAGCACGATGGGAAACCACGCCAGGCAGAACAGCGGGCCGCGGTTCCCCTCCCGCACCTTCACCGCCGCGAACGCGAGCAGCGCCGCGAAAATCAGGGCCGTCCCCAGGGACCACATCCAGACCGGCGGCGAGTGTGCGCCCGAATAGTGGTTCATCCCCCGCGCCCACGCCAGGTATTTCCAGAATGTGTTCAGCATGCTGGCGTCGAAACGCATCACATAGGACGGCGCTTCAATGGAGCGCGCGGCGATGCGGTGGACTATGGTGAAGATCACTGAAGGAATGAACAACGGCAGCGTCCGCTTGAAGTAGCTCCGGGCACAGAGCCAGGTGTAGGATGCGGCCAACACCGGATAGACTACGTTGAGCTCCAGCGCCCCGAACCCGAGTAGAAATACAGTCCACTGCGCAATGTTGAATCGAACGTCGGCGGTCTCGACGTAGCGCAGCAGAAAATAAAACGAGAGCAGCAGAAAGAACCCGCACAGCGCCTGGTTATAAACCGACGACCAGGTCATCACCATGATCAGCGCCGGGTTGGCGATCCAGAGCAGCGCCGCCCAAACACCCGCCGCCGCTGATCCGGTGACTCGCTGACCCACTGCTCGAATCAGCGTCAGGTTCGCAATCTGGGTGAGGAACACCACGATGCGGAACGGCAGCGCGTTCAGGCCGAACAGCTCGTAAATCCCCATGAAGAACGCCCGCTCGCTCCAGGGGCGGATCGTGCCCTGCGCCAGGGGCGCGAACATCGCTTTTAGAAAATCGCTCCAATTGTGGACCGTAGCCGAAAGGCCGAGCCACGCGAAGTCGTCCTGCCGGAACCAGCAGCGCAGTCCGTACCAATAGAGCGTCAGGCAGAACAGCGGAGGAGCAGCCCAGGAGGCGCGCCTCCAGGCCCGGGTCATTTTGCTTCGAATCCCACCGAAGTTGCGATGACTCCGAGTTCCCGATCCTCCACCATTCCGGACGTCAGGAACTTGTCCATGCTGAACTCCACGTTGACGGCTTCCCCAGCGAGCAGCTTTCCGTCCACATCGCGAGCGTAGTCGAACTCGCCCGGCTGGGTGTAAGTCTCCGGCGACAGGACCGTGCCGCCGATGCTCGCCCAGATCGACGTGGTCTTGATTTTCGACAGCACCGCTTCCGGAAGCACGAACTTCAGGTGCAGAGTGGCCCCTTTGGCGGCGGCATTCCGCGGCGGACGCAGGGCTACCGCGAACTTGCCCATGGTCCAGCGCCAGGTGTTCGACTCGATGTTGTAGAAGCCTTTCAGGAGCTGTGACTGCACCTTCGGATCGCCCATCTGGACCACGCTGGCCATGGTCACGGTGTCTTCATCCGTCTGCTGTACCCGGATCTTCTTATCGCGACGCTTGCAACCGCCGAGCAGGACGCACCCGGTCAACAGTGTAACGCCGAGCGTCAATGCCACTCGGCGGGAAAATTCAGTCTTGATCATCAATCTCCGCTCTTTTCGATCTGCACCAGGCAACTGTAGAAGGTCGGACCGCCGCCGATATCCGTGAGCCGCTCGGACACCAGCGCGTTCACGTTGCGGCCTCCGGGCGAGCGCTTGCCCAGCCTCACCGACGGCGCCGAGACCACTCCACGGGTCACCTCCCCGTCCACTTTGGCCATCATCACGCACGAACCGCGGTCGTTGAAAATCCGTACGGCGTCGCCGCTGACAATGCCGCGTTCGGCTGCATCGGCGGAATGGATGGCAAGCATCGAGGTCTGGCGGTCGGTGTCCGGACGATTTCCGAAGGTCGAGTTCATGCTGTCGTCATTCTTCGGGGAAATCAGCTCCAGCGGGAACTTCGCCCTCAGCTCAGGCGATCCGAAGCGCGATTCCACGGGAGGTGCGTAGTCCGGAATCCGCAATTCGCAGCGGCCGGATGCGGTAGCGAAGCCGCCTTGCGCGAACGGCATGTACGGATCGCCGTTCCTCGAGACCTTCAGGCGGACCGAATGCGCCTGGTCCAGTTCCTCCAGCGTGATTCCTTTGATGAAAGGATGATCGGAATCGAGCAGCGTCCGGATCATGTCGTCCTCCGAGTCCCGAAAACAGGGATCATCGAAACCCATCCGCAGCGCCAGCGCGCGAAATACATCCACGTTGGACCGCGTCTCTCCCGGGGCCGGCAGCGCCGGACGCGCCAGCTGCAGATAATAATTTCCGTACGCGAGATAGAGGTCGGTGTGCTCGAGGAACGTGGTCGCCGGCAGCAGGATGTCGGCGAAATCGGCGGTGTCGGTGCGGGTTTGCTCCAGCACCACCGTAAACAGGTCATCGCGTCGCAATCCCCGCAGGACGGCGCTCTGATCCGGCGCAATGGCCGCCGGATTGGAGTTGTACACGATCATCGCCTTTACCGGCGGGTCGCTGAGGTGATTGAGCGCCGAGCCGAGCTGCGACATATTGATCAGCCGCGCCGGCCGGCCCAGGGAGCGCTCCTGCAAGTCGGCGCGCTCGAGGCCTTCCCGGTTCACGCGGAAGGCGTGTGAGGTGGAAAGCTGGAAGCCGCCACCCACCTCGGTCCAGGATCCGGTGAGCGCCGGCAGAAGGGAAATGGCCTGTACCGCCAGCCCGCCCCGCTCGCTCCGCTGCGTGCCGTAGTTCAGGCGGATCACGGCCGGACGAACGGCGGCGTATTCACGCGCCAGAGAAACTATGTCCTCCGCCGGAATGCCTGTCAGCGCCGAGGCCCGCTCCGGCGGATACTGCTTGACCTGCTCGCGCAAACCCTCGAAGCCGGTGGTGTAGCGCTCCACGTAACCGGCGTCATAGAGATTCTCGCCGATGAGCACGTGCATCATTCCGAGCGCCAGGGCCGCATCGGTCCCCGGATTGATGAAGAAGTGCTTGTCGGCCAGCTTGCCGGTGCGGTTGCGGTGCGGGTCGATGACATACAGACGGGCTCCGTTCCGCCGCGCTTCGACGATGAACGGCCATAGATGGACGTTCGTCCCCAGGATATTCGCGCCCCACGCCAGGATGAGCTTCGAATGCCGGAACTGTTCCGGCTCGGTGGCGAAGCGGTTTCCGAGTGTAGCGTTGAGGGCTGCTCCACCAGCGGCTGAGCAGATCGTGCGGTCCAGACGGGACGCCCCCAGGCGATGGAAAAAGCGGCGGTCCATGCCCGCGTTGTTGAGAAACCCCATAGTGCCGGCGTAACTGTAGGGGAGGATCGCTTCCGGGCCATACTCCCCGGCGACCGACTTCAGTCGCGATGCGATCTCGTCCAGCGCTTCATCCCACGAGATCCGCTCGAAGCGGCCCTGCCCCTTGGCGCCGACGCGGCGCTGCGGATAGAGCAGCCGGTCGGGAGAGTATTCGCGTTCGAGATATCGTGATACTTTCGCGCAGAGAAAGCCCTGCGTGATCGGATGATCGGGGTCGCCACGCAGTTTCGTGGCCCGCCCGTCCTCCACGGTAACCAGCATGGAACAAGCGTCCGGACAATCCAAGGCACATACGGTACGTCGAACTTCGCGCATTGTAGATTTTAGCGGCGCTGGCTTAAGCCAGTCCGTTTCTGATTTCCCCTTTCAAACCGTGCACGCCGTTTCCCCCGCTGCGCCGGCCGCTGCCCCTCAACCGGTACTGTCACCGGCTCGGACTCTAGACGATGATCGTGGAGCCGCCAGTGTTTCTCTCATCGACGCGTCTTTCGGGACGCGCCATGCTGGAATTATATCAGCAGGTCGGGTGAGTCTAGTCCTGGGTCATCAGTGGTGTCGCATGCGTGGCCACAGGATCGCAGAGGCGATGCGGATGAAGAATCGCAACAGATGCATGGGAGAAAGTATTTTCTAGAGAGCAGGCAGCCGATCCGGGGAAGGATATAGCGGGCCGCGCCGGCGTCGAATTTCTATTTCTCATCGGCAAATTGTACACTCTAAGGGATTCGTGCGTGCACCTGATTCGAAAATCGGCATATAATGGAGAATCCGGCTTTTACCGGCTGAACAAAGCGATGCGTTTCTGTTTCATGCTGTCCGCTCTGGGACTGGCTGCCGCAGGAGTCGAGGCTGCCTCCACGGACCCGCCGCCGAAGCGTGTGACCACTGTCGTCCGCGCTGACACGCGTAGCGGACGCCTGATCCGCGGCTCGGTTATCGCGTCCCGGACCGTTCCGGAGAAAGTGGTTGCTCCCTCCGCCGCTCCGCACCCGGAAGCATCCAAGGCCGAGCAGGGGCCCAGCGCAACCGTCAACGCGCTGGTGGACACCATCGCACGCCGTCACAACGTGGAACCGTCGCTGGTGGATTCGGTGATTCGCGTGGAAAGCAACTACAATCCCAACGCTATCTCGTCCGCGGGCGCTCAGGGGCTGATGCAGCTCATTCCCAGCACTGCCAGGCGTTTTGGAGTGAACAATACGTTCCACCCCGTACAGAACATCGAGGGCGGAGTCCGGTATCTGAAATATCTGATGGAGCTGTACCACGGGGACGAGCGCCTGGCGCTGGCGGCTTATAACGCCGGAGAAGGCGCCGTGGCCAAATACAAAGGCATTCCCCCGTACGCGGAAACGCAGAATTATGTTTACCAGGTAGGTAAGAAGCTCGGCCAGGCGCGTGAAGCGGAAAAGAAGGCCAAGGCGCTGGCTGAAGAAAGCAAACCGGAAGTCCGCGTTCCCGTTATCGAAAAGACCGTGGATTCCGAAGGGAGAGAGTACTTCCGCACGCGATAGACCGATCATGCGCCCCCCGACGCTGATCCCGATTCTGCTGCTGACCGGAGCCGCCACCCTCTGCCACGCGCAGCACATGGCGCAACTCGAGGTCACCGCCGTCCGCTTCTGGACTCTCACCGAAGTCACCCGCATCGCCATTGAAACCAACGGCGAGTTCCGTTTCCGCTCCGACCGGCTGACCAATCCGGACCGCCTCTTCTTCGACCTGCTTGGGACCAAGCCTCGCATGGGAGTGAGGGGCGTGCAGACCAAGCCCGTCGGCGATAAGCTTCTCAAGCGAATCCGAATTGCAGAGACGCAGCCCGGCATGACCCGCGTGGTGCTGGACCTGGAGTCACCGGTCGATTTCACCGCCTCCCAGCTCAGCAACCCGGACAGGCTCATGATCGAGCTGCGGCCGGTCCTGGGAGCGCCGCGGCCGGTATCGTCAGCGCGTCCCACGCCAGAATCTCCGGCGGAACCCACCACGGCCCAGCTTCAGACGCCACAGCCATCGGCGCCGCCCGCGCCCCTTCTCGAAAAGCCGGAGCCGCTGGCGGCGGCGTCCGTCGCCGCCAAGCCGATAATGACCGAGAAGCTCGCGCTTCCGCCCCCGCCTCCAGCCCTGGCTGCCAAACGCAATTCCACCGGCGACCGGACCATGATCCGCGCCCTGGGACTCAAAGTCGGCCGCGTGGTGATCGACCCGGGCCATGGCGGCCACGACCAGGGCTCCACTGGTCCCGGCGGACTTCTCGAAAAGGAGCTGGTGCTCGACGTCGCCCAGCGCCTCGGCAAGTTGATCGAAACAGGCCTGGGGAGCGAGGTGATCTTCACCCGCAGCGACGATACCTTCATCCCCCTCGAGAGCCGCACCGAACTGGCGAACAAGATGAAGGCGGACCTCTTCTTGTCGATTCACGCCAACTCGTCTCCCTACCCGAGCGTCTCCGGCGTCGAGACCTATCATCTCAACCTGACCTCCTCCCGCGAGGCGCTGGACCTGGCGTCCCGTGAGAACGCTGGCTCGCAACGGTCCATCCACGACCTGAGCGAAATCATTCAGAAGATCACACAGCGCGATAAGAGCGAAGAGTCCAAGGAGTTCGCGAATAAGATGCAGGCGGCTCTCTTCAGCGCGGCATCACGGTCCAATCCGACCGTGAAGAACCGGGGCGTGAAGCGGGCGCCCTTCGTGGTGCTGATCGGCGCCACCATGCCCTCCATTCTGGCCGAGATCGGATTCCTGAGTAATACGCGTGAGGAAGCGCTCCTCAAGCGCGCGGACCATCGGCAGAAACTGGCCGAGGCTCTCTATCGCGGGCTCTCGCGTTACGCCGAAACGCTGAGCCATTTCCAGGTCGCCTCGAAGGATTAGTGCCTGTCCGCCCGAAGATCCTGGCCTTCCGGCACAGCGACTCACCCAGCCTGGGGCTGATCGATGACGCCGTCGCCGCGAACGGCGCCTTCTGCGATTGCCTCGATCTGCGCCAGGGCGGAGTTCTTCCGCGCGCCGTTGACGCCGACGCGTTTCTTTTCATGGGCGGGTCAATGTCGGCCAATGATGATCTACGTTATGTGCGCCAGGAACTTGACTTGATCGAGGACGCAGCCGCGAAAGGCAAGCCGATTCTCGGCCTGTGTCTCGGAGCGCAGATGATCGCCAGGGCGCTCGGAGGCCGGGTCTATCCGAATCCGGTCAAGGCGATCGGCTGGTATCCGGTCCGCTGGACGGCGGCGGCGGCCCGGGACCCGCTGTTCCACGGCTTGTCCGGCTCCGAGACGCTGTTCCAGTGGCACGGCGAGACCTTCGATCTGCCCGCCGGCGCCGAACTGCTGGCCACCTCCGACGCCTGCTGCCACCAGGCCTATCGAGTCGGGGATCGCATCCACGGGTTACAATTCCATCTGGAGGTAACGCCGGAAATGATCGCCGACTGGCTCACCGAAGACGCTGCTTGCGGCGATCTGCGCGAGAGCACGAGTTTCATCGACCCCCAGGCCCATGCCGGACGCATGCGCGAGCTGGCGGCTCTGGTCTTCGGACGCTGGATCCGGCGGATCGGCCATGCTTGACCGCCGTGCGTTTTTACTTTCTTCCGCAGCGGGAGTTCTGCGCGCGGCCGGCGAACCGAAGAGGATCGCCGCCGTGGTCACCGAATACCGGCCCAACTCCCACGCCGACGTGATCGTAGGGAAATATCTGGACGGATTCCGGCAGGACGGCAGACCGCCCAAGCCGCGCTCCCGGGTTGTCTCGCTGTTCACGGCCCAGGTTCCCGCCAACGATTTGAGCCGCGAGCGGGCGCGCCAACATAACGTCCCAATCTTCCCGACCATCGCCGACGCGCTCACGATGGGCAAAGGCCGGCTGGCCGTCGATGGTGTACTGCTCATCGGCGAGCATGGCGACTATCCCACCAACGAGAAGGGTCAGAAGCTCTACCCTCGCTACCAGTTCTTCACCGAGATCACGGACGTTTTCCGGAAGACCGGCCGCTCCGTTCCAGTCTTCAACGACAAGCATCTTTCGTACAGCTGGATCAAGGCCAAACGCATGGTGGAGATATCACGGGAGCTGAATTTTCCTTTCATGGCGGGCTCCTCGGTTCCGGTGGCCTTTCGCAAGCCACAGGTGGATACGCCCCTTGGGGCCGAGGTGTGCCACGCCGTGGCCATCGCTTACAGCGGCATCGAGATCTATGGTTTCCACACGCTCGAAGCGCTGCAGTGCATGGTGGAGCGGCGCGGACGGGGCGAGACCGGAGTGGCAGCTGTGCAGTGCCTGGAAAAAGAAGCGGTGTGGAATTATCTCGACAAGACTCCGTGGGCCCGGAAGCTGTTCGACCATGCCCTTGCCAGAAGCGGAACTCGAACGCCCGGGTCTCCGCGCGAGTCGGTCAGGGAGCCGGCGGTTTTCCTGGTCGATTACCGCGACGGCCTGAAAGCAGCGGCCTTCCTCATGACGGGCGCCGTGAAGGATTTCACGGTAGCCCTTGACATCGGCCGCGCCGAGCCTCTCTCAGTATTGATGTGGCTCGAGGAGGGCAAACCGTACGGGCATTTCGGGTGCCTGGTCCGGAACATCGAGAAGATGTTCGAAACCGGCCAGCCGACCTACCCTGTGGAGCGCACCTTGCTCACCAGCGGCATTTTGGATTTCGCCATGGAATCGCGATTCCGCGCGTACAAGCGGCTGGCCACACGGGAGCTGGACGTGCGCTACCGCATGACAAACGAATCTCACTATTGCCACGACCCGAGCGGCACGGCGTAATGAAGATCGCCACCTATAACGTCAACTCCATTCGCAGACGTCTGCCGTTGGTACTCGACTGGGTCCGCGCCCATCACCCTGACGTGATGTGTCTGCAGGAGACCAAGGTGCAGGATCAGGATTTCCCCATCGACGCCTTCCGCGAGGCCGGATACCACGCTGCGTTTCGCGGCATGAAGGGGTATAACGGCGTGGCGACGCTGAGCCTGCGCGAACCCGAGCGCATCCTTCACGGACTGCATGAAGGACCGGACAACGAAGACGTCCGCATTCTGCTGACCGTGGTGGAAGGCATTCCGATCGTCAACAGCTATGTGCCGCAGGGTTATTCGATCACCTCCGAAAAGTATGGCTTCAAGCTCGCCTGGCTGGCGCGCATTCGCCGTTATTTCGAGGAGCAGCTCGATCCCGGAAGGGCGGCCATATGGCTGGGGGACCTGAACGTCGCGCCCGAGCCGATCGATGTTTATCATCCGGACCGGCGTGTAAACGACGTGGATTTCCACATCGACGCCCGCAATGCCTTCAAGCACGCGGCCGCATGGGGGTTCATCGACTTGTTTCGCAAGCTCCATCCGGATCGCGTGCAGTACACCTACTGGGACTACTTCAGAAACGCTTTCGAGCGCAACTTCGGGTGGCGGATCGACCACATTCTGGCGACGGCGCCTCTGGCGGATCGCTGCCGCGCCGCCGACGTGGACGTAGAGCCGCGCAAGGCAGCCGGGGCCTCGGACCACACCGTCGTCTGGGCAGAGTTCGAATAATCCGCGCGGTTTCTGTCGTGTCGACTCACGCCGTGCGAAATAGCGCGGAGGTCGCAACTCTTTATTAGGAACCCGGCTTCAATTTCGCGGCGATCGCTTCCGCAATCTGCTTTCCGTGGAAACGGCCATTCTCGATGAAAATCTCGTTCGTGTGCATCCCGGCGACAATTACGCCGGCCAGGTACACACCTTGCCGCTCGCTCTCGAGAGTCTTCGGATCCGTCC
>DATJFH010000186.1:0-4415 GCA_035495815.1 Bryobacteraceae bacterium
CACGAAACTTCCGACAGCGGGCCTCACCGCGACGAGAAGCCCGGCGATTATCTCGATTACACCGACGCGAGACATCAAACCATGGCCGCCCCTCGGCGCCAGAGAAGCGATGCGGGGCGCCAGGTACATGTCCCAGTTCACCAGCATATGGAAGAACTTATCGAGTCCCGCAACAATCGGAAGCACAACGAAACCGAAATGAAGAATTTTATACGCCACATACGAGGGCGTTGTCGTTAAAGGTCCAACTTTTGTATCGAGGAGCATAACTTGCCTCCGCAGTGGGAGGTGCAATTCGATTTCCAATGCCTTCTGGCTGCGAATGGCAATACTCATGCTCTGTAGCGGGAGATGATACGGACCCTTATGAGACCAAATACTTCAAAACGACTCCTCGGGACGGTCCTGAAGACCGCCCTGATTCTTTTCGCCTCTGCTTCCAGCGCCGTTTATGCTCATAATCTTCGGATTTGCAAAGCCGCGGATTCGGTGGGACCGGTTACGGGGACGTTCCATTTCACAGTAGTCGGTCAGCAGGGTACGACCGATGTGCCGGTGGGGAACTGCGTCACCCTCAATGATCTTGGCATCGGACAATTCACCGTCATCGAGCAAGCGTCGGCGGGCGTGACGGTCAATGGCATCACCGTCGATCCCGCGGTGAACATCGTCACCTCCGACACTCAGGCGCGCAGCGCGACCGTCACGATCGTAGACGGAGGGACAACCACGGTTACGTTCACCAACCGGACGAACAGTTCCGCCGGCCGTTTCACGGGAGGGGGCAGTATCTTCACTGCCGCCGGCGCGCGCGTAACCCATGGTTTCGAGTTGCACTGCGATGTTATTGAGAAGCCGAATAATCTCGAGATCAACTGGAACGGCAACCAATTTCATTTAGACAGTCTCACTACGGCGTCTTGCTCGACTAACCCGCAAACCGGCATTTCAACCTTGGTCGGCAGCGGAACCGGCAGGTACAACAGGGGCCCTGGAGCGACAATCGAGTTCACCATCACCGACGCAGGCGAGCCAGGAGTGAACGACTTTTTCTCCTGCCTCATTGGCGATGCGGGCGGCAATACGGTTCTTAGCGCTTCCGGGAATCTGAGGAACGGAAACCAGCAGTTCCACCCGAAGTAAGCCGGCGGCAAACTAAGCGTCCGGCGAATCCAATTGCCTGGTGAAGCCGGACGCATCAACGTGTGTCGGATCTGCCGGACGGAACTTTCCATTCGAATCCAGTTTGTGGCGTGGCTAGAACGGGAAAGGGGGATCTGATATGGGGCGAAACAGTGGGTTATATGCCTGGCAACGATTACACCGGTAGACGACTTTGCCCACAGGCCGAAGCTCGTACCTGTTGGCGGCGAATCCACAGCGCGTACAAACATTCACCAGCGACAGTTCGTGCGTGGGGCGGCCGGTCACACCGCAGTCGAACGCCAGAGCCCAACCGTAGATTGAAAGCTTTAAAAAACCCAGGCGATCAAGCAACCTGGTAGCGACGTTTAACAACAACCTGGCGGCGCTGAAAAACCATACCGGCAAGTGACCAAGCAACCGCATCCGCCGGGGAAACGGACCCGGCAAAGGACCGCGCGGCGCCGGCTGGAAGTTAGCCCGGTCAATATAGATAAATGAGCTGTAAAGCCACTTCCAGGCGACCAGATGTAAAGAAATTCCGGTCTCTATTAAATGGACGATTCTCTCGAATGTAAAGCGCTGGAAATGACCTCCGCCGGCGTACAGAAATCGATATAGACGATCCGACAGACTATATCCATCCGGAACGGAGATGAAGAGGCGTCCATTTTCCTTCAATACCCTGGCGATTTCATCGATAGCCGATTGCACGTCCGCGAAGTGTTCCAAGCTGTTGTGACAGATAACCAGGTCAAAGGATCTCGCGGCAAACGGCAGACGGCAGCCGCTGGCGCACACGCTCGCGGAGGTGGCAAATCGTCCAATCTGTGAAAGATCAGAGTCCACTCCGATGACGCAACATCTCAAACTGCTGTAGTCAAAACTGCCGGCGCCCGATCCTAAATCCAGGACTTTCTGGGCCGGTTCCAGGGCGCTTAGCCAGTCCGTTAACAGGTTCAATGTGCTCGCCCCACGGGCATCTTACAGGAAATAGACAAGTCCAGGGTCCCCGCGCGGCCCGGCGGGCCAAAGCGCATACTTGAACGTCAGCTCAGAATGTCGTGAACGACTTTTCCGTGGACGTCCGTCAGCCGCATGTCCCGGCCGCTGAACGGATAAGTCAGGCGGGTGTGATCGAAACCGAGCAGGTGCAGCAGCGTGGCGTGCAGGTCATGCACGTGTACGCGATTTTCCACTGCGTAATAGCCGTATTCATCCGTGGCGCCGAAGGTCAGGCCGGGCTTGACGCCGCCGCCCGCCAGCCACATGCTGAATCCGTAGGGATGATGGTCGCGTCCGATGGCGTCGCCGGCTCCTTGCGCTGTGGGGGTGCGGCCGAACTCGCCGCTCCAAACGACCAGCGTGTCCTGCAGCAGACCCCGCGCTTTCAGGTCGCGCAGCAGAGCGGCGATCGGCTTGTCGGACGCCCTGGCATTGGTCGCATGGCCGCGCTCCAGATTGGCGTGCTGATCCCAGCGGTCGAAACCCTCGCGCTTCGGCGAGAGCAGCTCGATAAACCGCACACCGCGCTCCACCAGGCGCCGCGCTAACAGGCAGGAGCGGCCGTATTCCGCCGTGTCCTTTTCATCCAGGCCGTACATTTTGCGGGTGGCTTCCGATTCACCCGAGATGTCGGCCAGCGCCGGCACGGCGGACTGCATGCGGTAGGCGAGCTCGTAGTTGGCCACCGCGGCTTCCATTTCCCTGACGCCGCCATAGCGGGCCAGCGCGCCGCGGTCCAGATCGCGCAACAGGTCGAGCTTGGCCCGCTGCACCGCCGGCTTGGGCTCGCGCGGAACGATATCGGCCACCGGCTGCTGCCCGTTGCGGAACAGCGACGCCTGATAGCTGGCGGGAAGAAAACCGCTGCCGAAGATGTCGAGCCCGCCGGGCGGAATCATCCCGGTATCCAGCACGACGTATCCAGGCAGCTCGCGCGACAGGCTGCCCAGACCATACGTGAGCCAGGCCCCCAGGCTCGGACGTCCCTGCAAACCGGATCCGCTGTGCATGAAGTAATTGGCGGCCGTGTGCTCGGAATGGTCGGCCACCATGGAGCGGATGATGCAGAGCTCGTCGGCGCATTGAGCCACTTCCGGGAACAGGCTCGACACTTCCGCGCCGGACTGGCCGTGGCGCCGGAATTCGAAGGGCGACGGGTACAGCGCCGTGCTCACCGCCCGCACCAGCGGTGGACGGGCGAGCGGGAGAGGCTGCCCACGCTCCGCTTTGAGCCTCGGCTTGGGATCGAAGCTGTCGACGTGCGAAACGCCGCCGTCCATGAAAAGGAAAATGACGGATTTGGCGCGTGGCGCGAAGTGGGGCGCTCGCGGGGCCAGCGGGTCCACCGTTCGATCGGCGGAAGCGGCCGGCGCAGCGGAGTACTCGGCGTGCAAAGCGGCCAGAGCGAGTTTGAAGAAATCCCGGCGGCTGGGCATCGAATCACCTCAGAAAGAGGAACTCCTTGGCGTTGAACAGCACATGGGCGAGGCCGCTCCAGCTTCCGCCTTCGCTCAAGAAAGTCTGAATGCGGTCGCGCTCGGCGGGCTCGGGCGCGCGGGCGAAAATCCGCAGATACATAGCGTCGAGCCTGGCGCGGGGGTTCTCATACGCGGACTCCATGCGGGCGGCCCACAGCCGCGCCTGCTCGGCCACGAACTCGTTGTTCATCAGCGTGAGCGCCTGCGCCGGCACGGTGGAGACCATGCGCCGGCCGATCGCAGCCGTGGGCAGCGGATAATCGAAGGCCAGCAGCAGGGGCGTCAGGAAATTCCGGCGCACTTCGAGGTACACGCTGCGGCGCCCATTCCCGTCGAGCGGGCCGGAGACGGGCTTGCCGCGCCCGTCCTGGTAGGGACTCACGTGGATCGGGACACTCGGGCCGTAGACCGTGCTGTCGAGAGATCCGGAGACGGCCAGGATCGCGTCGCGAACAGATTCCGCATCGAGGCGCCGGACCGGCATATGGGACAGCAACCGGTTCTGAGGGTCGGCGGACTCCGCTCCCGGCGAGGCCGCGCTTTCCATCCGGTAGGCGGAGCTGAGCAGCATCATGCGGTGCATCGCCTTCAACGACCAGCCCCGCGCGATGAACTGCTGCGCAAGGTAGTCGAGCAGCTCCGGATGCGAAGGGCGCTCCCCCGCCCTGCCGAAATTATCGACGCTGCGCACCAGGCCTTCGCCGAAATGATGCTGCCAAAGCCGGTTCACCATCACGCGGGCGAGCAGCGGATTGGTGGGACGCGTGAGAGCTTCGGCCAGCACCGCCC
>DATJFH010000187.1:0-11686 GCA_035495815.1 Bryobacteraceae bacterium
CCAGAAACGCCGGCTCGTTGCGCTTGCCGCGATGTGGGACCGGCGCCAGGTACGGAGAGTCCGTCTCGACCAGTAGTTTTTCGGGTGGAGTCAGCCGCGCCGCTTCCCGCACCGGCTCAGCCTTGGGGAACGTCAGTACGCCGCCGAAGCTGAGATGGAACCCGAAATCGAGAGCCTCCCGCGCCTCCTCCGGACCGCCCGTGAAGCAGTGGAAAATCCCTTCGCCGTGGTACCGCTCCCGCAGCATCTTCATCGTGTCCTCCCAGGCTTCCCGCGTGTGAATCACCACCGGCTTGCCGGCTCCTCCCGCCATCTCCAATTGCCGCGCGAACACTTCGCGCTGGACCTCCCTTGGTGAAAAATCGTAATGGTAATCGAGTCCGATCTCACCCAGCGCCAGCGTCTTCGAATGAGAAAGCAGGTCCTTCAGCCGGTCGAAAGTTTCATCCGTGGCCTTGGCGGCGTCGTGAGGATGCACTCCGACAGTGGCGAAGATGAACGGATACGCGTCCGCCAGCCGCACACCCGCCGCCAGATCCGGCGGACCGCCTCCGGTTCCGATTGCCATCAGCCTCTCTACTCCCGCCGCCAGCGCGCGCTCGATGACCGACTCGCGGTCCCCCGCGAACTTCTCATCGTCGAGGTGACAATGGGAGTCGACCAGCTTCACTTCAGCCGCGCTCCGACCGGCACATCTTCGAGGAAGCCGGCCAGCACCGGTTTGCCGCCTTCGAGGGACGCCGCCACGATCATCCCGTTCGATGTCAGCCCGCGCAGCTTCCGCGGCTGCAGGTTCGCCACGATTACCACTTTCCTCCCTACCATCTGCCCGGGATGATAAGCCTCGGCGATCCCCGCCACGATCGTCCGCGGCTCCGGCTCGCCGATATCGACCTTCAAGTGCAGTAGCTTGTCAGCCCCCTTGACCGGCTCGGCCGACAGCACCAATCCAACCCGCAGATCGACTTTGGAAAAATCGTCTATCGCAATCTTGCTGTCGCTCGAACCCTGCTTGCCGTCAGATGGGGCAGGTGATTCGCCCGCCGCCGGCGCCGTCTTCCCCAGCAGCGCCGCCTGATGCGCCGACACCTCGGCCTCGAATCCCTGCATCCTGGCCACCGCATCCTTCAATTCGATGCGCGGAAACACAGCAGCGATCTCTCCGATTTTTTGGCCTCCCTGCAGTTGCCCCCACGTCAGCGCGTCGAGCCGCACGGATTCCACCGGCTCCGGCATGCCGAGCTGGCTCCAGATCTTCCCCGCAGAGTCCGGCAGAACCGGCGCGAGCAGCGCGGTGGCGATTCGCAGCGCCTCGGCCGATGTATAGAGCGTCTTGTCCAGCGCCTCCCTCGCGTCCGGATTCTTCGCCAGCTTCCACGGCGTCTGCTGCACGATGTAACGGTCCACCGCCGAGAGCATCCCCCAGATCGCCTCCAGCCCGCGCGAAAATTCGAATTCATCGAATAAGGTGACCGCGTTCCGGATCGTCGTGAGAGCAACCGTGGCGATGCCCTCGTCTCCGGCCGACGCCGGAATCGCGCCTCCGCGATACTGATGAATCATCGTCAGAGTGCGGCTGGCCAGATTGCCCAGCCCGTTGGCCAGCTCCGAATTGTAGCGGCCGATGAGCGCGTCATAGCTGAAGCTGCCGTCCTGCCCGAACACGATCTCCCGCAGCAGGAAGTAACGCAGCCCGTCCACGCCGACCACGCGCCGGATCGGCTCGGCGCGCAGCATGTTGCCGCGCGATTTGCTCATCTTGTCGTTCTCGAACAGCAGCCAGCCGTGCGCGAAGATCTTCTTCGGTAGAGGTTGCCCAGCCGCCATCAGGAATGCCGGCCAGAATACGGCGTGAAAGCGCAGAATCTCCTTGCCGATCAGGTGCAGATCGGCCGGCCACATCCCGGGATCGTCCTTCACCCCGCTCATGTAGCCGATCAGCGCGTCGAACCATACATAGAAAACGTGATTGCCTTCCACCGGCAGAGGAATGCCCCACTTGATCGTCGTGCGGCTGATGGAGAGATCCTGCAATCCCTGCCGGATGAAGGAGAGCACTTCATTGCGCCGCGATTCGGGCTGCACGAAGCCCGGATCGTCCTCGTACAGCTTCAACAGCCGGTCGGTAAACGCGGACAGCTTGAAGAAGTAGTTCTCCTCGGTCACGGTTTCCGTGGGACGCCCGCACTCCGGGCACGGATCGCCGGGCTTGGCGTCGTTGACATACAGCTCATCGTAGACGCAGTATTGGCCGGTGTAGCTGCCTTTGTAAACGTAGCCGTTTTTCAGGCACTGCTCGAACAGCCACTGCACCGTCTTGTGATGCCGCGGATCGGTGGTCCTTATGGTGCGGTCGATCCGCAGCCCCAGCGACTCCCACTGCTTCTGGAACTCCTCCGCCACGATACGGGTGAAATCCTCCGGCGTTTTACCCGCGGCCTGGGCGGAGCGCTCTACCTTCTGCCCGTGCTCGTCGGTTCCCGTGAACAGCACGGCCTCGTATCCCTGCATCGCCTTGAATCGCGCGATGGTCTCGGCGGCGATCGTCGTGTAGGTGTGGCCGATGTGTGGAGCGGCGTTCACATAGTAAAGCGGCGTTGTGATGTAGTATTTCATCTGGACATTTTCAAGTATTCAAAATTCGCTTCGGCGATGATCTCTTTGAGCGGTGCGCCTGTCTCCAGCGCCAGCCGTCGGCAGTCCTCGAACTCCGGCGCGTAAGCGCCGTCGCCAGCGACCTTCATGCGGACGCTGCCGTGGCGCGTCGTTATCTCCACCCATCGCCGCGGCTGCACGAGCCGCTCGGCCGTGTACATGCGGAGGCCAAGGGTGGAAGTCTCCCTGAAGATAATGGCTGCCAGGCGGTCCCGATCCTCGCGCTTCGACAGTACGCGGAGCAGTGTGCCGGGGCGGTTCTTCTTCATCTCGATGGACTGCAGCGTCACGTCCAGGGCGCCACCTTCGAGCAGCCGCTCCATCGCGAAGCCCAGAATCTGCGGACTGAGATCGTCGATATTGGCCTCGATCACAGTAACGGTAGTGGCCTCTTCCGCTCCGCTGGCTTCGCCGACCAGCGCGCGCAGAACATTCGGCTGTTCCGGAAAATCGCGCGTTCCCGCGCCGTAGCCGCCGGACGAGATGAGCATCGCCGGCATCGGTCCGAACTCGGCGGCAAGCGTTGTAACCACGGCCGCGCCGGTCGGCGTCGTCAGCTCCATCGCCGGACCGCGCGAGTAGACAGGCCTGCCCTGCACCAGCACGGCGGTGGCCGGAGCCGGCACCGGCAGCAGTCCGTGCTCGGTGTTGACGGTCCCACTGCCGAGATTGAGAGGTGAGCAGACCAGGGTATCGATGTCCAACAGCTCGAGCGCCAGGCACGCGCCCACGATGTCGATGATGGAATCCACCGCGCCGACTTCGTGGAAGTGGACCTTTTCGATCGGGACCCGGTGCACGGCCGCTTCGGCCTCGCCCAATCGCCGGAATACGGCCGAGGCGTTCTGCTTCACGCGGTCGGGCAGCGCGCCCGAGTCGATCATCTTCAGGATGTTCGGCAGATGCCGGTGAGTTTTGGTCTCGGCGGCGTCCACGTGAAACTTCGTGGCGCCGATTCCGCATCGTTTGACCTCCTCAAAACGCAGGGCAGCGCCCGTTCCAAGGGAATCCAGCGCGGAGACAAGGCTCTGGCGGTCCGCCCCGGCTCCGGCCAGGGCCCCCACCAGCATGTCTCCACTAACACCGGAAAAAGCGTCCAGATAGCAGATCCTGCGCGGCACTGACTTCCATTATCGTATGCGCGGCCGGTTCCTCCTACCTCCACGGCGGCTTCAGCGCGAATGCATCCTGCGGGTTCTGCGCGTTGACCGCCACTGATCTGCCCCGTCGACGGCAGATCCCACGATCGGGCATGCTTCCGCATCCCCTCGCGCCAGGATTGGAAACTAGCACCGCGTTCCTATCAAGTAGACGCCGCGGAAGCGGAAATCAACTCGCGTCGTTCCAGCGCTCGATGGGGCGGATTGCCCCTGCCAGGTGTCGGCGCTCATTGAACAGTCTCATCCCGCGGGACGGTCCCCGGCATTATTGCCGGCCGACTCCAGGCGAAGCGCAGTTCGTTCACGAGGGATATGCCGATGGCCCCGGGTGTGTCCGTAACCGAAGTTCCAGGCGGCTGATCTAGTTAAGGTATGGGCGCTCGCTGGCGCGAAAGGACCGCGCGTAAACTGAGCAGACGCTGCCAGCCTACTGAGCTATCGCGGGATAATCCTGATCTTCGGGCGAACCGGTATTTGGCGGCTGCCGGCTTGCAAAGTCGGGCGGATGCCTTGACGTTCCAAGGCTGAGGTTTGGAAAAAGAAGCTACTCACCCGATCATGACGCTGCCCACAGGTAACCGCGGCCAGAGACTTTCTTGGCATCTTGCCACGCGAGGGGCAGCCAGATAGTTAGCCTTTCCGCTGCCCCTCATCGCCATGCTCAAGCCGACTTCCGCACTGGGGGACTCACCGGCCGGGCTTTGGTCCGCTGGGGCATCACCACTACCTTGGTCCGGTCGATTCTTCCGGCGAAGTATTCATCCACCGGGAATAATCCGTACGGCTCCAATTCGCGGAATACCCGGCCCAGACGCTGCTGAATTCGGTATACGGAATGGAAAAAGTCTCCCCTCTCGCATTTCATCTGGCGGCAGCAGAGCCGCCAGTCCGCGCCGAGAAGAAAATGATTGCGGAATATTTCGTAATCGAAAGGCTCGAGAGATCGGCGGCTTACCAGGCAGAAATCGGCGACATATTCCTCATCGAGCCGGGCAAACGTCATTTTGTTCTCTTTACCCGCGCAGGGAATCATGCTGACCTTACTCATGAATTTTTCCCTGGTTGCGCAGCGCCGGAATCGCGCGTAGCAGGCGCGAAAAATGGCGCGCAGGACGCAGTTGCACGGCGTCGGGCGTCCCTTGGTCTTCGGCTTCAGGCCTCCACCATCGCAGGTCTTACAGAACTGCTTGGCCAGTCCGATTGTCTCTGATCTGTCCCAGTTCATACTCGTTCAGCTCCCATCCGGCTGGTCCGCCGGCTTTATTAATGTATTTAAATCGCCACAATTAGTCAATATTATTTTAAGATCTATTTGCTATATTGATGAAACCAAAGTAACAATAATTAGAGAATATTTCCGAATCCAGGAATGAGGCGCCGGTCGCCGACCGTTGCACTTTAAGCAGACCGGAGAGGCGCCCCGCCCGCCGGGCAGAACGGAAGAGGATTCCCCAAGGGGAGCGCACAACCGCCCGCGCCTCCTGTAAAATTGGGTACTCATGCCGATCATCGTGGACTGCCACACTCATCTCTGGAAACGGGAGAACTGGTCGCAGGAGATGATCCGTGAGGCTTACGTCGCCCAGAACTCGGAGCCCAAGGTGGACATCGGCGAGGACGAGCATTGGCAGGCGATGAAAGCCGTGGATCGCGCTATCGTTTTCGGATTTCGCGCCACCCACCTGGGATTGGTTGTCCCCAATGAGCTGATCGCCGCATACGTGGCGCGGCATCCCGAGAAACTGATCGGATTCGCCTGCATCGATCCGTGGGAATCCTCTTATTTGGACGATATGCGGAAGGCTTTCGAGGATCTGCGTTTCCGCGGCTTAAAACTCGCGCCCATCTATCAGAATTATCATCCGATGGACGCGCGCATGCGACCGGTTTACGCCTACTGCGAGAGGAACGGCATCCCGGTGCTGTTCCACCAGGGCACGACCTTTCCGCGGCGGGCGCCGCTGAAGTTCGCCTCGCCCGTTCAACTCGAGGACGTGGCTCTCGAGTATCCGGGATTGAAAATCGTGATCGCCCATATGGGCCATCCCTGGATCGAGGAGACGGTTGTGTTGATCCGGAAGCAGCCGAATGTGTTCGCGGATATCTCCGCGCTGTATTACCGTCCGTGGCAGTTTTATAACGGCCTGATATCGGCCGCCGAGTACGGCTGCGCGCACAAACTGCTGCTCGGCTCCGATTATCCGTTCACCACGCCCGGCGAAACTGTCGCCAGGCTGCGCAGAGTCAACGACGTGGTTGGCGCCTCCGGGCTGCCGCGGATTCCTGGCGACTTGATCGAATCGCTGATCGTCCGCGACACGCTGCAGTTGCTGGGTCTGGCGTGAGGTGTATCCTATGAGATCGCGGCGCCAATGAAAAAGCTGCTTTTGCTGCTCACCTGCCTACCGCTCGCTGCCCGGGAACCGGTCACGCTCGTGGACCACGGATTGGCCAGAGCGGTAATCGTCGCCGGGGATAAGGACGCCGCCGGCGAACTGGCCGGCTACATCGAGCGGGCGACCGGAGCCAGGCTGCCCAATTCCGGCACTCTGCCCGCGCGCGTCCTGGTAGGGGCGGCGGCCTGTCCGGCGGACGTGCAGGCGCGGATCCGGAAGCTTCCGGCCGATGGCTTTCTGATCGAAACGCGTCCCGGCGGCGTGGTGATTCTGGCCGGAAAATGGCGCGACGGTACGGCTTTCGCCGTGTACGAATTCCTGGAGCGCTATGCCGGCGTGCGGTGGCTTTGGCCCGGAAAACTCGGGGAGATCGTCCCTCGCTCCACGTCGTTGAAGGTCCCCCCCGTTTCCGATGTCCGGCAGCCGGCTTTCATATGGCGGAACCTGGGACCCGGCGGCGCGCTGTGGGGCAAACTGGACAAGCTGGAAAAGGAGCGCGAACTGGGCGTCTCCGTCGAGCATCAGCGGCTCCAGGCTCTCTGGGCAAGGCGCAATCGCTTCGGCGGGGAGATCGTTTTCGGCGGGCACGCCTTCGGATCCATTCTGCCGCCGGAAAAATACGCCGCCACGCATCCGGAGTACTATGCGCTCGTCAACGGGAGACGCGCGGTGGGGGCGGAGAAGTTCGACGGAAAGCACGGGCTGCAGCCTTGCACTACCCATCCGGACGTAATCCGCCTCACCATTGAATACTGCCGGCGGCTGTTCCAGGAGCACCCCGAGTACGACGCGGTTTCCATCTCTCCCAACGATGGCAGAGCATTCTGCGAGTGCGACCGCTGCCGTCGCCTGGACACCGGACGTACGATGGAAGCCCGCCGGGATCCGGAAGGCGGGCGGGGCGGACCGGTTCCGATTCTCTCCGACCGGATGATGACCTTCGCCAACCAGGTCGCCGACGGAGTCAAAGTCACCAACCCCGGCAAGAAGGTGCTGATTTACGCTTACGGCCAATACATCCGGCCGCCGGAACGGGTAACAGCGAAGCCGGAAGTGATTGTTCAGTACACGAACCACGCCCTGACGTGGTGGAAACCGGAGCTGGCCAGAACCGCCGCAGCCGACCTGTCCGGCTGGAGCCGGCACGGGAGCAGCCTCGGCGTGTACGAGTATTTCACCCAGGGCAACTGCCCGGATATGCCGCGCCTGTTTCCGGAACTGATCGAGCGTAGCGCGCGGCGTCTCGAAGAGCTGGGCTTCCGCTACTATCAAACCCAGGCGGGCGACGGCTATGCGCTCAACGGCCTTAATTTCTATCTCCTGGGAAAGCTGCTGTGGAATCCGCGGCAGGACGCCGCCGCGCTCGAGCGCGACTACATCGAGAAAGGCTTCGGAACCGCCGCTCCGGACGTGGCCCGCTACTTCGGCCGGCTGGAGGCAGCCTGGCGCGCCGCCGATCCCACCGTCGGCATGGATGACGCCCGGCCGCAGAGCTACCGGCGCATGTTGGCCACCTATCCCCGCGACCTGCGCCAGGCCTGCCGCAAAGATCTGGACGCGGCTGCCCGGGCGGCCACCGGCCGGGACGCGGAACGTGTGCGATTCCTCCAAGACGGTCTGCGCTACTTCGAGATGACGATGGAAGCCACCGAAAAGACGCTGCCGCTGCTCGAGACCGGATGGAAGTTCTCGCCCAAACTATCGGCGCCGGCCAAGCCGGACATGCCGGCCTTCGATGAAAGCCTGGCGGCCTGGGAAGCGCGCGACCGTTATATCGAGTCGCTGCGGGATGATTTTGTCTTGTCCTACCTGTGGATCCGGTATAACGACCGGCAGCGATCGTATAATCCGCTGGCTGCGATGCGAACGTATCGAAAAACCAAATGAGCGAACCCCTCAAACTTGCCATAGTCGGCGTGGGCCGCATGGGAGCGATCCACGCCCTTCACGCGTTTGAACTGAGCCGGGAAACCGGAAGCTGCGAAGTGGTGGCGCTGGTGGATTCCGACGTCGAGCGCGTGCGCCGGTACGCCTCGCAACTGGGAGGCGACGTGCCGGTCCTGGCCTCGATCGAGGAATTGATCGCCGCCCGCATCTGCAACGCCAGCGTAGTCGTCACGCCCACCGATTGCCATCGCGAGAATGCGTCCATGCTGATCGCGGCCGGACACCGTGTCCTGATGGAGAAGCCCCTGACTGGCGACCTCCAGACCGATCGCGAGTTCGCCGCCGAGCTCGATCGTAACAACCCTCAGGCGTTAATGCTGGCGTTTCAACGCCGATTCGACGCGCCTCTGCAGTACGCCAGGACGCTCATGGAAAGCGGCGTCATCGGGCGTGTCTTCAAGATCTATTCTTCACTCGAGGATTCGAACCCGGCGCCGGACGGATACAATAGCGGTGGCATCCTGCCCGACATGTCCATCCATAATGTAGACGAGGTTCTTTGGTTGACAGGACAGATGCCACAGGCCGCTCTGGCGATCGGGTCGAACATCTACAGCCACGCGCTGACAACCTGCAAAGAAGATTTCGATGATGCCCTGCTCTGCCTGTGGTTCGACGGGATCATGGCGCAGATCCAGGTGACGCGCAATCATGTCTCCGGTTATCGCGTCGAAACGATTCTGTTCGGATCGGAAGGACAGATCCACGTCGGACGTTTTGAACAGAAGCCGTTGGAAATCCTGGTGGAAGCTTACGGGCGGCGCGGGAGGGAAGAGCCCCTGGACCGTCGCGCGTTCACGATGCGCCAGTACCCCGGAAGCCTGCCGGAGTTCGCCGACCGGTTCGGTCCGGCGTACAAAGCCGAGCTGTCGGCCTTCGTGGACTGTTGCCGCGCCGGCGCGCCTTTCCCCACCACCCATAATGACGCTCTGCAAGCGCAGCGAGTGATCTCCGCGGGAATGCAGTCCGTCATTACGCGGCGGCACGCCGCGGCGGTGTAGGCCGATGCCGACGCGGCGGCGCCTGCTTCTCGGTCTCCCGCTTCTGGCGGGCTGCCGGCGCTCCCGCCAGAAGCGGATCGCCGTGATTCCGAAGGCCACCTGGCATCTCTTCTTCGTCTCTGTCCACGCCGGCGCCGAGCAGGCCGGCCGCGACCTGGGTGTAGAGGTGATCTGGAACGGTCCCAACGACGAAACCGACTACACCCGCCAGATCCAGATTGTGGACGCCATGATCGCCCGGCAGGTCGACGCATTGGCTATTTCCGCCACCGACGAGCGCGCCCTGGTGGCGCCGCTCGAGCGCGCGCAGCGGGCCGGAATCCCGGTCACTGTCTTCGATTCCGCGGTGAATTTTGAGAGCTACGTCACCTTCGTCGCCACCGATAACGCGGGAGCAGGCCGGCTGGCGGCGCGCACGCTGGCCGGGCTGATCTCCGGCCGCGGCAAGGTGGCTGTGGTGATGCAGCAACCGGGCGGCGCATCGACGGGGCAGCGCGAGCGCGCATTCGATGAGACGATGGGCAGGGAATCGCCAGCCGTGCAGGTCGTGGCCCGGCAATTCGGGATGGGCGACCGAGCCCGGGCCAGGGCGGCGGCTGAGAATATCCTCACGGCGCACCCGGATCTGGCGGGTCTGTTTTCATCGAGCGAAGCAGGTACCATCGGCTCGATCCAGGCGATCCGGGGCCGTAACCTGTCCGGGAAAGTCAAACTCGTGGGGTTCGACTCGAGCGGTATTCATATCGAAGCGCTCCGGGATGGAACGCTGGACGCGACGCTGGTTCAGGATCCTTTCCGGATCGGGTACGAAGCCGTGAAGTCGCTGTCCGAGAAACTGAACGGGCAAACTCCACTGAAACGGCTGGATCTTCCGGCTCGGGTGATCGTGAAGGCCGACCTGGAGAAACCGGACGTGAAAGCGCTGCTCTTCCCAGAGTGGCTGAAGGGAAAGAAATGACGCCCGTTCAGCCGCCGGCCTCTCAGCTCCGGCCCGCCCCAATCCGCATCTCCATCTCTTCCGGCGTCCGCGGCCAATCCTCCCGCAGCAGTCGCGACAGCGCCCGATCGGCCAGCAATTTCCCTCCGGTCTGGCACGCCGGACAATAATTTGTTTCGTTGCTCGCATACCGGATCCGCTGGACCTTCCCGCCGCATCGCGGGCATTGCTGGCCATACTTCCCGTGAACAGCCATCTGTTTGCGAAACGCCGTTACCTTCTCCGGAAATCCTCCGCGCGCTTCAACTCGCAGCCGCTCCACCCAGTCCTTCAAAATGTCAACGGTAGCCTCGAACAACCCCCGAATCTGGTCCGCGCTCAGCTTCTGAGTCAGCGCAACCGGCGACAGCCTGGCCCGATGCAGGATCTCGTCCGAATAAGCGTTGCCGATCCCGCTGAACAGCCGTGGATCGGTCAACGCCCGCTTCAAGGTATGGTTCTCCGATATCAGCGCCGCGGAAAATGCCTCCAGATCCGCCTCGAGCGGCTCCACTCCGCCTGGATCGAGAATCCGCAATCCGTCTTCGCCCCTTGCCATGTGGAGCGATGCCCGCTTCTGCGTCCCGGCCTCGGTAAGCGTCAGAGTGCCCGCCGCGAAATCGAACGCCGCCAGAGCGCGCCGGGCCGGCAGCTTCACGCCCGGCTCCTTCCAGTGCAGCCGCCCCGCGATCATCAGGTGCAGCACCAGCCACAGATCGTCCTCAAGGCCGATCGCGATGCGCTTGCCGATCCGCCGCAGGCGCAGCACCTTTTTTCCTTCCGCCTCCGCCGGGGCCGGAGTGATCGTCCGCAGCAGAAACGGGCTCGCGATGCGGATCCGCTCCAGCGTCTCGCCCTGAATCCGCTGCTCGAGCGCTTCAATGTATACCGCCACGTCCGGCAATTCCGGCATTCCTCCCACAGCTTCCCACGCGCCGGAGCCCAGGGCAATCGCCGGCGGGAATCGAGATACCCTGAAGTCAGTGGCGTATAAGGGCATCGCATCGTATGGAGTGATCGGCAACATGCACTCGATAGCGCTGGTCGGTATGGACGGCTCCATCGACTGGTGCTGCCTGCCCCGCTTCGACTCCCCCAGCGTTTTCGGCGCAATCCTCGACGACCGCAAGGGCGGCTTCTTCAAAATCGCGGCGACGAACCCGGACGTCTTCTGCCGGCAGATGTACCTTCCGGAAACCAACGTTCTTGTGACCCGGTTCCTGAGCCCGGAAGGAGTCGGCGAGATCGTCGACTTCATGCCCCTGACTCATGGCCCGGCTCAATCCCCCGGGCGTCATCAGATTGTCCGGATCGTGACCGGAGTCCGCGGCGCAGTCAAGTTTCGTACCGAGTGCCGCCCTGCTTTCGACTACGCCCGAGCCGGTCACGAGCTGGTGATCAGCGCTTCCGGCGCCAGTTTCCGCGCGTCCGGAATGCGGCTGGATCTGGCCTGCCCCTGCGGTCTCCGCGCCGAGGACGGCGCCGCCGTAACGGAATTCACGCTCCACGCGAACGAGTCCCGGACGTTCCTGCTGACTCTGGCCGCTGACG
>DATJFH010000188.1:0-47913 GCA_035495815.1 Bryobacteraceae bacterium
TGCCTCGCCTCCGCCGGGGTCCCGCCCGGGAAGATGTTCCGGTCGCCTTACGCCGTCGATTCGGACGTCTTCCAGCCGAACCCGCTCGGCCGGGAGGGCGCGCGGCGGATGCTGGGCGTGTCGAGAGACCGGTTCCTGCTCATGTTCAGCGGCAAGCTCATCCCGGGCAAGAATCCGCGGCTGGTCCTGCAGGCCCTCGAGCGGATGCCGGAGCGAAGCCGCATCAGCTTCCTGGTCGTCGGCGACGGTCCCCTCCGCGCTCAGCTCGAGCGGGAAGGCCGCCGGATCCTCGGCGGGAACATCCTCTTCGCGGGCTTCCAGAACCAGAGCCGCCTTTCGACCTTCTACCAGGCCGCCGACGCCTTCGTATTGCCCTCCGAATATGAGACCTGGGGACTGGTGGTCAACGAAGCCATGCGCTTCGGGCTCCCGGCCGTGGTCAGCGACCGCGCCGGCTGCGCGGCGGACCTGGTTCAAGACGGCCACACCGGCCTCCTCTTCCGGTCCGGCGACGCCGCCGGTCTCGCGGCCGCATTACGCCGCCTCGTCGCCTCCCCGTCCTTTCGCGCGGAATGCGGCCGCAACGCCGCCGCCCTCATCGAACGCTATACTCCGGATCAGGCCGCCAACGGGATCCTTGAAGCTCTCCAGTCCGGCGTTGGCGCGAAACGGTTACAACGCCAACGGACCCCGCCCTCTTGCCGTTCCGCTTATACTGCGTAAAGGCACATGGCAATCACCCGGCGAAGCTTCCTCCAGGCCACCACCGCGCAACTCGCTGCCGCGCCCGCCGTGTTCGGGCAGCGGAAACGTCCCAACGTTCTGTTCGTCATCGCCGACGAGTGGCGCGCCCAGGCCACCGGTTACAACGGCGACCCCAACGTCCGGGCGCCCGCGCTCGACCGCCTCGAGCGGGAAAGCGTCAACTTCCAGAACGCCGTCTCCGGCAATCCTGTCTGCTGCCCCTACCGCGCCAGCCTCATGACCGGCCAGTACCCGCTCCGCAACGGCGTGTACATCAACGACGTCGAGCTTAAGCCGAACGGTCCCACGCTCGGCGAGTCCTTCGCCAAAGCCGGCTACCGCACCGGATTCATCGGCAAGTGGCACCTCTACGGCAGTCCGGACGGAAAGTACGGCCGCCGCCTCGCCTTCATCCCGCGCGACCGGCGCTTTGGATTCGATTATTGGAAAGCCTGCGAGTGCACCCACGATTACAACCACTCGCTCTATTACGAAGGCGACGACCAGACGCCCAAATACTGGCCCGGCTACGATGCCATCGCCGAGACCGCCGACGCCTGCGCCTTCATGGAGAAGCAGGCCCGGACTCCCGGTCCGTTCTTCCTCACGCTTTCCCTGGGCCCGCCGCACTTTCCCTACGCCACCGCCCCCGAGCGCTACCAGGCGATGTATCGCGACCGGGAAATCCAGTTGCGTCCCAACGTTCCCGAGGACCGGCGCAAGGAAGCGGCCGGAATACTGCGCGGCTACTACGCCCATATGGCCGCCGTCGATGATTGCCTGGCCTCCCTGCTCGCCAGCCTCGACCGCGCCGGCATTGCCGAAGACACCATCCTCGTCTTCACCTCCGACCATGGCGACATGATGCTCTCGCAGGGCCTCACCACCAAGCTCTACCCCTGGGATGAATCGATCCGTGTCCCCTTCCTGCTGCGCTATCCGGCCAAATACGGCCGCCGTGGACGCCGCCTGCAGACGCCGCTCAACTCGCCCGATATCATGCCGACTCTGCTCGGCGCCTGCGGCCTCCCGGTTCCGAAGTCCGTCCAGGGCGCCGATTTCTCCAGCCTCATGGCGGGCGGGGCGGAGCGGCCCGACGCAGCGGCGCTGATCAATCTGCCCGTACCCATTACCGAAGCGCGCCGCCACGGGTTCGCCGAGTATCGCGGGCTGCGCACCACGCGCTACACCTACGCCCGGTCGATCCACGGTCCCTGGCTCCTCTACGACAACCAGGCCGATCCCTACCAGATGCGCAACCTCTGCGGCGCCGCCGGCTCGCGCGATCTCCAGGCCCGGCTCGACCGTGCGCTCGACGCCCGTCTGCGCGATTTGAAAGACGATTTCCTTCCCGCTGCCGACTACATCCGGCGCGACGGCTTCGGACACTATCGCGAGGTCGTCATGCCCGTGGGGCACACCCGCAGCCCCTGGGGCGATTGGGAATCGACGGCGAAAGAGTCTCGGCGCCCCGCCGCCCGCTAAATCATCTGGCCGTTGAAGAATTCCTTGCGGACGTCCGGAGAGCTGGCTCTGGTTCTCGGCTTGCCGTGATCCAGCACGGCCATCTTGTGAAAGTTCACCTTGGGTTTGGCGGACCCTGCCACCGGCTCCTCGACTCTCTCGTACTGCGCCAGCAGGCTCTGGGCGTAACCGAAGATCCGGCACAGTTTGTAGCCGGCCTCGTGCATCCCGGCGGAGAACAGCTTCGCGAAGCTCGGCTTTCCGCCCGCTCCGTCCAGTCCACCTTCGCAGATCCACAGCTTGATCTTGCACTTCGTGGTCTCGGGCAGATTGTGCCACTTGAGATACCGGATCAAGGTCTCGATGTTGACCTGCTTCGCCCCCGGCTCGTCCACCTTTTCGCGGTTGGCCACGAAATCGAAGCCCGCCGCGCAATGCGCATTGATGTAGAGCTGGTCATCGGGGCCGGTGAGATGGGCCAGCTGACCGGTGTTCTGCTGGAGCGGCGCGTACTTCACTTCCGAGCTTCCGAAATTCCGCTTGAATCCGCGGTGACCGGTTTTATCGGCGGCCATCCCCTCCTGGATCCGGTCGCTGTACTCCAGACGGTTGGCAAGCTGGCCGGCCTCCCGGACGCTGAAGGGAGTAAAAATGATCTTTGCCATCGCTCGTACATTATAGATATTTTCCAAACGGAAACTTCGAGGCCGGCCGCCGGCATGGATAGGCTATTCTCGTAAAGTGACCGCCCCGATCAGCCCTCCCGCGCGTGGTGTCTCCGTGCGCCTGCAGGGCGTGAGGAAGGTGTTCGAGAACAACCTGGTGGTGATCGACGGCATCGATCTGCCGGTCGAAGCGGGCGAATTCCTGGCCATTCTCGGCCCCTCCGGCTGCGGCAAGTCGACCCTCCTGCGCCTGATCGCGCGCCTCGCCCGTCCCGACGGCGGACGTATCGCCATCGAGCCGGATGCGCCCTTTCAAACCGCTTACGTTTTTCAGGATGCGCACCTGCTGCCCTGGCGCAATGTGCTCGACAATGCCGCGCTTCCCCTGGAGTTGACGGGCGAGCCAGTGGAGGCGCGCAGAAAGCGCGCCCGTGAGGCGCTCGACCAGGTGGGGCTGCTCGAAGCGGCGCAACGCTACCCGGCTCAACTCTCCGGAGGCATGCGCATGCGCGTGTCGCTCGCTCGCGCCCTGGTCACCGGTCCGCGACTGCTGCTGCTCGACGAGCCCTTCGCCGCCCTCGACGAAATCACCCGCTTCCGGCTCGATGTCCAGCTCCGCGAGCTCTGGAGGCGCAGCCGCATGACCGTGATCTTCGTCACTCACTCCATTTCCGAAGCGGCCTTCCTGGCGAATCGCGCCGTGGTGCTGACAAGGCGCCGCGGCCACATCAAACTCGACCGGCGCCTCGACCTGCCGGAGGAGCGCACCAATGAGCTGCGCGTCGATCCCCGGCTGGCGGCGGAAATGAAAGTCCTGCTCGGCGCCATGGAGGAGGAGTCGTGAAGAAGGTGGTACCGGCGCTGATCCCCTTCCTGGTTCTCACCCTGGCCACCGAGCTCGCCGTGCGCGGCGGACTGGTCAAAGCGTACCTGGTCCCGCCGCCCAGCGCCATTTACCTGGCCGTCGTCGATAACTGGGGCGAGCTGACCGCGGCCCTGGGCAGGACCTCCGCCGCCGCCCTCATCGGCTTCGCCCTCAGCGCGTCCGGCGGGATCGCCATCGCCGTGCTCCTCTCCTCCTCGCGCGCGATCCAGCGGGCGCTCTATCCGTACGCGGTCTTCTTCCAGACCGTCCCCATCATCGCCATCGCCCCGCTCCTGGTGATCTGGTTCGGCTACGGCATGCGGACGGTGATCGCCTCGGCCTTCATCGTGTCGATCTTTCCGGTGATCGCCAATACGTTGACCGGCCTGCTCTCCACCGACCCTGCGCTGCGCGACCTGTTCCGCCTGTACGGAGCCTCCACCGCCGTGACCCTGGTCAAGCTCCGCTTTCCCGCGGCGCTGCCGCAGATCCTCACCGGATTGCGGATCGCCTCCGGCCTGGCTGTGATCGGCGCCATCGTCGGCGAGTTCATCGGCGGGCAGGGACTCGGCTCGGTGGTGGACGTGGCCCGCACCCAGCAGCGCACCGACAAGGTGTTCGCGGCCGTCCTGCTCGCCTCCGTGCTCGGCCTGGCGCTGTTCGGACTCATCAACCTGGTGAGCGCCATCACCCTGCGCCGCTGGCACGCCTCCGAGCAGCCGTCCTGATCGGCGACAATCGGAAGGTGAATCGACGCCGCTTCCTCCAGACCGTTCCCGCCCTCGCCGCGCTCGCCGGGTGCGCCCGACCCGCGGGCAAGGTCCGGCTCGCGCTCAACTGGAAGCCCGACCCGCAGTTCGGCGGCTTCTACGCGGCCGGGGCGGGCGCCGCGTTCACGGAGCGCCGCCTCGAAGTCGAGATCCTGCCGGGCGGCGCGGGCACGCCCACCGTCCAGATGGTCGGCGCCGGGTCGGCCGAGTTCGGCGTCAGCTCCGCCGACGAAGTGGTCATGGCCCGCGCCCGCGGCAACGACGTAGCCGCCCTGTTCGCGGTCTTCCAGAACAACCCGCAAGGGATCATGGTCCACGCTTCGCGCAAGCTGGAGTCCCTCGGCGACGTGTTCAGGGAGGGTACGGTCGCGCTGCAGCGCGGCCTGCCCTACGCCCGGTTGCTCGAGAAGAAGTACGGCTTCGGCAAGGTGAAGATCGTTCCCTCCCCCGGAGGCGATCTGAGCGTCTTCCTCTCCGACGAAAAGTTCGCGCAGCAGTGCTTCGTGTTCGTCGAGCCGCTGGCGGCGAGGCGCAAGGGAGTGGACGTAAAAGTCTTCGCCGTCATGGACGCCGGCTACAATCCCTATACCGGCGTGATGATCACCAGCGGCGAGCTCCTCCGCAAGCAGCCGGACCGCGTGAAAGCTATGGTGGAGGCCGTGCGCGAAGGCTGGCGCGCTTATCTCGACGATCCGCGGCCGACCAACCGGAAGATGCACGAAATGAATCCGACCATGGAGCAGGCGACCTTCGACGAGATCGCCGAAGCGCAGAAGCCCTTCATCGAGACGGATGAAACCCGCAAGAACGGACTCGGCGTGATGACCGCGGAGCGCTGGGAGACGCTGATCCGGCAGTTGCAGGATCTGGGCGATATCACCCGGTCGCCACCCGCCGCGGAGTGCTTCCGGACCTTCTGACCGCCGCCGCCAGCATCACCGCGCTGTTCGCCGTCAACCCCAGGAATCCGGGATGAAAACCGCCCGGCCGCGGAATCGGGCCGATCGTGAAGAACGCGGTCACGGCCGCTCCCGCCGCCACCGCCCCGATCGCCCAGCTCCCCGGCACTCTCCCCGGCCAGTACAGCGACGTGATCACCAGCGGGAAGAATTGCGACACGAAGCCGTACGCCATCAGCATCACGAACGCGATCGTCGACGACTGCACGATGGCGAACACGTACGCGCCCGTCATCACGGCCAGCACCAGGATCTGGATCAGGCGGCGCAGCCTGGCGTCGGGCAGGTTCAGCCGCGGCTGAAACAGATCGTTCGCCAGCGTGGCCGCCGAGACCAGCGTCGCCGCCGCCGCCGTCACCATGCTCGCCGAGAGCGCGCCCGCGCAGAAGAACGCCACCAGCCAGGGCGGCGCGCTGCGCATCACCATCTCGATCATCACCGCGTCCGGCTCCGCATTCTTCAGCAGCAGGACGCCCGCGAAGCCCACCATGATGAAGCCCCAGCCGATCACGTTGTAGACCGGGATCAGCGCCGCCTGCCGCTTGATCGTGAGCGCGTCGCGCGCGCTGAAAAAATTCTGAAACAGGTGCGGCCACATGTAGAAGCCGCACATCCCGATGACGATCGAGCTCGACCAGAAGGTGTACGGCATGACGCCGGTCCTGCCCGGCAGGGTGAGATGCTCCGGGCTGCTCGCGGCGATCTGCCGGAACATCCCGGTCAGGTTCCCGTACTGCTTGTGAATCACCAGGATCACGCATACCCCGCCCACCGTGAGCATGAAGATGCCCTTGAAAACGGCCACCCAGGAGATGCCGCGCAGCCCGCCCTTGCTGACGTAGATGGCCACCACGCTGAACGCCACCAGCGAGCCGAGCCAGTACGGAATGTGCCCGCCGCTGGTGACCCGGAACACGTAGCCGGCGCCGATGATCTGCACGCTGATGTAAGGAACCAGCGCGATCAGGGACACCACCGCCGCCACCGCCCGCAGCGCCGGGCTCTCGAACGACGCGCCCAGATACTGGGCCTGCGTCAAATAGCTCTTCTCCTTGCCCCGCGCCCAGATCTTCGGACCCAGCCAGTAGCTCATCATCGCCACCATCGTGCCGTTCATGGTCGCCCACAGGATCGGCACGCCGTAGGCGTAGCTCCACCCCGGCTGCCCCAAAAAAGAGAGCGACGAATAAATTTCGCCCACCGCGATGAAAAATACCAGAACCAGGGGAAGTCCGCGCCCGGCCACCACGTGCTCCGCCACCGACTGCTGCCGTCCGCTGGCCGCCCGGATACCCAGATAGAGCGTGATCGCGAGGAACGCCAGCACTACCGCCGGAGTGAGCAGCCAGCTCATAGCTTTCTCAGCAGAGCCAGCCCCAGCAGCACGGGAACCGCGACGAAGACGATCAGCGAGAAGAAGACGAACGGCGGCAGCCCGAGAATGAACGGCTCCGGATAGTTAAAGAGCGTGACGGCGGGCCAGATCGTCGACAACACGATGATCACGCCGGCGGCGAAGAAAAGTCGCTTCTCCAAGGGCTCATGGTACAACAGCTTTGATGGCGTCCGATACGTTGGAGCGATGTTCGTTCGAAGCCAGGCTGGAATGCCGCTACCTGCTGCAGGCGCCGCCCGCCGTGGACGCGCGCAGCCTGCTTGTCCTGACGCTGCACGGCTACGGCTCCAATCCGGACGTGATGCTGCGGCTCACCCGGACCATGCTCGGACCGGGACACGTGATCGCGTCGCTCCAGGCGCCGAGCCAGTTCTTCCCGTCCAATACGCCGGACGGCGTGGTCGGCTATTGCTGGGGCTCGCCCGCGCATCCGCAGGCCTCGGTGCGGCTGCATCACGAGATGCTGCTCCACGTGGCCGCCGAAGCCGGCGGGCGGTTCGGGCTCGGACCGGAGCGGACGCTGCTGATCGGCTTCTCGCAGCCCGTCGGGATGAACTACCGGTTCGCCGCCACCCATCCGGACCGGGTCCGCGGCGTCATCGGGATCTGCGGCGGCATGCCGAAAAACTGGGAGGACGGAGACTACCGGCACGTGTCGGCCGCCGTGATGCACATCGCGCGGCGCGAGGACGAGATCTTTCCGCCCGCCGTGACCGGGAAGTACGAAGCCCGCCTGCGCCAGCGCTCCGATGACGTCGAGTTCCACCTGCTCGACGGAGGGCACAAGTTTCCTTCGAAGGCGGGACCCCTCGTCGAGCGCTGGATCGGGCGCGTCTTCTACGCAGAGCGTCAGTAAGTGGCCCGGTTCCCCCCGGGCGTTGCGCTAGTAGTAAAACTTCACGGCCACCTGCAGTTCGCGCGGACCGCGGCCGCCGGCGTAGGTGTCGATGATGCCGAAGTTCGTCGCCCCGAAGGTCATGTGCGGCGTCGCGAAAGTAGCCGTGTTGGTCAGGTTGAAGGCCTCCAGCCGCAACTGCACGTATTTCGATTCGGTAATCGTCAGCCTCTTGAAGACGGCCATATCGGCGTTGCGGATGCCGGGGCTGCGGTAGTTCGGCAGCGTGCGTGGCATGGAGCCGTAGGTGTCCGGCGCCGGCCGCGAAAACGCGCTCTCGTTGAAATACCGGTTGAGGCGGTCCTTGACCGAGCCCTCCCGGCGCGGATCGCCGATCAGGTTGGGCCGCTGGACTCCCTCCCAAAGCGTCGCTCCCTGCAGCGGAAGCTCCCGGAACTGCGATCCGCTGTTGAGCGGGAATCCGGCGCTGAAAGTATAAATCCCGCTGACCTCCCAGCCGCCGGCAGCCAGATTGAGCGGCTTGCTCCAATTTTTCCCCAGCCACTTGCCCCGGCCGAAAGGCAGTTGATATGAGAAAGTCATTACCACGCGTTGTGGAATGTCCTGCGCCGAGACAGCCCGCTCCAGACGAAGATTGAACGGATTCTGAACGTCGGTGACCCCGCCGAGCCAGCCCACGTTTCCGTCGGAGAACGACGAATCATCGATCATCTTCGAGATCGTGTAGTGCCCGCCGAAGCTCAGCCCGTGCGAAAAGCGTTTTTCGAACTGGAATTGTACGCCGTGATAGATCGAGTTGCCGATGTTGCGCGCCGAGCCGCTCACTCCTCCCGAGTACTGCGGGTAGGGGCGCAGCAGCGTGTTCTGCTGCACTGTGGGGGCGCTCAGCCGGGAAGTCGGATCGGTAATGATCCCGTAGAACGGATTGGCGACCAGCGCCAGCAGCGCCGTTCTCCCCATGGACCATAGGGAGGGATCGAGGCGGTTCACGTTCTGCACGCCGCCGCCGAAGTACAGGTGAGTGCCTTTCCCGCCGGTGTAGTTGACCTGGATCATGGAGTTCGCCGTCAACGCCCTCTGGATGGAAAGATTCCACTGCTGATACTGCGGATTTGCATTCTGCCGGGATTCGGTGCCGACGGAGAGGCCCAGAAACGTCGCTGCGCCGAGCGAGTTTCCGGGAGGAATCGTCAACCCGTTCGGATACGGGTTGGCCAGGGACGCATAGGGAGTGAGGTTGCCGTCGCGGCTGAATTCGACCGGGGAGTTCGTCATGTAGCCCGAGCCCGTGTGTCCCTTGATGGTGGCGCGGGACAGGGTGTAGAAGATGCCGTAGCCGCCGCGGACCGCGGTCTTCTCGTTCACCGCATACGCGAAGCCGACGCGCGGCTGGACGTTGTTGAGGTCCATGTCGATCGGGCTCCGATTGTTGCCATCCACAAACTTGAACTGGCCCTTCAGGTTCGGAAACTGCGGAACCTTGCCAGCTAGCGGGGAGGGCGCGCCGAAATCGTAGTAACTGTACCGGTTGTATCGCTCGGTGCGCGGTACATCGAAATCGTAGCGCAGTCCCAGGTTGATAGTCAGCTTGCGGGCCACCTTCCAATCGTCCTGCGCATACCAGCCGTAATATTGCGAGGCTGATGCGGACCAGGGGTCAATGTGATAATCGCCGCCGCTGCCCCAGCCGATCAACATCGACGCGATGGCGTTGCCCTGAAGTGAATTGCTGGCGTTGGGGTCCTGATTGGTGATCGCGCGGTTGAAACTGAGATGCCCTTGCGGATAGCCGGGTTGCAGGTAGTTCAACCGCATCAGGCGCGCCTCGGCCCCCAATTTCAGGTTATGACCGCTGAAAATCTTGGTCACGCTGCCGGTGAAACTGTTGACATCGTCCCCGCGGCCGATCAGGCCGTAGCCCACCTGTCCGATTTCCCGATAGCCTTCGGGCGTGAAAGTCGGAAACATGTTGATCCCGTTGTAGAGATAGACTTTGGGCAGCCCGAGCGAAGTCTGATCGAATCCGGTGCTCTTGGGATTCGTGTTGGCTCGCTGGCGCAGAAGACCGTAGCGTGCGGTGAACAGGGTCGACGCGCTTTGCGTGCGGGTGAAATCGAAGACGAAGTTCTGCGTGCGGCTGGACGAATTGCCATTCGAGAAGTTATCCGCCAGGCCCCAGAAGGTCGCCGGGACGCTGGCGCCCCAATTGACGCTGTAGCGGGACATGATGCGCTGCTTCTCGTTGAGGTTGTGGTCCAGCTTGATATCCATCTGGTTGCCTTCGCTCTGATTCACGCCCTGGCCGAACCAGTTGTTGACGTGCGTGAACGGCAGTCCGTCCGAGGTCGGTTTGGGATAGTAACCGAGCACGTTTTGAGAAATCTTGCTCTGCATCGAGAGGGGCACCACATTGCCGGGGAAGGGATTCCGCAGCGTCGCGCCGGCGGCGTTCCTGAAAGTATCGAAGGGGTTATAAATCGTGATGAGCTGGCCACCCGCCGCCCGCGTGTCGCTGAAGTCACCGGCGCGCTCGAGCAGCGTGGGCACGGTCTGCGTCTGGGTGGCGGCGTTGGTCTGGCGGCTGCCTTCGAAGTCGTAAAAGAAAAACGTCCTGTTCCTGCCGTTGTAAAGCTTGGGAAGTACCACCGGGCCGCCGACAGTTCCGCCGAACACGTTGCGATGGAAGTCGGGGATCGCGCGGCCGGCGCGATTGGAAAACCAGTTGTTCGCATTCAAGGCCGAGTTCCGGTGGAAGTCGTATCCGACGCCGTGCAGAGCGTTGGTTCCGCTCTTGGTGATCACGTTGATGATCGATCCGCCCGTGTTGCCGAATTCGGCGCTGAAGAAATTGGTCTGGACCTTGAATTCCTGGACCACGTCGACCGACGGCTGATACTCGAGATTGGTAATTCCGGAGTTCTGCTCGACGTTGGCCACGCTCATTCCGTCGAGCAGGACGTCGGCGCTCGAGTTGCGTGTTCCGTTGGCGGTAAAGTTGGTGTTGGTCTGGCCGCCCGGACTGAGATTGGAGGGCGTGATTCCGGGCGCCGCCGCGACCAGCGCAAGCGGCTGGCGTCCGGCGAGCGGGAGCGACTGGATGTACGTGTTCTCGATCACGCGGCCGAGCGTGGCGCTGGTGACGTTGATCAGCGGCGCGCTGCCTTCCACGGCAATGGTGGTTGCGACCGCGCCGAGAGTCAACTCCACGTCGAGGGTCGCCTGCTGCTGAACCTGCAGCGGAAACGCGGCGTGCGAGTACCGGTTGAAGCCGGGCGCTTCGACCGACAGCTTGTAATTGCCGGGTGGCAGAGCGGTGAAAGCGTAACGCCCGGCCGAATCGGTGTTGGTGGGATGCTGGACATTGCGGTCGGCGTCGGTCACCACGACCTTGGCATTGGGAACCGCGGATTGGGACGCGTCGGTCACCACGCCGCGGATCGAAGCCGTATACGATTGCGCGCGTGCGCACGTGGCTCCGGCGAACAAAGCGCAAAGGAGCAAAACAGCAGTATTCTTGGCCATTTCGAGGCCCCCCTATCGAACTGGGGATTATTCTAGTGGCGCCGTGGCGCAATGTCAATGGAAAAGTTGACGCCTGCCGGCGCCTCAGTAGGTGGCCCGGCCGCCGCTGGCGTCGTAGCACTGGGCGGTCACGAATGAGCAGTCCGGGCTGGCCAGGAAATGCGCCACCGCGGCGATCTCCTCGGGCGTGCCGGTGCGGCGCATGGGGATCCTTTCCGTCATGTAGTCCACCTGCGCCTGGGTCAGCTGGTCGAGGATCCTGGTGCGAATGACGGCCGGCGAGATCGAGTTCACGCAGATGCCGTCCATGGCGACCTCCTTGCCGACCGACTTGGTAAAGCCGATGACGGCAGCCTTGGTCGCCGAATAGCCGGTCATGTTGGGGTTGCCCTCCTTGCCGGCGATGGAGGCGATGTTCACGATGCGGCCGTACTTCCGCTCCCGCATGTGCGGGATCACGGCGCGGCAGGTATTGAACACGCCCGTCAGGTTCACCGCGATGATCCGCTGCCAGTCCTCGTCGGTCTGCTCCCAGAGCGGAGCGGCCTTGCCGGCGATGCCGGCGTTGTTCACCAGCACGTCGATGCGGCCCCGCCTCGCCAGAACCGCCGCGACCGCGTCACCGACGGAGCCGGCGCGCGAAATGTCGATTCCGATTCCGAAGGATTCCCCCCCGATCGAAGCGGCCACGGCGGCGGCGCCCTCGGCGTCCAGGTCGGCCACGGCGATGGTGGCCCCGGCGCGGGCGAGCCTTCGGGCAATCGCTTCCCCGATGCCCGTGGCCGCGCCGGTCACGATGGCGGTCTGTCCGGTGAGGAGAAACATTTACGCTTCCCGGACGACGTTGACCGTAATCTCGGAAGTGACGTTGCGGTGCAGCCGCACCCCGAGCTTGTGCTCGCCCAGCTGCTTGATCGGCTCGTCCAGCTGGATCTTGCGCCGGTCGATGCTGAAATGCTGCTTCTCCAGCGCTTCGGCGATGTCCTTCGCCGTCACCGACCCGAACAGCTGATCGTTCTCGCCCGCCTTCTGGGCGATGGTCACGGTGACCCCGGCCAGCATCTGGCCCAGGTCCTCCGCCTCGGTCTGGAGCTTGGCTTCCTTGCGCAGGTGGGCCTGCCGCTCCTGTTCGACGATCTTCTTGTTCGACTCGGTAGCCCGCACCGCCAGCCGCTTGGGCAGCAGGAAATTGCGCGCGTAGCCGGCGGCCACGTTCACCACCTGCCCCCGCGCGCCCAGTTTTTCGATGTCTTCTCGCAGTATGACGTCCATGATCTCTCCCGCTGTCAGATGGCCGCCGCGAAGGGCAGCAGCGCGATGTTCCGCGCCTTCTTGATGGCGTCGCTCAGTCTCCGCTGGCAGGGCCCGCAGACGCCGGAGATGCGGCGCGGAACGATCTTGCCCCGCTCCGCGATGAAGGCGTTCAGCATCTTGACGTCTTTGTAGTTGATGTCGTCGATCTTCTCGACGCAGAAGCGGCATACCTTCTTGCGCCGGAAATATTGCTTCTTTTGCGTGAGCACCGCCTTGTCGCCGCCGGTCGGACGCTGCGATGCGCTTCCTGGTCTTCCTCTCGATTCCGCCATAGTAATCTCTCTCTCTTCTCTCCCGTTCCTGATTTATCTCGCTTCCTCGGGCGTCCCCAGCATCTGCGACGCCACCGACGGCTGGGCCGGGGCGGGCGCCGCCGTCGCTTTGCGGTGCGCGCGCTTTTCGCGATGCTTCCTGCGCTTTTCGAGGCGCTTCAGCGTCTCGTCGATGCGCACGGTCAGGAATTTGATGACCGCGTCGGTCACGCGCAGACGCCGCTCCAGCTCCTTGACCGTTTCCGGGCTCGAAGTGAACTGGATCAGCACGTAGTAGCCTTCCCTGTTCTTCTCCACGCGGTACGCCAGGCGGCGTTTGCCCCATTTCTCCATCTTGTCGATGGTTCCGCCGGCGGTGGTGATCACGCCGCTCATCTGCTCGATGATCTGGTCGATCTCCTCTTCGGTTGCATCCGGCTTGATAATGAACAACTCTTCGTAGATTCTCATTCTTCCTCGTTTGAGCCTTGGGCGCGACGATTGAATTTCGTCATGGCCTTTTCGGCGCCTTCGGCGATTATGGAGACAACCGCATCGGCCCCCAGGCCGATCAGCTCCTCCAGGTCCTGCTTCCGCGAGCGCTTTACCGGCGCCAGCAGATACTCCATTCCGCTCGAAATCGGATGGCCGGGATGAATCCCCAGACGCACCCGTGCAAAATCCTTCGTCCCCAGGCTTCGAATCACCGATTCGGCGCCGTTGTGCCCTCCCGCCGATCCGCTCTTCAGGATCTTCAGGCCGCCCCACGGCAGATTCAACTCGTCCCAGACCACGATCAGATCGGCCAGACCGAATGCGTGCTTTTCCATCAGCGGCGCCACCGACGTTCCACTCAGGTTCATGAACGTCTGCGGCTTGGCCAGCATCACCGGCTTCCCGGCGATCTCGCCCACGCCCGCCAGCGCTTTCGAATCCTTCCGGCTGACCCGGATTCCGTACATCTCCGCCAGCCGGTCGACCACCATGAAGCCCGCGTTGTGTGGAGTGGCGGCGTACTCTTCGCCCGGATTGCCCAGCCCCACCACCAGAAACATCGGGGCCGGCTACTTCTTCTTCGCCTTGTCGGCTTCGGCTTCTTCTTCCTTCTTGCCCTTCTTGATAACCTCGGGCTCGCCGCCGGCTTCGGCGACGGGCGCCACTTCGGCCGCCGCCGCGGGAGCCTCTTCGGCGCGCAGCGCCACCACGTGCGCGATCACCGATTCAGCCGGGCTCAGCAGCCGCATCGAGCCTTCCATCGGAATGCCGCCGGCGCGGACACTCTGGCCGATCATCAGGCTGCTCACGTCCACCGTGAAGTGCTCCGGTATCTCGTCCGGCAGGCACTCGATTTCGATTTCGCGCGAGATGATCTCGAGCAGTCCGCCCTGCAGCTTGATGCCCGCGGCTTCGCCGGAGGTGATCACCGGGACCGAGACCCGGATGCGCTTGCTGAGGTCGATCCGCTTCAGGTCCGCGTGCAGCAGATTGCCCCGGATGGGATCGCGCTGGGAATCCACCACCATGACCGGCGTATTCTCGCCGCCCTGAATGGCCAGATTGAAAATCGTGTTGTGACCGGATTTGCTGTTCAGGATCTGAACCAGGTCCCGGGGGCTGACTCCCACCGAAACCGCGTCTTTATAAGCGCCGTATACCACGGCGGGAATGAATCCGCGGACACGCAGGCGGCGGGCTTCGTTCTTCCCGCGCGCGGTGCGCACCTCGGCTGCTACCGTTATGTCCTTCCGCATTCCATCTCCTTACCGGTCCCCGGCAAGTCCGACCAACGCTGGCGCGTTGTGCGTGGGTTGCCGCTCCCGGATCAATCTCAAATAAACAAAACGCTGATCGACGTCTCTTCGTGAATCGACTGCACCGCCGTCGCGAGCAGCTTGCCCACCGACAGCGACCGCACCCGGCTCGACCGCCTGGCCGCCTCCGAAAAAGGTATCGAATTCGTCAAAACCACTTCCTTCAACTGCGACTCCTCGATCCGCTCCACCGCCGGCCCGGACAGCACGGCGTGCGTCGCGCAGGCGGAAACGCTGGTGGCGCCTTTGTCGAGCAAAGCCTCGGTCGCCTTCACCAGGGTGCCTCCCGTGTCGATCAGGTCGTCCACGATCAGGCAGTTCCGGCCTTTCACGCGGCCGATGATGTGCATCACCTCGGCTACGTTCACATCCTCCCGCCGCTTGTCGATGATCGCCAGCGGCGCTTTGAGCCGTTTGGCGAACGCCCGGGCGCGTTCCACACCACCCGCGTCCGGTGAAACCACCGTCAGGTGCGGCGTCTCCTGCGGCTTGAAATAATCGATCATCACCGGGGCCGAAAACAGGTGGTCCACCGGGACGTCGAAGAAGCCCTGAATCTGGGCGGCGTGCAGATCGAGCGCCAGAATCCGGTCGGCGCCCGCCCGTTCGATCAGGCTGGCAACCAGCTTGGCCGAAATCGGAACCCGGGGTTTGTCCTTCCGGTCCTGCCGGGCATATCCATAATAGGGTAGCACTGCCGTGACCCTCTGCGCTGAGGAGCGCTTCAGCGCGTCGATCATGAGCAGCAGCTCCATCAGGTTGCGGTCCACCGGAGTGCAGGTGGGCTGCACCACGAAGACGTCCGTTCCCCGGACGTTCTCCTGGATCTGCAGGTAGATCTCGCCATCGGCGAACTGCCGCACGGAAGCCCGTCCGAGCGGGATGCCGAGGCAGTCGCAGAGTTCGGAGGCCAGCGCCGGGTTAGCGCTGCCCGTGAAGATTTTGAGACGGTCGGGATTCATCGCGCGTACCGGCTTCGGGGCGGCCATTCTGATTGTATCCGGTGCGCCGCCAGCCATTCACGCCAGAAAGCCCGGTAGCGCGAGCGGCCGATCAGCGAGATTGAGTAAACAGCTTCCTTTCCAAACAATTTTACGGCGCGAGTCACCTCTGCCCGGCTGCCGAACATCCCGAAGATCGAGGAACCGCTCCCCGACATCATGGCGGGATCGGCGCCGAGCTGAATCAGACTGCGTTTCAGAGCCCCGAGCCTCGGATGCTCCCGAAACACAGCCTCCTCGAAGTCATTGCATCCAGCGACACGACCAGCCTCCCACACGCCGGCCTGGAAACTATCTATATTATTTTGTAACAATTCTGTTGTCAATTGCCCGCGCCCGAGACTTCCGTAGGCTTCGGCGGTAGAGACATGGATTGAAGGAGTTAGCAGAGCGCACGGGGCGGGTTTCAAATCCGGCAGTGGATACAGCTCCGTCCCGCGCCCGAGGCCGGCGGCGCGTCCGCCGAGAAGGAAGAACGGCACGTCGCTGCCCAGCTCGCGTGCCATGGCCAAGAGCCGTTCCATCGGGATGACGGCTCCGGCGAGCACGGGCGCCGCCAGCAGGACCGCGGCCGCGTCCGAAGATCCGCCGCCCAGGCCCGCGCCCATCGGGATGCGCTTCGTCAGCCGCAATTCGAGCCTTCCGGCGCGGCGCATTTCGTCCAGACAAAGCCGCGCGGCCTTCTCGACCAGGTTGCCGGAAATCGGGACATCCGAAGCCAATTCGATGCGGGTCGCGCGTCCCGGCGTGAACACCAGCTCGAGACCGTCGGAAAGCGAGATCGTCTGCAAGACGGTCCGCAGCTCGTGGTACCCATCGGGCCGCTTGCCGAGAACGCGCAAGTCCAGGTTGATCTTCGCCAGCGCGCGGACGCGGGCCCGGCGGGGAGCGGACATCACTTGTCGTACTGCAGCAGCGAGAAGACGTCGTGGCCCTCGAGCTTGCCGCGGCCGTTGAGGAAATTCAACTCGACCACGAAGCCGAAGCCCGCCACCTTGCCGCCGTTCTCCTCGACCAGCCTGGCGGTGGCGGCAGCCGTGCCGCCGGTGGCCAGCAGGTCGTCGATGATGAGGATGCAGTGCCCCGCCGCCACCGCGCCGGTGTGCATCTCGAGCGTGTCCGAGCCGTACTCGAGCGAGTAGGTGACGCTCACCCGCTCGCCCGGCAGCTTTTTCGGCTTGCGCACCGGAACGAACCCCGCGCCCAGCGCATAAGCCAGCGCCGACGCGAAGATGAAGCCCCGCGCCTCGATGCCGATGACCAGGTCCACGCCCGCGGATTTGTAATGCTCTTTGAAAGCGTCGATGACGCCTTTCAATCCCGCCGGCTCCTTGAGCAGGGTGGTGATGTCGTAGAAGAGGATGCCGGGCTTGGGAAAGTCGGGGACTTCACGGATGAGCGGTTTCAGATTTTCCATGGTCTCGAAGTGCGGGAATCGTATTGTTGCACGGTGTGGACCGCCGGTTCAACCGCCGGCGGCGTCCGGCCCGAGCCGCCGCCTTTCCACGCGTCACCGGTGATGAATGTGATGAATATGGATGAATCCAATCCCTATGTGAACTCTTCCCGATCGTAGCATGCGGCGGAGGGCTGCGATGAAGTTTCCGGCTGCATGTAATTGAGAACAGGGATTCGATTTTTCCGTTTCCGGCGGGACCGCCGCGGTCTGCGCGATGTGCCCGCCCGGGAAGCCGGAACTGCGGGCCAGGGCGTTCGCTACCTGTCCTTCTTGTGGAATCGGAGGTTCAGGACCGTGCCCGTAGTCACCGTGAAGCCGACGACGCGGCCTTTGGCGTCCCGCTGGAACCGGATTTTCCCGATGTTCCCGGCGAAGAGGTCTCGCGTGTGCGGCCTCAGCGTATCCGGTTCGTATTTCAGGCGGTAGAGGACCAGCTTGTTCTCCTGAATCTTCATTTCGTAGACCGCGTCAAGCTCCCCGCTGCGGTAACTTCCGGCGCAATCCGTTAATTCACCGGGGGAGGGAGTGAATTCGGCCGCCGCCTCGAAAACCATGACCGCAGGCTTCGGATTCCCCGGCCGTGTCTCAATCAGGCGCAGCGGGCCGCCGGGCCGTGAGGCTTCGAATTGAAAATCGGCCGGAGCGTTCACGCCGCGGAAGTGGTTCTCACCGATAGCCCGTGTCTCGCCCACGGTATCGATGCGCAGTTTGCCGTTCTGGAGAGTCGCACGCCGCGTGTAGATGCCATCGGGATGCAGGTAGATGCCCACCTTGTTTCTTAGTTGCGCTTCGGAGAGTTGCACGGTCGCGGCGTCGCCGCCGGGCAGAGTGTCCTCGGGCTTCACGCGGGGAGCCATGTCTCGGTCGAGGTACACCTCCGCGAGTTTCTGCGTCAGGGCGACGGGGTTCGCGGCCGCGAGATTGCACAGACACACCGCCGTGAAATGCCGGTCGGGAAACCGGAGGATATTGGAGCGGTAGCCGCCGTCGGAGCCGGAAAAGCCGACCGTCGTCAGGCCCCGATAGCTGTCAACAAACAGCCCGAAGGCCATGCCCAGGGGTTCGCCGCTGCTCAACTTTCCGCGCTCCAGCATCTGTTCGATCATCGAGAGCCCGCCCACTCGCGGATGGTAGAAGTTCTCGTCCCAGAGCGCCAGATCTTCCACCGTGGTCATGAGGTTGGTGGGACCCACGCCTTTGTAGATCCCGCCAAGCCGGAAGCCGTTCTTGAACGGCCTGTACCCGTAGGCTATGTTCTTCACGACCTCAGTGGGTTGGTCGCGGAAGTGCGTGCTCTTCATCCCGAGCGGCTGGAAGATACGCGCGGTGGTGAACTCGCTGAGCGACTGGCCGCTTACCCGCTTCACGATTTCAGCCAGCAATACGTAGCCGCTAGTGTTGTACAGGAACCGGGAACCCGGCGTGAAGTTCAGATCCTTCTGGCGGGACATCACGGCCAGGATGTCGGCGTCGGACGCCGGCTCGGTATACTCCCTGCCGCCGAGTTCGAGCAGGCGAAATCCGTCGCGCAGGCCGCTGGTGTGGTGGACAACCTGGCGGATAGTGATGGGCACGCCGAAGTCCGGCAACTCGGGAAGGTACTTGCGAACCTGGTCGTCGAGGGAGAGCTTTCCTTCCTGCGCCAGCAGCACGATCGACGCCGCCGTGAACTGCTTTGACTCCGAGCCGATGTTGAATACCGTGCCCCTCGCGATAGGGATATCGTGGGCGAGGTCAGCCATCCCGTAGCCGCGTGCGTAGAGGATCCGGCCGTTCTTGATCGCCGCCACCGCACAACCCGGAGACGCCTTCGTATCCATGGCTGCGAAAACCTTGTCGACGAGCTGTGCCGCCGGGCTTGCGGGGGGGTCGGATGAGGTCTGTGCCGGCGCCGGCGGCTGAATCAAAACCGCCAGCGCCAGCAGGATCGGGACACTGTGTTTGACGCGCTCGACCGGCCCCTGCGGCCGGTCCCTGTACTTGCCAAAGATTCCCCATTTGGCATCCAGCATCCGGTCAGCCTATCACACCTGTCCGGTAAGCATGTTTCCATCACAGGGACCAGCTAACGTGATTGCCGAGGCGCTCACGCCTGGTGGAAACGCTTCTCCATCCAACCGGAACACGACCAGGGCTTAGCGCTGTATCGCCCCGCCTAAAACTGCAAGCGCAGGGTATATTGCATTTCGCGTCCACGATTGCCGGTGGCTTGCGTGGTCGAGCGCCCGAATAAGGGATTGCCCACTACATTATTCGGATTGGCCCACATCAGAGAATTCGTCAAATTGTAAGCCTCGAAGCGAAACTCCAGCTTGTAACGCTCCCGGATCGGGAAGGTCTTCGAAATGGTTCCATCCGCGTTCCAGAAAATCGGACCGGTGATCCCCGGATACTGGTAGGGATTGAGCCGGGGCGTGAACGGTGTCTGTACCTTGTATGCTTCCGTGTTGAACCACTTGGCGGGACCCGGGTTGTCGATATACGGCTCACCGGAAACGTCTGCCGCCGGGAACCGGAGGAACTCGCCGGACCGGTAGGTGTAAATTCCGCTGATCTGCCATCCGCCGATCGCCGCGTTGATGACCGGATGCATGGAGGAGCCGAACTTGCGCCCCTTGCCCACCGGAAAGTCGTAAGTCCCCGCGATGGTCGCCCGATGCCGCGCGTTGTTCGACCCCAGCCAGAATACCTGGTTCACATACTGCTGGAGATCGTTGAAGTAGGCTTCATTCCGCTCCTGGTTGTAATTGTAGGCAAACAGCACGCTCGCGCCCGCCGCATAGGTCCGCTGCACCCGCAGTTGCAGCGCCTCGTACCTTGCCCGCCAATTACCGTAGCCGTTGATTGTCAGGTTCCCGCCATACTGCGGGTACGGCCGCAGCAGGCTGCCCCGGGTAACCGTGGCCGGATTGCGCAGCGAGCCGGGGAATACGTCCGGGGTCAGGTAGTTGTAAAAGGGATTACTGATGTTCTGCGAGAGCTGCGCTTTATACAAATACGACAAGTTCGGGTCCGCCATGTTCATTTGCTGATCGTGCGGCACGTGCCGTCCGATGTTCATGAACCAGGTCGCATCCAGCTTGAAATTGCCGGGCATCTCGCGCATGATCGTGAAGTTGATGCGATCGTTGGTCTGCGCGCGGTAGTCCTGATCGGGCCAGTTGGCGCCGTTGCCCACGTTCGTATAAGGTCCAAGACTTTTGCCGATCGGCAACTGGAGAGGATTCGAGGAAGCCGGAAACGGATTGGAAAGGTACGCTTGCGGTCGGCCTTCGACGTTCGGCAACGGATTGGACGTTTGGCTGAAGCCGGTACACCACGTGCAGGCCGCCAGAGTATTGGCGCTGCCGGATGAGCCGTTGCCGGCGACCACCGGCACTACATAGCGCGCAAATCCGATATTGAGCGCCGTCTTGTCATTCACTCGAACCGCCAGGCCGACGCGCGGCAGGAAGATATGCGTTTGCGTCGTCCAGGCTTTGCGGTTACTGCCGTCGGTAAATACCCATGCCCCGTTGAACGTAGGCTTCGACAGGGCCAGAATATCGGCCGGAATTACGGGCGGCGCTTTCAACATCGCCTGGTTCGGAGCGGAAAGATCCAGGTATCGGGAGAAGATGTCGTGATCGTCATAGGGGCCCGATTCCCATTCATGGCGCAAACCGAGGTTCAATGTCAGCCGCCGGCTGATCTTCCAGTCGTCGTGGATGAAGGACCCGAGAAAGGGAACTCGCATGGTTTGGAAAGGAAAGCCCCGGGCCGTCGTCCGGTTGTCGAGCACGCCAAGCAGGAACGATGCGTGCGCGTCCCCGGAGAGAGTCGTGTTGGGCGAGAGATAGGTGTTGGCGGTCGAGTCGGGATAGAAGTTCAGGTTCATCAGATTCGGAAAAATTCCGATCCCGACGTGGTAGCGGTATTCCGCCCCGGCCTTCAGATAATGCGAGCCCCGCTGCTGGGACGCCTTGCCACTGAGCGAATAATGATGAGGATGCTGGAACCAGTAGCTGCCTTTGCCATAGCTGGCCGCGCTCTGGCCGTTGATGACTACATTGGGATAGTAGACCAGCGGCATGTCTTTGACATACGGCGCGTACCATGGATTATTGGGCCAGAATTCAGCGAGCCCCTTTTCCCCAACCGCATACTCGGGCGCCGAGTAGTCGTCTTCGAGCATCGCGTAGCTGGCGCGGAAATTCAGAACCGTGCGCGCCGACAGCGTGTACACGACGTCCCCCGCGATGTTTCGCGAGTTCATGATACCCCCGTTGTCGTTCGGCATCGCCCGGGATTTGTTCGGCGTGTAGTTACCCTGGTCGAGCGTGGTCCGAAACTGGGAATACCGCCCGAACACCTTCAGCTTGTCGCTGATGTTCCAGTCGGTGCGGTCGGAAAAGTTGGCGTCCTTCATCGGCCATGGATACGACGCCTTGAAGTTGTTCGAACCCGACAAGTCGTCGCCGCCGTTGTTCGGACCCCAGATATCCTGCATGATGCGCCTGGCGGTCGCGTCGATCCGGCTCGCCGGAATGATGTTGCCGGCGAACGGCTCCCGGGAAGCCGTGTTCGAGGCTACGTTCAACACCGTCGTCGTCGGGTCGTAAATCGTGCGCAACGCGCCCGATCTCGTCAGCGAGCGCGAGAAGTCTCCCGTCCGCTCCAGGTCTGTTGGCATCGTCCGTATCGCGTCCCTGGGCTCCTTGGTCCGCCATCCTTCGTAAGTAAAAAAGGTGAAGAGCCTGTTCTTCAGGATCGGGCCGCCGGCGGTGCCGCCCCAGATGTGATTGCGGACGAAATTCGGAGTGCGGGTGATCGGATTGACCACGGCGTTGAGTTTGGGGTTCCGTCCAAAATAGTAAGCGGTACCATGAATGTCGTTCGTTTCCGATTTTGTCGAGACCGACATCGTTCCACCGGCCAAGTGGCCGAACTCGGCGTCGACCGAATTCTGTTGAACCGAAAACTCCTGCACAGCATCCATGGGAGGCGCGTATGAACCCTTGGGACCAATCTGAATTGGCGCTCCATCGAGCAGCAGGTCATTCTTGGTGCTGGTATTACCGCCGACATCCATCTGGGAGGAGGACCACATGAAGAACGGATTCTTCTCCGAAGTGTAGCGGCTCACCACGGCTGGATCGAGCAGGGCCAGCGTGAAGGGGTTCCGCGCTTTGACCGGCAAATCCATCAGCATCTTGCGATCCACGGTCAGCTCACGCGTCGTCGTATTGAATTGCAGATTTACCGCCTGGCCGCTCACGGTTACGGTCTCCACCAGCGCTCCCGGCTTCAGGTTGAAGTTCACCGTCACGTCCGCGCGCGTCTGCACCAGCACTCCATCATGCTGCTGCCGCGAAAAACCCTGAAATTCGGCGGAAGCGACATATGTGCCCGGTTCCACGTTGTCGAACAGATACGCTCCATTGGGACCCGTATCCTTGGTTGCGGCCACCCCCGTGTTGATATTGCGGATCGTCACCTTCGCGCCCGCTACCGAGGCGTCCGAAGAATCGGTCACGATCCCCTGAATCTTAGCCCGATAGTCCTGGGCAAACAGCGCCAGAGCCACCAGAGCGAGAATACACAGCCGTGAAGCCATCATTTACCCCCTATCTCCTTATTTCTGGTTCCCGTTTACCAGGTATTTGGGAGTATACACTCAAATAGCCTCCACGAAAAGGCCGATTACGGCCCCTTCCCGCCGCATTGGCTCGACCCAGGCCCGAAATTCAAAACAAATTTCCGGCGGGAAAACGCCGCCTCTCCGTGGCTCCCCCAGGCCCTATTGTCTTCCCACAAGAAACCTGTCATGCTCATTTGGGAAACCAATATGAGCGCGAAAGCCGAAGTCTGGCAGGGCACGCTGGCTCTCATGGTCCTCAAAACGCTCAATGCCATGGGGCCCCGCCACGGGTACGGCATCGCGCGACGCATCGAGGAAACCAGCGACAACCTGCTTTCCATCAACCACGGGACGCTGTACCCGGTCCTGCTCAAGCTCGAACAGGAAGGCGCTATCGCGTCCGAATGGGGCGTATCGGAGAATAACCGCCGGGCGAAGTTCTACCGGATCACCAGGGCCGGCCGGAAACAGCTGGCCGCGGAAGTGACCGAGTGGGCGCGGGCGGCCGAAATCGTCGGCCGCTTTCTCGCGCTGGGAGGATTGAAAGCATGACTCGCACGCTGCGCCGCGCCTGGAATCGCTTACTCGGCAGCCTCCGCCCCCGAAATCACGATCCCGATCTCGCCGAGGAGCTGGAATCGCATATCCGGCTGCTCACGGAAGAAAATATCCGCCGCGGACTGCCGCCCGAAGAGGCGCATCGCCGCGCCCGAATCCAGTTTGGCGGCCTCGAGTCAACCATGGAAAGCTATCGCGATCAGCGGGGGCTGCCCGCCCTCGACGCCCTCCGGCAGGACCTCCGCTATGCCTTTCGCGGCATCCGCAGAAATCCCGGGTTCGCCTCCGTCGCCATCCTGTCGCTCGCCATCGGTATCGCCGCCAACACCACCATCTTCTCCCTGGTCAACAGCGTGCTCCTCCATCCGCTGGCCTACCAGGATCCGCAGCGTTTGTTTGCGGCTCGCGAAATTGCCCCTCAGCTCAATAACGGGAAGTCGATGCCGGTGAACCCGCTGCACGTACGCGAATGGGCAAAGCAGTGCCCGTCGGTCGAGCAGGCCGCCTTGATGTACGCCGGTAACGCCACTGTCGTGTTCGGCGGCGAGCCGGCGAGCATTCCTGGCGCCGTCGTTTCCCACAACCTCTTTACATTACTGGGTGTCGAACCCCTCTACGGCCGCACATTCCTTCCCGAGGAAGAACAGGAGGGCGGTGACCCGGTCGTAATCCTCTCGGAATCGGTCTGGCGCTCCGGCTTCCACGCGGATACGTCGCTGGTCGGCAAATCGATACTGGTGGACGGCCGCCGTCATCAGGTAGTCGGCATCGTCCCCGCGCGGTTTCGACTGCCTTACGCCGGCGGCGCGCGCTTCGAGATCTTTCGTCCTCTTGTGCTCAGCCGGAGCGAGCAGGCCCGGCCGATGGGCAATTTCAACTACGGCGCTGTGATTCGGCTCAAAGCCGGCGTAGACCCTGGGCAGGCGCTCGCCGCGATCAACGTCGTCCAGGCGCGCTTCCCGCCGCTCGCCGGCTCCACGGTGGACCTGAAGGCGATGCTCGTTCCGGTCCACGAGCTGGTCACCGGTCACGCCCGCCTGGGCTTGTGGATGCTGGCGGCCGCCGTGGGCTCGGTCCTGCTCATTGTCTGCGTCAACCTCGCCAATCTCCTGCTCTCGCGGCTCGCATCGCGCATCCGCGAGACGGCGATCCGCGCCGCTCTCGGAGCCAGCCGCGGCCGCCAGTTCCGCCAGGTCCTGACCGAAACCCTGCTGTTGGCCCTCTGCGGCGGCGCGCTCGGGATTTTGTTTGCAAGCTGGCTCGTACAGGCGCTCGTCGCCACCGCGCCGGTCGATCTTCCGAGGCTCGATGAAGTCCGCCTGGATTCCGGCGTTCTCCTGTTCGCTTTCTGCCTCACGCTGATCACCGGGCTCCTGTTCGGCGTCCTGCCCGCCTGGCGGCTGGTCCGCGGCGATCCGCAGGAGGCGCTGCGCGCCGGAAGCCACACCGTCACCGCGGGACGCCGCGGAATTCGCCTTCGACAGGTCCTCGTCGGCCTCGAAGTCAGCCTCAGCGCGGCGCTGCTGATCGTCGCCGGTCTTCTCGGCGCCAGCCTCGCGCGCCTGCTCCAGGTCGATAAAGGATTCGACGCCGGCCGCGTCCTCACGGTCGACGTCAGCCTCGCCGGCGACCTCTATGCCGGCCAGGTCAACCGGGAGCGCTTCTTCGACCGGATGCTCGCCCAGGTCGGCGCCATCCCCGGGGTCCAGGCCGCCGGACTCGTCACCGCGCTGCCCACGCGCGGCGAAACCTGGCAGGATCCCATTTACCTCGAAGGCGACGGCCGCCGCCGCGAAGAGCGCCACCCGGTCAACAATCGCTACGCCAGCCCCGGATATTTTCGAGCCATGAATATCAGGATGCTCAGCGGCCGGTCTTTCGAGGAGAGCGATCGCGGGCGCAGCGTCGCCGTCCTCTCCGAGAAGGCCGCCAAGCTTCTCTGGCCCGGCGACCCCAACCCGCTCGGCCGGCGTTTCATGGGGGAGGACGACAAGATCAAAACCCTGGTCGGCATCGTCGCCGAGGTGCGCGCCTCCCTCCACATCGACCCCCCGCCGACGGCGTATTATCCCTACTGGCAGCGCGTGCCCGCCGGCGCCGCTATGGTCGTTCGCACAACCGCCGATCCGCGCGCTGCCGCCGGCGCCGTTCGCGCCGCGCTTCGCGCCGGGGATTCACAGCTACCCATCCCGCCCATCCGCACCATGGAGGAGGTGGTCGATCTCTCGGTAGCGCCCCGCCGGTTCCAGTTGCTCCTCATGGCCGTCTTCGCCGCTTCCGCGCTCCTCGTCGCCGGCCTTGGCATTTACGGTGTCCTCTCATACTCGGTGGCTTGCCGCCGGAACGAAATCGGCATAAGAATGGCGCTCGGCGCCCAGCGCTCCCGGTTGCTCGGGATGCTCATTCGTCAAGGCATGGCCCCGGTGGTCGCCGGCCTGTCCGCCGGCGTGGCCGCCGCGCTCCTGGCCGGCCGGGCGATTCGCGGCCTCTTTTTCGAGGTGCAGCCGTCCGACCCCCTGATCATCGCGGCAGTCGCTGTGGCGCTGCTCGCGGTCGGCGCCGCCGCCTGCTTCATCCCCGCCCGCCGCGTAGCCGGAACCGACGTTCTCGCGGCGCTCCGCTTCGAGTAGCCCTTCCGGCGTTGGCGCAATACCTGCGGGTTGCACGACAACCTGTTTGCAAATGGCCCGCCCCGCAGCCCGCTGCCTGATACAATGGCCGTTAAGGCAGGAGCCGAACCTCATCATGAGAACCGAATGGGTGGAAAAACGAACCAACGATCCGATCCGGACCCAGATGCACTACGCCCGGAAAGGCGTCCTCACCGAGGAGATGAGCTACGTAGCCCGGCGTGAAAAGCTGGCCCCCGAGGCGATCCGGTCCGAGGTCGCCCGCGGCCGCATGATCATTCCCGCCAACATCCATCACTCGCGGCTCGAGCCGATGTGCATCGGCGTCGCCTCCAGTTGCAAAATCAACTCCAACATCGGAAATTCGGCCACCACGTCCAACATCGCCGAGGAGCTGGAAAAGCTTCATTACTCCGTCAAATTCGGAGCCGATACCGTCATGGACCTCTCCACCGGCGGCGACATCCCGCGCATCCGCCAGGCCATCATCGACGCCTCGCCGATTCCCATCGGCACCGTCCCCATCTACGAAGCGCTCAGCCGCGTGCGCCGCGTCGAGGACCTCTCCCGCCAGGTGATGCTCGAAGTCATCGAGGAGCAGGCCGAGCAGGGCGTCGATTACATGACGATCCACGCCGGCGTGCTCGTCCAGTACGTTCCGCTCACCACCCGGCGGATCACCGGCATCGTCAGCCGCGGCGGCTCCATCCTCGCCGAGTGGATGGTCAAGAACCACAAGCAGAACATGCTCTACGAATGCTTCGAGGATATCTGCAAAATCTTCCAGAAGCACGACGTCAGCTTCTCCCTCGGCGATGGCCTCCGTCCCGGCTGTATCGCCGACGCCAGCGACGAAGCCCAGTTCGCCGAATTGAAAACGCTCGGGGAATTGACCAAAAAGGCCTGGGAATACGACGTTCAGGTGATGATCGAAGGCCCCGGCCACATCCCCCTCGACCAGATCCAGATGCAGGTGGAGAAGGAGAACGAGCTCTGTTACGAAGCCCCGTTCTACACCCTCGGTCCCCTGGTTACCGACATCGCGCCCGGCTACGATCACATCACCTCCGCCATCGGCGCCGCCATGATCGGGTGGTACGGCGCGTCCATGCTTTGCTACGTCACCCCGAAGGAGCATCTCGGCCTTCCCGACAAGGACGATGTGCGCGCCGGTATCATCGCCTACAAGATCGCCGCCCATGCCGCCGACCTGGCCCGCCACCGGCCCGGCGCCCGCGACCGTGACGACGCCTTGTCCCGCGCTCGTTTCACCTTCGATTGGAAGAAGCAGTTCGCCCTGTCTCTCGATCCCGAGATGGCCGAATCGATGCACGATGAAACCCTTCCCGAGGAGGGATTCAAAGACGCGCATTTCTGCTCCATGTGCGGACCCAAGTTCTGCTCGATGAATATTTCCTCGAAGGTGCAGGAATTCACCGCCGCCGACGCGGAAGCGGTTCTGAGCGGAAAGCCCCCGGTGCAGGAGATCGTACAAATCGGGTAGGAGGTTCGATGAAACGCTTGTCAGCAGCCGCCGTTGTTCTGGCGGTCTCGATCGGCCTGGTCTTCGCCCAGAGCCATCGCGGCCAGGATCGAATCGTCAGGGAGGTGCGCCACGAGCTGGTCATGCTTCCCTACTACAACGTCTTCGACAATCTTTCTTTCAAGGTGGAGGGCTCCACCGTGACCCTCCTCGGCCAGGTCACCCGTCCCACGCTCAAGGCGGATGCGGAGAGGGTGGTCAAAGGCATCGAGGGAGTGGAGAAGGTCGTCAATCAGGTGGAAGTTCTGCCCGTTTCGCCCAATGACGACCGCATCCGCACCACCGTGTACCGCGCCATCTACAGCCAGCCCAGCCTTCAGCGATATGGACTGCAAGCCGTCCCCCCGATCCACATCATCGTGAAAAACGGAAACGTCGCGCTCGAAGGGATCGTGGCCAGCGCCGCCGATAAGGATATGGCCAACATCCAGGCCAAGAGCGTCCCCGGCGTGTTCGGCGTGACCAACAACCTGAGAGTCGAAAAGTAAACAGCGGCGCCGACGCGACATTACCGGCCGTCGGTCGGCCGCCAAGGCAACCGGGATTGGAATTCATCACAATCCGACACATTCATCGCCAGGGTCCAGATCGTCGCCCGCTGCCGGTCACGCCGGAATCATTCCGTTATTGCCAATCAATGCCGCCGTTTACAGCACATCACGGCGGCTGGCCCCGAAGGTACCTGCTATTTTGAAAGCGACAGGAAGGGCTGCAATCGGCTTTGCTCGTCGGAAAATTCGCGCCGCTCAGAATCTCAGTTTCAACGCGAATTGGATCACCCTGGCCGACTCGCCGGTATCCACGATGCTCTGGGTGCTCGACGGCGCCACCGTCGCGCAGCAGGTCTGCCCGAACAGCGTCGACCGGAAGCTGTAGGAGCTCGAAGAAGAATCCCGCGGATTGTCCAGGTTCGGGTGATTCAACGCGTTGAAGATTTCCGCCCGTAGCTGCAGCTTCAGGCGCTCGGTCAGGGTGAAGATCCGGGCAATGCCCAGGTCCACGTTCCAGTATCCCGGCGCTGTAAAGATGTTGCGTCCGGCCCCGTCGCTGCCGGGCGCCGGAATCGCGAAGCCGGTGACCTTGCTGAAGTACACCGGACCCACCACGCCCGGAACGTCCGTCAGCTTCACCTCCGGCTTGGGGCCGATGATGTCCGCCCGCGATTCATGGGACGCGTTGGACGTCCGCACCCCGCTCCGCACGCTGAACGGCTCGCCGGACATCACCGTTGCGATGCCGTTGATGCTCCATCCCTGCACCACCTGGTTCACCACCGCCGGCGAGGTTGAGCCGAATCGCTTCCCCTTGCCGAACGGCAGGTCGTAAATCCACGTGCTGGTCAGCGCGTGCGTGCGGTCGAAATCCGAGCGGCCCCGCTCCAGACGCCAGTTGCGGATGTCGGTCGGCGTCCGCGCGTTGGTGGCGCTCAATCCGCCCCCTGAGCTGGAAGCGATCGGATCCACCGACTGGTCGTCGATCGATTTTGCGAAAGTGTACGCCAGCCCGAACAGCAGGCCGTCCGAGAATCGTTTCCGCAAGGTGAGCTGCATGCTGTGATAGTAGGAGTCGCCGCCTGAATCCATGTAGGTAATGGTTCCGAACTGCTGGTTGGGACGCAGGCGACCGGCCAGCGTGTTCTGCTCGATCCGTCCGGCGAACGTTCCGGCGGCGTTGAGATTCAGATCTCCCGCCGTGGTCGTGGAGTTCACGAACGCGCTGGTCACCAGGCCCGAGGTGACGATCGGAACCGCCGTCCCGGCTGCTCCCGCCGGGCATCCGCTGCCGTCCGCGCTGCAGCCCCTGGCAATATTGCTCTGCATCGCCAGGAAGGACGGCAGAATCGGATCCGAGTTGATCTGGTTCACGTCATAACCGCGATAGAGCCGCGTGCCGCGCCGGGCCACGTAGGCGATCTGTCCGATGAACGATCCCGGCAGCTCGTGCTGGACCGTGAAATTCCACTGGTGCACGGTGGGGACTTTCAGGTTCGGATCGAGCGCGGCCACGGCCGGCGCCCCGGTGGACAAAACCGGTTGCGGCTTTAGAAAATTCGAAGGCTTGAGCGCGGGCGCCGGCAGCTCGGAGGGGAACCCTTGCGAGATACGCACGTTCGGAACCGGCGGACACCCCGGCGTAACCGCGCCGCCCGGAACCGCCGAGCAGGTGATCGTCAGACCCGGGACGCTGCCGGCCACCGCCGTGATCTGAAACGACGAGATGGTGTCGAACGCCATCGCGTAGCCCGTGCGGATGACCGTGCGTTGGCGCCTGCCCGGACTCCACGTCAGGCCCAGCCGTGGACCCACCGCATTCAGATTCCTGCGATCGATCCAGCTGTCGGCCCTCACGAACGTGACCGGCCCCTGCGATCCGTCGATGGACCTGTCCGGCACGTACACCCGTCCGGCGGCCTCGGTCGGCCGGGCGTTGAACTCCCAGCGCAGGCCGGCGTTGACCGTGATGTTGCGCGCCGCCTTCCATTCGTCCTGCACGTAAAAGTTGTACTGCTTCCGCCGAATGCCCTGGTTCCACAGCGTCACGCTGTCGCCCGAGCGGAAGGGAAGGAACGCGTCGTGCGCCAGGTCTCCGAGGAAGGTCTGGGTGAGCCGGGCCGGAATGCCGAGCAGGTCGTTGATGGTCCCCTGCAGGCGCGTGTTGTCCGTCGAGTTGATCCCCGCGGCGCTGGCGGTGGCTATCGGCGGTGTTCCGAATCCGGCCGGCTGCCGCACCGCGCGGTCGAAGGTCAGCAGCGGCGTCACCGTGGCCGCGCCGGGCGCCCCGCGACGGTCGTCATGCCGGTAGAAGCGGAAATTGAATCCGGTCTTGAAGCTGTGCGCGCTCCTGACGATGCTCAGGTTGTCGAGGATCTGCGGCGTGGTGATGATCCGCTGCGTCCGCGGCACGTTCCGGTACGGCGAGTCGATGTTGTTGAACCCCGTCCCCTGTGGCCTCGCATAAGGCGCCACAGTGAGAAAATCCGGATTCGCTTCGCCTTGGGTGAACAGATAATTGAAGCGCGACAAGCCCACCGTCAGCTCGTTGACGATGCGCGAGGTCACCACGCGCCGGTAACTGACCGCCAGGTTGTTGCTGGTCCGGAACACCTCGCCCAACGGAGGGAAGCCCGGAAACAGGACCGGCCGATTGTTGTTCGGATCGCCTCCCAGCGTGTTGTTCGCCCCCTGCAGGTAGCGGCCGAAGATCGTGTTGCTGGCGTTGAAAATGTGGTCGACGCGGCCCATATAGGTCGCGCCGCGCTTGCGTACCGGCGGATTCCACAGGTATCCCGCGGTGTTGAGGCCGTCGCCGACGGAATAGCTGTTGGCCGTGGGCATGGCATGCAGCAGTTTGCCGATGGTCGGATCCATGCCGATCCGCTGGGGGTCGGCGGCGAATACATCGAAGCCGGCCACACAGTTGAGGTCGGTAGCGCTGCCGCAGTTCCGCACGCCTGGACGCAGCGCGCCCGTGAATGCGTCCACCAGCAGCGGTGTGTTCCGCGTGATGGTCTGCCCGCCCAGCACGAACGGCGCGGCCGGATTCGCCCGGAAATACCGGAAATTCCCGTTCAACGCCTCCGGCGTGTAAACCAGCGGCACGCCCGTGTAGACCTGGTCGACCGGTTGCGCGAAATGGATGCGCTGGTCCTGCCAGCTTCCGAAGAAGAAGGTGCGGTTCCTGCGGATCGGACCTCCCAGCTCGAAGCCGTACTGGTGGAGCTTGATGTCCGGCTTGGGCGTGCCCAGCGCGTTGGCGAAAAACTCGTTGGTGTTGAGCGCCGTATTGCGGAAGAACTCGTAGACGGTTCCGCGCAGCCGGTTGGTCCCCGCTCGCGTGGCCACCGAAACCGACGCCCCGCTGTTGCGCCCCTGCTCGGCGGTCGCGTTGCTGGTGGTGACCCGGTACTCCTGCACGTTGTCGGGAGTGAGCCGGTAAATGTTGTTCACCGGATTCGGAACGCTGGACTCGTTGGCGTCGATTCCGTCGATGGTGGTGTTGGACGACATGTCCCGCGAGCCGTTGACGTGGATTCCCGTGCCGGCCGCGCCGTTCGAGCGCTGCACTACCCCGGGCTCGAGCACCAGCAGCGCCAGCGGATTGCGGCCGTTGAGCGGCATCTCCACGATCTGCGTCTGCGACACCACGTTGCTGACCGATGCGTCGCTGGTCTGGAGCGTCTCCAGGCTGGCGTCGACGCTGACCACTTCGGCCGCTTCGCCGACTTCGAGGATCAGGTCGATCGAAAGCGTCGCGCCCACGCTGAGCGTGTTTTTCGGCTTGCGCGTGGTCTTGAATCCCTTCAACTCCGCGCTGACCGTATAGCTGCCGACCGGGAGGGCGGGAAACGAATAGAGCCCGGCGTCGTTGCTGGTCTGGATGCCCAGGACGCCGGTTTCGTCGTTGGCGCAGCGCACGGTGGCCCCCGGGACGACGGCGCCGGTCGAATCGTGTACCACGCCCGAGATCGTGGAGCTGGAAGTCTGGCCGGTCAAGGCGGGCACGGCAAGGAGACACAAGACCCAGGAACGCGAGCGCGCGAACATTGGCGAATCATAACAAAACTGGTCCGGAGGCGGCGGTCATCGCGGCGGCCGGTCGACCCTCGGAGCCGACCGCCGGAGCGTGATCCACAGATAATGGCATCCGCTGAAGGCCGTCAGGACCGCTACGGGCCAGACGCCGGCCCGGGCCGGGACAGCGGCAAAGGAACCGGGAGCCGCGTTGCCGATCATGACCGCCAGGGAAAAGGCAATCTGCAGAAACGTGCTGGCCTTGCCCCACGCGCTGGGCGGGAAATCCCGCATCTTCCAAAACAGAATGGCCGCGCCCGCGCCCGCCAGGATCAGGAGGTCGCGCGCCAGAATCTCGATCACCAGCCACAGCGGAACACTCGAGATGGCGCCCAGGGCGATATAGACACAGCTCAGAAACAGCTTGTCGACAATCGGATCGAAGTACGCCCCGGCGGCCGTCGCCATCCCGAAACGCCGCGCCAGCGCGCCGTCGATCGCATCGGTGAGCCCGGCGGCCAGCACGATCCACAGGGCGCGCCCGTGTTCCCCGCGCAGGATCGCGGCCACCGCGAAGGGGATGCACACCAGCCGCAGCAGCGTGAAAAGGTTCGCCGGATTGAGCCAGCCGGGCACAATCCAGCTTACAGCGGAACGGGTCAACGCTTTCATCCCCTTTGACTTTCTTCGGGACCTGTGATCATATAAGAAGCAATAATGGACGGATCTTATCTCAGCTAGCTCATGACTCCAGGCAGAAAGTTTCCCCCGCGCAAGCAGACTCGTAGAGAAAACGTAAATGAGACCATCCGGGCGCGCGAAGTCCGGGCTGTTTTCCCCGACGGAGAAACCGAGATCATGCCCACCGCGGCCGCTTTGCGGAAGGCGCAGGACATGGGCCTCGATCTGGTCCTGATTGCGCCCACGGCGGTTCCGCCCGTGGCCAAGGCCATCGATTACGGCCACTATCAGTACGAGCAGAAAAAGAAGCAGCACGAAGCCAAAAAGAAGCAGCATGTCGTTCAGGTGAAGGAGCTGAAATTCCGGCCCAATACCGACGATCACGATTACGAATTCAAGAAAAACCACGCCATCCGCTTTCTGAAAGAGGGAAACCGGGTCAAGGCCGTGGTTCAGTTCAGGGGACGGGAGATCGCTCACTCGGAACTGGGAAAGAAGCTGCTCATCCGCTTCGCGGAAGACCTTGCTCAATTCGGCGCAGTGGAGTCTTCACCACGGATGGAAGGCCGGAACGCCCACATTCTGATCAGCCCGAGTAAATCGGGTAAGAGCGCCTGATAGAGTCATCCCTCCACCAGCCGAGACTTTTTCCGGGCTCCAGTACTGGGTATGCTAAAATAACGCTGGTATCCTGTTCCTGGTTTCGCCGCCACAACAATGTACAATGCCTTTTTCGGCCTAAAAGAGAATCCGTTCAACCTCAGCCCCGACCCGAGTTTTTTGTACAGGAGCGCCCAGCACGAAGAGGCTCTGGCCAATCTCATCTACGGCGTGCAGAGCCGGAAGGGATTCATCGTACTGTCAGGAGAGGTGGGCACCGGCAAATCCACGATGCTGGAGTGCCTGCGCAACTTTCTGGCCGCCCAGCAGGTGGAATTCGCCTACGTCTTCAACTCCCGGCTGACGGTCGAGCAGTTCTTCGACATGATCGCCTACGATTTCGACCTCAAGTGCAATCGTGGATCGAAGACGGACATTCTGTTCGCGATGAACGAATTTCTGATCTACAGGAACAACGCGGGTCGAACCACGGCGCTGATCGTGGATGAGGCGCAGAATCTGGATTGGGAGATCCTGGAGGAAATCCGCCTGCTTGGGAACCTGGAGAACCCGCGCGGGAAGCTGCTCCAGATTATCCTGGCCGGCCAGCCGGAGCTCGATCGAAAGCTGGACGCCCCGGACTACCGGCAGTTGAAGCAGCGGGTGGCGCTGCGCTGTTCCCTCTACCCCTTCAAAGAGCATGAAACGATCGAGTACATCTGCTCCCGCCTGGCGAAAGCGGGGATGGCCGAGCAGACCGTATTTCCTCCGGAACTGCTGTCGGAGATCCATTACCGGACGCAGGGCATACCCCGCGTCATCAATGCGGTTTGCGACAACCTTCTGTTGACGGCGTTCGCTTCGGAAACGAAGGTGGCCACTCTGGAGTTTCTGGAAGAGGTGAGCGCGGACCTCCGGCTGGAATGGCCGAGCCGTCGTCCGTACCGCCCGCAGTCGGAATTCTCCGGCGGCAGCCACGAGCCTCACTACTCCCGCACCAAGTAGGATTCCCCGGGGGCCATGCTACGATTGGGCCAGAAATGAGCTCAGCCGACCTGTCCCGAACGGAACTGCTGAACGGCCTGACGGCCTTCCTGCGGATTCCCAGCATCAGCGCCGCGCCCGAGCACAAGGCGGATATCCGCCGCGCGGCCGAATTCTGTCTCGACCGGCTGCGCGCCGCCGGGCTTGCTTCCGCCGAGCTGATCGAGAGCGGCGCCGGACGCAATCCGCTGGTCTACGCGGAATGGCTGGGAGCACCGGGAAAGCCGACTCTCCTGCTCTACGGACATTACGACGTCCAGCCGCCGGACCCGCTCGAGGAGTGGCTTTCCCCGCCCTTCGAGCCCACCCTTCGCGGCGACAATCTCTACGCCCGCGGCGCTTCCGACGATAAGGGCCAGACCTACATCCTTTTCGAGGCCGTGCGCGGGCTGCTCGGCGAGAGCGGACGTCTGCCGGTGAACGTCCGCTTTCTGATCGAGGGCGAGGAAGAGACCGGCGGAGAGCATATCGGCGCGTATGTGGCCTCAAAACCTCCACGCCTCAAAGCCGACGCCGCCGTCATCTGCGACACGGAAATGTTCGCGCCGGAACTGCCTACGCTCTGCGTCGGGCTGCGAGGAATCGTTTACGGAGAGCTGCAGGTGGAGGGCGCCAATCACGACCTGCACTCGGGAGTGTACGGCGGGGCGGCCCCCAATCCTCTCCAGGCAGCGGCGGAAATCCTTTGCGCGCTCAAAGACCGGGACGGCCATATCCTGATTCCGGGCTTTTATGACCGCGTCGTGCCTCCGGGTCCCAAGGAGCGCGAGGCGTGGGCCCGCCTGCCTTTCGACGAGGACGCATACACAAGCGGCGAGATGGGCGCTTCCGAACTGACGGGCGAGCCCGGCATACCGCTGTTCGAACGTCTATGGGCGCGTCCGACGCTGGAAGTTCACGGGATCCGAGGCGGATTCACCGGCGAGGGCGCGAAGACGGTCATCCCGGCGCGCGCGGTGGTCAAGCTGAGCGCGCGCCTGGTGGCTGACCAGCGTCCGGACGAAGCCGAGGCGCAACTCCGGGACGCGGTTCGGCGGGTATGCCCGAAAGGAATCAAGGCCGAGTTTCGTCCGCTTCACTCCGCCGCCCCGTCGCTGGTCGATCCGGACAATGTGTACATCCGCGCCTCGGCGGAAGCGATGAAACAGATTTTCGGGCGGGAGACGGTCTATATCCGTTCCGGCGGATCGATCCCCATCGCCGGTCTCTTCGACCAGCACCTGGGTATTCCCAGCGTGATGATGGGGTTTGGACTGCCCGATGACAATCTGCATGCTCCGAATGAGAAGATCTACCTGCCAAACGTGTTTCGCGGGGTGGAGGCGGTCCGGCGTTACCTGGAGATTCTAGGGGCCTGAGCCGGTTGTTTTCAGCCACCACGGTGCATTACAGCCGCTGAAACCTGATGCAACTCCAGCGAATCCAATAAGTTAGGATGGCCGTTAAAGTGCGGCCGCAATGGACTTGGAGGTTCAGCCGATGACACTCCGTGGTTTCCCGAGCCTGGGTTCGGCAATACTGACGGGACTTTTTTCGTGCCTGCTTACGGGACCTGCTTTCGCACAGCAGGCGGTCCCGCCGGAGCTGACAGACGCGGAGAGCGCCAGCCACGGCGTGGGCCGCATCAGCGTGCTCAGTGGTGAAGTCTCGGTCAGCCGCAAGGAAACGGGCGGCGAATATGTCGCGGCGGCCCTCAACGCTCCGCTGGTGACCGGCGACGGCGTATCCACCGGACCTTCCGGCCGGGCGGAGGTGCAATTCGATGCGGCCAACTTCCTGCGCATGGGTCATGATTCGGACGTGAAGATCACAGACCTCCAGCAGAATCGGGTGGGGATGCAGCTGGCCCGCGGCACGGTCACGTATCGGGTGCTCCGGGAATCGAACGCTCAGGTGGAGATCGCAACTCCGACGGTTTCGGTTCGTCCGGTGAATCGCGGCGAAGTGCGGGTGACGGTTCTCGACGACGGGCAGACGGAGATCACGGTGCGCTCCGGACAAGTGGAGATTTATACGCCGCGGGGCGCCGAAACGCTGTCCGCCGGACAGACGATGATCGCGCGGGGACCGGCTTCCGATCCGGAGTTCCAGATCACGGCCGCCATCCCGCGGGACGCGTGGGACGAATGGTGCGCCGGGCGCGACCGGACGCTCGAAAGCTCGCGCAGCTACCAGTACGTGAGCAGCGATGTTTACGGCGCCGAGGACCTGGACGCGTACGGCGAGTGGACGACCGAGCCGGGATACGGTGAAGTCTGGCGTCCGCAGGTGGCTGCCGGCTGGGCGCCGTACCGGGACGGGCGCTGGACCTACCTGGATTATTACGGCTGGACGTGGTTGGGGGACGAGCCCTGGGGCTGGGCGCCGTATCACTACGGGAACTGGTTCTACGGATCGTCCGGCTGGTGCTGGTATCCGGGGTCGCGTTATTCGCGCTACTACTGGCGTCCAGCGGTGGTAGGGTTCTTCGGTTTCGGCGGCCGCTCATCCAGTTTCGGATTCGGGTTCGGGAACGTGGGCTGGGTTCCGCTGGCGCCGTTCGAAACATACCGCCCGTGGTACGGCCGCGGACGCGGATTCTCGGTGGTGAACGACTACAACATCTATTCTTCCTTCCGGAATGCCAGGCACAATGGGATTACGGGAATCAGCGCCGGGAGCTTCGCGGGCGGACGGTTCGGACGCAATTTTTCGGTCTCGCGGAACCAGCTTGGCCAGGCAGGTCTGGTGAATGGCGGGCTGCCTTTCCGTGCGAGCGGCGGGGGACTGCGTTTCAGCGACCGCCAGGCGAGTTATGTGCCCCGGACCAATACTTTCTCGCGACAGTTTTCGAGCCGCCGCGGAAATGCGTCAACTTTTGCCGGCGTGGGGGGATCGACGGGCTTTGGGCGCGGCAGCGCGATTCAACAGGGATCGTCCCCCGGATGGAGCCGGTTCAACGGACAGCGCGGGGGATCGTCGGGATTCCAGTCCACGTTGGGAGGGCGGGACTCAGGGACGAGCCGGTTCAACGGGCAGCGCGGTGGATCGTCGGGATTCCAATCGACGCCGGGGAGCCGGGATTCGGGATGGAGCCGGTTCAACGGGCAGCGCGGCGGGTCGTCGGGATTCCAATCCACGCCGGGGAGCCGGGATTCGGGATGGAGCCGGTTTAACGGGCAGCGCGGCGGGTCGTCGGGATTCCAGTCCACGCCGGGGAGCCGGGATTCGGGGACGAGCCAATTTAACGGCCAGCGCGGGTCGTCGGGGTTCCAGTCCATGCCGGGGAGCCGGGATTCGGGATGGAGCCGGTTCAACGGGCAGCGCGGCGGATCGTCGGGTTTGCAATCGACGCCGGAGAGCCGGGATTCGGGGACGAGCCGGTTCAACGGGCAGCGCGGGTCTTCGGGTTTGCAATCGACGGCGGGGAGCCGGGATTCGGCGTGGAGCCGGTTCAACGGACAGCGCGGCGGGTCGTCGGGATTCCAGTCCACGCCGGGGAGTCGGGATTCGGGGACGAGCAGGTTCAACGGGCAGCGCGGATCGTCGGGATTCCAATCTACGCCGGGGAGCCGGGATTCGGGATGGAGCCGGTTTAACGGGCAGCGCGGCGGATCGGCGGGTTTGCAATCGACGCCGGGGAGTCGGGATTCGGGGACTAGCCGGTTCAACGGGCAGCGCGGGTCATCGGGATTCCAGTCCATGCCGGGGAGCCGGGATTCGGGAGGGAGCCGGTTTAACGGACAGCGCGCCGTTCCACAGCCCGGCCCAAGTTATCGGGATCCAGGCGGCAGCCGGTACGGCGGCGCAGGGGGCGGAACGGCGATCCCCAATTACCGCGATCGAGGCAGCGCTTTCGGCGGGTCGCGAAGAGAATCCTTCAGCGCGCCGCGGAGTGGCGGGGGATCATCGGGATTCCAGGCGGCGCCAAGGTCCATGCAGCGGGGAGGCGGTACGCCGGGCATGAGTATGCCCCGGCAAAGCGCGCCCACGCGCAGCTTCGAGAATCGGTCGAGCGGCAACCACTACCAGCCACGCGGCGGCGGTGGCCCGGTCTACCACAATGCCCCCAGTTCCCGTGGCGGAGGAAGCCAGCGTTCGTTCAGCGCGCCGCAATCCGGGGGAGGCGGCGGTGGAAACCGGGGCGGCGACGGTGGAAACTCCGGGGGCAGATCCGGCGGTCACTCCGGGCGCCACAGCCGTTGAGCTGGAATAGCCGCGTCGTTGGTCTTCGAGTTGCTGTTCTCCTTCCAGCCAAGGAGAAACCATGAACGCAACGAATTCCGAGGTCGCCTTCGTCACGGGGAGCGACAACTTCCTGACACAGCTGCCCGAGATCATCCGGTCGCGGGCCAATGTCTCTACCGTATTTGGCGAGCCGATCGTGCGCGACCGCACTACGGTCGTACCCATTGCCCAGGTACGCTGGGGAATCGGCGGTGGCGGCGGCCGGCGGCGCAGCCAATCCGAACCGGAGTCCGGTTTCGGCGGCGGCGGGGGGATGGTGGTGAACCCGGTCGGCTACCTGGAGATTGACGAGTCGGGCGCCAAATACCACTCGGCCGGCGGACGGTTGAACCTGCTGACGGGCGTCCTGGCAGGCCTATTGGTATTCATCGCCTTGGAGCTGGGCTTTCGGAAAAACCGGTAATCGCATCGTCACGGGTCCCCGGCTTGCCGGCAGGTGATCGTACGGATGCGGGTTGCGCCGTTGTAGCGCCCGCGCCGTCACAGCCAGGAACTTAGAGGAACTCCCGTGTTCCGCCGCCCGCTTCCCTGCCCCGTACTTTCGACATTGGGTCCCGGCCCGGGGCCGTTCCGTGCCGACCGTGTTGACAACCACGGCCGAAAACCGGAACAGTGGAAGATCGCGGACAGCGATGCATATCCTCCACCTCGATTCGGGCCCTTCCATGCGGGGCGGGCAATGGCAGACGGTCCGTCTGGCCGAGGGGCTGGCGCGGGCGGGCCACACCGTAACCTTGCTCGCGCGCCAGAACTCTCCTTGCCTGGAAAGAGCGCGCGAGATGCGTCTGGACGCCGCGCCGCTGAGCGCGCCAGCCGTGCGGCGGCATTCCCGGCGGGCGGACCTGGTTCACGCCCATGACGCCCGGTCGCACACGATAGCCGCGCTGCTGTCAGCCGCGCCGCTGGTGGTCTCGAGGCGTGTCGCCTTCCCGATCGGCGGCGGGCTGTCGCGTCTGAAATACGCGCGGCCGCGGCATTTCATCGCCGTTTCGGAATACGTCAGGAGCGTGCTGGCCGGAGCGGGAGTTGGACCCGAGCGGGTCTCCGTGGTGTACGATGGAGTTCCCTTGCTTACTCCATCCAGCCCGGGCGAAGGGGTTCTCGCGCCCGCCTCGTCCGATCCCCAAAAAGGCGCCGCGCTGTCGCTGCAGGCTGCCGGGCTGGCGGGACTCCCGATCCACTTCGCGGCGGACCTGGAACGCGAGCTTCCGGGCGCCGGCCTGTTCCTCTATCTCACGTACAGCGAAGGACTCGGTTCGGGGGTTTTGCTGGCGATGTCGGCCGGCGTGCCGGTCGTTGCCAGCCGCGTGGGAGGACTGCCCGAAATCGTGGCGCATGAAGAGACCGGGCTGCTGGTGGAAAACTCCGCGGGCGAGATCGCCGGGGCCATGCTGCGACTCGCGAGGGACCGGGAGCTGGCGCTCCGGCTGGCTGCGAACGCGCGCCGCGCAGTGGAAGAGCGGTTCACGGTCGGCGCCATGGTGGAAGCCACCACGCAGGTCTACCGGAGGGTCCTCCAATGCTAGAGGCGTCGCTGGCCGGGCTGTTCGGGCTGCTGATCGGCAGCTTCCTCAACGTGTGCATCTACCGGCTCCCGCGCGACCTTTCCGTGGTTCGGCCCCGCTCCTACTGCCCGCAGTGCGAAAAGCCTATCGTGTGGTCGGACAATATCCCGCTGGTCAGCTATTTCCTGCTGGGCCGCCGGTGCCGCCACTGCCGGCAGACGATTCCGGCCCGCTACCCCATCGTCGAGGCGCTGACGGGCGCGCTGTTTTTCCTGTTCGTGGCGGCGCTCGGACCGACGCTCGAGGCCCTGAAATACTGCTTTCTCTCGGCCCTGCTGACGGGCATGATTTTCTCCGACCTGGAAGAATTGATTCTCCCCGACGAGTTTACGCTGGGAGGCCTGGCAGCCGGCCTGGCCTTGAGCTGGGTAGTTCCGGTGCGGGACGGCGCGAGCGAATTCATCTTCACGATCATGGGATCCTCGCTGAGAGGCCCCCGCCTTTCCCTGGCCGAGGCGGCGATCGGGGCCGCCGTACCGGCCGCGTTTCTCTGGCTGACCGGCGAGCTGTTCCATCGTATTCGCCACAAAGAAGGACTGGGGTTCGGCGACGTAAAAATGATCGCCGCCGTTGGAGCTTTCATCGGTCTGGCCGGGGTTCTTCGAACACTGATCCTGGGTTCCCTGATGGGCTCGGTTTTCGGCATCGCTTACGTCCTGCTGGCGCGCAAGGACCACAAGACCTACGAGCTGCCGTTCGGAAGCTTCCTCGGAGCTGCCGCGATCCTGGTGATCTTGTTCGATCAGAGGGTGTTCACGCTGCTGGGTCCGAAATAGGGAATTCATTTTAACACTTGCATCGGCGCGAGCATTTTAGAATGAGAGCAATGGATACGGAAAGCACCGATCGCCGGACATTCTTTCTCGCCGCCATCTACGGACTCTGGGCTGCCATGGGTGGAGCGTTGTCGATTCCGGCCGCGGTCTATCTCCTGTTTCCGCCCAAACTGCGCAAGGAGCAGGACTGGGCGGACGCCGGAGACATCACCAAGATGAAGCCCAATTCACCGGTGGAGATGGTATTCCGGCGCAACCGCGTGGACGGCTGGCGTATCCTGAGCGAGAAGAGCACGGCGTGGGCGGTGAAGCTCGACAGCGGGGAGATCGTGGCCCTGGCGCCGCAGTGTACGCACCTCGGCTGCGCTTATCACTGGGACGAGCCGAAGAAACAATTCCTGTGTCCCTGTCACACTTCCGTTTTTTCGATGGACGGAAAAGTGCTGGCCGGGCCGGCGCCCCGCGCGCTCGACCGGTATGAAAGCAAGGTCGAGAAGAACAGGCTTCTTCTGGGCGAGATTCACGAATCCAAGGAGTCGGCGGGTTAACGTGGGCGATAAAGTAACCAGGGTCGAGGGGAGCATGCTGAAGCGGGTGGCCGAATGGGCCGATCACCGGACCGGACTCGAGACGGCGATCAAGAGCTTCCTTTACGAAGAGATTCCGGCTTCGAGCAGCTGGCATCAGGTGCTGGGAAGCGTCGCGGTGTTCCTTTTCCTGCTGCAGGGGTTCACCGGCATCCTGCTGGCGTTCAACTACGCGCCGACACCGGGCGACGCCTACAACAGCCTGCGCTACATCATTACCGAGCTGACGGGCGGACGGATCATTCGCGGGCTGCACCATTGGGGCGCGAGCATGATGATCGTGATCGTGGTTCTGCACATGCTGCAGGTGTTCCTCTGGGGCGCTTATAAAAGGCCGCGGGAAGCCACCTGGATCGCCGGGGTGTTCCTGCTGCTGTTGACCCTGGGATTCGGACTCACCGGCTATCTGCTGCCCTGGGATAACCGGGCGTACTGGGGCACGGTGGTCACCACCCAGATCGCCGGCCAGGCGCCGCTGGTGGGGCCGTATCTGAGCCGGGTTCTGGGCGGCGAGGGCGCGATCGGAGTGGTCACCTTCGCCCGTTTCTACGGCCTGCACGTGCTGCTGCTGCCGCCTTTCACCACGGCGCTGATCCTCCTGCACGTGTACCTGGTGCGGAAGCACGGGGTGGCCCCTTCACCGGGCGACGAGGCGCGCCCACCCAAGAAGTTCTATCCTGAGCAGGTGTTCAAGGACACGGTGGCGATCTTCGTGGCGGTGGTGATCCTGTTCCTGATGGCGGTGCTGGTGCACATTCCGCTGGAGAGGATCGCCGACCCGACCGACACCACTTACACACCGCGTCCCGAATGGTATTTCCTGTTCCTATTTCAGACTCTGAAGGCGTTCGAAGGGCCGCTGGAGGTATTCGGCAGCGTGGTGCTGCCGGGACTGGCGGTGCTGGCTCTCTTTCTGGTTCCCTTCATCGATCGAGGGCGGATGATCAAGGTCTCGAAGAGAGTTGTGGCCATCAGCGTGGCGGGGCTGGCATTACTGGCGTGGACCGGACTGACGGCGGCGGCTATCCTCTCCACGCCCAAGGCGGACACGGCCGAAATCGATTACTCCGGTCCGACGGACTGGATGGAGCTGACGCCGCAGGAAATGGCGGGCATCGGCTATTTCCGCAAGGAGAACTGCATCGCCTGCCACACGGTGGGGGAAGGAAAACCGAAGGTAGGCCCGGACCTGGCGGGGTCCGGCATCCACCGCTCGGCGGACTGGATGATCGCGCATTTCAAGCGTCCCTCCTCGATGGTCCCGGGCTCATCGATGCCGCCGATCCGGCTGAGCGATCCGCAGCTCAACGCGCTGGCGGCGTTTCTGCTCAAGCTGACACCGAGGAACGCGGAGGCGCTCGAATCGGCGCCGGACTTCGCGGTGGAGGGCGCCATGGTTTACCAGGCCAATCTATGCGGCGGCTGCCACCAGGTGAACGGCAACGGCATGAACGTGGGTCCGCCGCTGGACGGTCTGTCGAGGCGTCGAACCAGGACGTGGGTGGAGCGTCATTTCGTGGAGCCTCAGGTGATGTCGCCCAACACGATCATGCCCGCCTACAAGTTCAGCCCACACGACATGGAGCAGTTGATCGCCTACCTGTTCACGATCGAATAGGCAGCGGCGGCTCACTGCTCCTGTACGGCTTCAATCGTTGCGGACGACCAGTTCCTTCGGGGCCGAGAGATATCCGATCACGTAATCCTTCTGAATCTCGTTGACGACGATCTCCAGCGGGCGGCGGGTCTTGGCGACATAGAATTGCACGGGCTCGTTGACCGTCTTTTCCTTCTTCTCGGTCTTCTTGTCGCCGGCCAGAACTTCGAGGGTGTACTTGTTGTGCTTGGTATCCGTCTTCCTGAGGATGATGGATACGTCGCCGACGCGCTGCGGCTTGCCGGTACGCTCGATGTGAAAATCAAAGTAATTGCGCTCGCCCAGCAATCGCAGCGCTTGCAATTCCTTCGCATTGGTGGCGATATATCCGCTCTGGACACCGAGATCGCCGGTTACGCGCTTCAGCTCGCTGACGGTCTGCTGGAGCTCCTGGCGGGTGAGCGCTACTTCGTTTTTGATATTGACGATGTCGTTGTTGACGTCATCGATCTTGGCGGTGGTGGCGGCTTCGACGTTCTTGATCTGGCCCAGCTCGCCGATGACTTCCTTATGCTGGCTCAGACGCTCCTCGCCGATGCGCTCGGCCAGTTTGTCGGCATGCTTCACGGCGTCGGCTTTCGCCGACTGCGCGGCGGCGGCGGCCTGGCGGCGGGCGGTCGAGAGCTCGTCGGCCAGCTCCTGCTTGATGGTGTCCAGAATCTTGCGGCTCGGCTCGGGAGCGGCGGGAGCTTTTTTGCTGGCGTTCACGGCCTGGGTGGCGGCCTGGGCCATTTTGGCGACCTCGCCGACGATAGTCTGGCGGAGATTCGCCATTTCCACCCGCATTCGCTCGACCTGCCAGTAGAGATTCCCGATGGCGATCAGGAAAGCAAGGGTGACACCGACCACGACGGCAATACGCAGATCCGGCTTTTCATGCATGACTGACCCCAGTGTAAGAGCCGGGCCGTCTCATCGCGATCCGAGAAATTCAGTAATTGGCTGGGTTTTTGCCAGTATACAGGCGGTACGGTTGGTCCAGACCCACCGTACTAAGCTTTGATCCAGGAATGCTTCGGATCGTCGCTCCAGGCCCCGTACTTACGGCCTTCTCCGGCGAGCACCCACGTATAGTTCAAGGAATAACCGGGACAGGCCACCACCGGATGGTAGCCGCGCGGAATCAGTACCGTATCCCCATGTTCCACGGGATAGGCGTAATCGAACGGCTGCGGATCGGCGGGATCGGTGTAGACGCGCATGAAGCCGAAGCCCTGTCGGGGCTCCACCTGGAAGTAGTAGACCTCTTCCATGGGGACTTCCGCGGGCGGGGCGAACCGGTCGTGCTTGTGGGGCGGGCAGCTCGACCAGCCGCCGGGACGGTTCACCGTTTCGCCGGCGATCAGGTGGGCCGCATCGACATTGTCGGCGATATGAGTAAAAACGGACCGCGTCCAGTTGTCCTTTCCGACCTGGATGCCGACGGCTTCGGCCGGCGGCACGTGAACCGGCCGTCCGCCCGGCTTCCCGGCCGCGGAGGCGATGGTGACCCTGGCTGCGCCGTCGAGCCTCGAGAGCTTCACGCGGCTGCCCGCGGGCAGGTAGACCATCGAGCCGGCCTGCTGCATCGAATCGCGGGCGGGAATATCGGCCGACCACCGGCCGTCCGGCGTTTCCGATTCCACGCGAACAGGACCGGAGTAGAAGTCCAGGCAGACTTCCTCGCCGGCGGTGTCGAAGGAGTGTTCAGACAGGGAGCCGGACATTTCGACGATGGTGAACGAAAGGTATTTGAGGTCCCTGCCGCGCTCGGCAACCGGATAGACGCCGGGCTTCTCACCCGGTGATTTGATGTGCAGGCTCATGGCATATCAAAGCTAGCATCGGCCCGCGCATCCGGTCAACAGCGGGCGAGTAGGCTTTCGCGCATGCCGGAAATCGGGCAATGTGACCTGGCGCGCACAGCGTGGACTCCGCGTCTCACCCCCGCCGTGCGATCGGCCAAAGGCTTCCTGCGTTTATCCGGGGGAGCGCGGATTGCTTGGGCGGAGCGCATGATTACCCACCGGATACGGAAGCCTTTCGCAAGCCCGCCAGGATCACGCGCCACGGCCGGGCTGATGTCGCTGCTGCTGCACGGCATCGCGGGCAGCTGCTGTTTACCGTGCTGTCGAGTCCCGTCGTACAGGTGAAGGTCAGACAGGCCGCACGGATCTTCGCGCCACTGATGATGCCGCCGGCGGCGGCCAGGATGGCGAGCGGCGGGGGCAGCGGCGGAGACCGTTCGCCGACGCCGGCGACTCTGGGCCGCGCGCCGAAGTTCGCGGCACGCCAATGGACGCCCCCGGCGGCGGTCAGCCACAACGAGAGTCCCAGGCTGCTGATCGAACCGACCCTGATCGGACCGCCGGACCTGCCAATCGCCAACAACCGCATGTCCGTCTGGGGCGACCGGCTGGGCAAAATCGGTCCACCGTCGAACGGTCCGGGCAACGGGGCGGAATCGGGGACGGCGGCGATTCCGGACTTGGGCCGGGCCGGGGTCCGGGCGCCGCCGGGGACGCAGACGTGTACGATGCCGCTGGCGGGGTGACCGCGCCGCTGCTGGTGTTCAAAGTCGATCCGGAATATTCCGAGGAAGCGCGCAAAGCCAAGTATTCCGGGGCGGTGTTGCTGACGATCGAGGTCGACCAGGCAGGACGCACGCGCCATGTGCATGTCGCCCGCGGCATTGGACTCGGACTCGACGAGAGAGGGATTGAAGCCGTGAAGCACTGGCGTTTCAAACCAGGGCTGAAGAGCGGCATGCCGGTGGTGGTGCGCGCGACGGTCGAGGTGAATTTCCGGCTGTTGTAAGAGGCGGGATTGCCTCACTCCAGCGTGAAGCGGCGGACGCAGAAGGCGTCGTTCGGCTTGACTCCGGAGAACACCAGCCACATGGTTCTTCCGTCCGGGGAGATCCATTTCGACGGCAGGCGGTAGCCGTGCGTGCCGCCGAGTCCCCAGGCGGCGGTATGGAAGGCGGTGGTCCATGGCCCCCATGGCGCGGGCGCGTCGAAGATACCCCATGCTCCCTCGTGCCCGGAGCTCAGCGCCATCAGGTAACGCCGGATGCCAGGATTGTAGACGACGTCCAGGCGCTGACAGCCGGTGGGATATGAAAACACCTGCCCGCGCCGCGCGATCTCCTTCGTCCAGACCGGCTGCCGGTCGGCGTCCAGCTTCACGAAGAACTCGTACGCGCCGCGATCGCGAATTCTGTCTTTCGGCGACCGCGCCAGGACGATTCCGTCATCGACCTGGTAGGCGCTCGGTCCGTCCTGCGAATAGGTGTACACATAGCCGTCCGGCGCGCCTTCGTAATTCCGGCCGAAATTCAGGAACGCTGGCGACCCGAAGCTCTGGTCGAACCGGAATCCCCAACTCCAGTTCGCGCCACGGTCGGCCGACCACGCGAGCTGCGAATTGCCGGCGTTGCGCACCCACATGTAGAGGACGCCGTCCACCATCAGGATGCCGCTGGCTTTGAGTCCCTTCGGCCCGTCGCCTTTGCGCTCGATGGAATCGGAGCGGATATTGATGCCCTGGAAAGCAGCCGGCGGGCCGGTCACCTTCGCGATACCCATGCTGAGCTTGGGCTTGATGAACGGCTCGAACCCGAAGCCGTCGCCGTAGGAGGTGTAGAGGTCGCCGTCGCCGGCCCAGGTGAGCGGCCAGTTGTCGCTGCCGATCGCCTTTCTCACGATGCTGGATTCCGGATCGAAAGTGATCTTGCGGATTACGGGGCTGGGCGGATAGGGCGCTTTCGACGCGCCGCTCGCGAGCGCTTCGACGACGGGGCGGAACAGGATGCGGGCGCGATCCACTTTGAGGTCGCCGCCATTGCGGACGACCACCAGTTTCAGGCTCGGGACGACCAGCAGGGTCTGATCGCCCGCGCCGAGTCCGGCGAAACCGTCTCGCGGGACACCTTGCCAGAAGCCGTCGGTGTTGATGTGCCAGCACAGGCCCGACAATGCGCGCGGCTCTTCCTTCACACGGTCCGGCGCAGCGGAGCCCCCGTAGGCCACCATGCGCCCGACCCACTCGGACGCGGCCAGGCGCCTGCCCTCCCACATCCCTTCCTGAACCAGGAGTTGACCGACGCGAGCGGCCGCCCGCGGCGTGAATCCGCCGCCGCCCCAGTTGGCGTACAGCTTCAATCCGTCGAGCGCGGTCACTTCGCCGTACCCGATCGACCAGTCCGAAGCCGGAATTCCCAGCGGTCCATAGATCCGGCTGGCGAGCAGGGTCTTGATATCGTCTTCGGGAGCGCCGCGCAGGCTGGCTGTGACGGCATAGGCCAGGGCGGCCATCCCGGTGTTGCTGTAGTGGTATCGCGAGCCCGGCGGGAACAGGACCGGGGCCCGGTATAACGAAATGGTGAACGGATCAGGCTTACGCTTCCAGAACTCGCCCATCCAGCCCGGCAGGTCCTCGTGGCTGACGCCCTCCTGGTGAGCATCCTGGATGCCGGAGGAATGCGTGGCCAGGTGGCGGATCGTGATCCTGCTCTTTTCCGGATCGTTTTTCCAGGCGGGAATGTACTTCCAGGCCGGATCGTCGGGGCTGATGCGCCGGTCCTGCATAGCCAGCAGCAGCGACATTCCTCCGACGAGGGATTTGGCTAAAGAAGCCGTGTAGTGTTTCTGATTGCGGTCCCGGCCGGGCGCGTACCATTCGTAGACGAGGGACCCGTTGCGGGCGACGAGGAAAGCCTGGGTGGCGTGCGCGGCCAGCTGGTCGCGGACGGCGTCGAGTTTCGCTTTGTCGAATCCCTGCTGTTCGGGAGAGGACACGGGCCAGGCTACTTCCGCCGGCAGGAGGAGCGGCAAGAGCAGCAGCAGCACGGCGGATC